>JANYCW010000006.1 GCA_025360085.1 Actinomycetes bacterium
GCCTTACATAACCGAAGTACTTCCGGTTGTAGAACCTGAGCTCACTGCATCTGGGAAAAAGAAACGGAAAAAAGCCGATACGCCCAAAGCTAAAACCGCATCACTTCTTTCGACAATGACGCTAGACACGGTGACATATGAGGATGCACTGCAACTCTTATCCCTTCCCCGTACCCTTGGTACAAACGCCGCCGGAGATCTCATAACTGTGCAAAACGGTCGATATGGTCCATATTTAAGGGCCGGTGTCGATAGCCGAACACTGAGTTCAGAGGATCAATTATTCTCATTGACTTTGGATGAGGCGATTGAGATCTATTCAAAACCTAAAGAGCGCCGCCGTGGCGTAGCAAAGCCGCCCGTTAAAGAGCTCGGTTTAGATCCAACCACGCAAAAACCGTTGATTATTAAAGATGGCCGTTTCGGAATGTATGTCACCGATGGCGAGACTAATGCGACGCTGCGACGAGGAGATACCGCCGAAGGCATGACGCTTGAGCGCGGTCTAGAGTTACTTGCTGGCCGGCGTGCTTGGGAGGCTGAAAACGGCCCATCACCTAAAAAATCTCGCAAAAAGGCCGCATCACCAAAGAAAAAGAGCCCCACAAAAAAAGGCGATACCGCCCCAACGCTTACTAAGAACGTTGTTAAAAAAGGAACCGTGAAGAAAACCGCTAAAAAATCGGCAACTGGCAAAGCCAAGGCTAAAAAAACCGAGTAGCTACTTCATCCCAGGCGATAAAACCTCAAACCCCAAAGTGATCGCTGCCTTTGCTAACTCTTTATCGTACGTAATTATTCCTTGAATTGCATTCCTCAGAGAAATTGCAGTTGCCAAGTGAATCGAAGCTAAAGCGCGCAATTCTATCAAAGATGGAAAGTTTTCAGCGATGGCTAAAATTGAGTTTTCTATTGGAAACATTTGAATATCAATTAATACATCATGTGCACTCTCAAGCAGAGCAGAATTGGTGAGATTAATTGTACGAAATACCTCAACTCGGCAAAGTTGTGAACTTATCAGTGATGAAGAAATTATTTTTAGGAGCGCTGCTGTTTCTGCTTCAGGCTTAATCAATTTGATAATTGCCGAGCTATCGATATACCAATTCAAAATCGTACTTCTCGACGCTCTTCAATAAGAATTTCGGATAGCTGCTTACTTTTTGAAATTTTACCTTTTGGCATTGTGAACACTCGATCAGGATTTCTTGCTGGGATAATTCGGCGAGATTCGAGATACTCTTCATATAAAGATTTATTTATGGGTACTAGTTGGGCAACTGGTACGCCATGTTCGGTAATTTCGATAACGAACCCTTCTTTTACTTGATCAAGGAGTTGTGAAGCGGATTGACGAAGTTCGCGAACACCAACTGAGGTGCTCTTGATCTTTAACTTTGTTGAAGCACTTGATTTCTTAACCGTTTTTTTAACAGGTTTCTTTTCCGCAACTTCTTTTGCTTTCTTTGGTTTGTGAGCTGCCATAGTCATAGAGCAATAGTAGCACAAGTATATTATTGTGCTACATCTATTTTTTCATATCAACCTTTCAATCGAGGCGTTTTTAACCCCTTTCAGCCCAACGAATCTGCCCGATAGACTCACGCCATGGCTCGAGCGCTCCCAAACCCTGCTGCTCCGGCGCAGGATGAGACCCGCGGCGTATTAGCGATTCGACCCTTTCGAAAACTATGGAACTCAATGGTTTTTTCATCTCTTGGTGATTGGCTAGGACTTCTGGCAACAACTGCGCTAGCCCAACAACTCTCTGGTGGCAGTTACTCAACGGCTAACTTTGCAATCGCTGGCGTCTTTATCGCACGATTGTTGCCCGCAGTTTTCCTAGGACCGATCGCTGGCGTGATTGCCGATCGCTTTGATCGGCGAAAATTAATGGTGGTGTGTGACGTTCTGCGCACTGGATTTTATATTTCAATCCCGATTGTTCATAATTATTTCTGGTTATATACCGCAACTATTTTAGTTGAATGCATAACACTTTTCTGGTCACCAGCTAAAGAGGCATCTATCCCAAACCTCGTACCGCGGGAAAAATTAGAGTCTGCTAATCAAGTGTCTTTGTTAGCTGCATATGGCACGGCGCCAATTGCGGCCGCGTTGTTCACCATTCTTTCACTTTTTACTTCAGCTTTTTTTGCGATTATTCCAGGTTTTACGGCATCGGCAGTAGACGTCGCACTGTATGTTAATGCAGCGAGTTTTGCTTTTGCCGCTTATACAATTTTTAATCTACATGAAATTCCAAAAGGCGCAGCGGCTAAACATTCAGCTGAAACCGGGATATTAAAGTCCTTACTTGAAGGCTGGCAATCAGTAAGTGGCTCAAAGATTATTCGTGGATTAATTCTTGGAATGGTTGGCGCTTTTGTTGCAGCCGGTGCCGTTATTGGTTTAGCTCGAACATTTGTTGGTGATTTAGGGGGTGGAGAAGCTGCCTACGGAGTTCTCTTTGGCGCAGTATTTACCGGTTTAGCATCCGGAATCGCTTTTGGGCCTAAGTTTTTTGCGCAGTTTTCCCGCCGCCGTTTATTTGGTGCATCACTTACGATCGCTGGTTGTTTCCTCGTTGGTTTAGCGGCTATCCCTAACCTTGTTTTAGCCGTTTTTACCGTCATAATTCTCGGTGCCTTTAGTGGAATTTCGTGGGTCACGGGCTTCACAATGTTAGGCATGGAGGTCGCTGACGACGTCCGCGGACGGACTTTTGCCTTCGTTCAAAGTTTGATCCGTGTGGTTTTAGTTGGCGTACTGGCGATCGCGCCATTAATTGCCGCAGCCGTCGGCCAACACACATTTAAATTCCAGAATACGCAAGTGAGTTATAACGGCGCATCGGTAACAATTCTTATTGCCGGTCTCTTTGCATCGTTAATCGGAGCAATTTCATATCACCAGATGAAGGATCGTCCCAATGTCTCCTTATGGTCAGATATTGCAAATGCACTCAAAGGTGAACTAGGCAGCATTACCGGCGCACCTACTAAAGGAATTTTTATTGTCTTTGAAGGTGGCGAAGGAATTGGTAAATCGACTCAAGCGAAATTATTAAAGGAATGGCTCGAACAAGAGGGTGAGACCGTTGTTTCTACACGAGAGCCAGGTGGCAGTGATTTAGGTGTTGAGATTCGAAAAATCTTGCTCTCACACTCAACTGGAGAGATAAGTCCGCGCGCTGAGGCCTTGCTGTATGCCGCCGATCGGGCACATCATGTATTTGCCGTTATTCGCCCAGCACTTGCTGCAGGCAAAGTAGTCATCAGTGATCGTTATTTTGATTCATCTATTGCATATCAAGGTGCGGGTCGCGTTTTAGAGCCCGGCGAAGTGGCACGAATTTCGCGTTGGGCGACAGAGTCTTTATATCCAACGTTGACATTAATAATTGATTTACCTGCAGAGGTTGGTCTGGCTCGATTACAGCGCAAAGATCGCTTGGAGTCACAACCCATTGATTTCCATGAACGCGTGCGCCAAGAGTTTTTGCAGTTATCTCTTCTTGATCCCGAACGCTACTGTGTTATTGAAGGCCATCAATCGATTGAGGATATTCACACAGAAATCATCGCCCGCGTCAGTGAAATCCCTGCGCTCAAGCGCAATGCACGAGAAGACAAAGGCGCGTTATTGCTGCGCCCGATTAGGGCAGTGAATAAAGTTGTTAGATCTACGGCACATGTGACTAAGGCCGGCGCGGCTAGGGCAGTAAAGAAAGGCACGCAAGCGGTGCGTGCCACTACAGCGAAGGCGAGCACAAAGCCCGCCATTAAAAAGAAAACTGTGGAAAAAAAGAAATCGACCAAAAAATGAACGCCACCACCAGTGTCTATGACGACTTAGTTGGACAAGCGCACATCGTAGAAGTTTTACGAAAGGCAGTTGCGGCAACTCGAGACGTTGATGCAACCGCAGAGAGCAATAATCAGATGACGCATGCATGGATATTTACTGGTCCCCCAGGATCAGGTCGCTCATCGGCGGCCAAAGCCTTTGCGCAAGCCCTCGTTTGCCCTAATGATGGGTGTGGCAGCTGTAACGCTTGCCGAAGCGTATTAAATGGCGCGCATCCCGATGTTGACGTTATTCGCACGCAAGGACTATCAATAAAGATCGATGAGATCCGAGATCTCTTAGCCCGCGTCGCATGGGCGCCATCAATGGGTGGCTGGCGAGTGGTTGTTATGGAAGATGCCGATCGACTCACCGAATCTGCCGCTAACGCGCTTTTAAAAGCCATTGAAGAGCCGGGCAATCGCACTGTCTGGCTGTTGTGCGCCCCAACCTTGCACGATGTTCTACCTACAATTCGTAGTCGCTGCCGGCACTTGCAATTAACCACTCCTTCAACGTTGGCAGTTGCCCAAGTTTTACAGAACCGCGATGGAATAAGCCCACAAATGGCGCAATTTGCCGCACGCGTGAGTCAGGGACACATTGGCCGAGCGCGATATTTAGCTAAAAACGAAGCGGTGCGCAACACTCGCACCTTAGTTATGAAACTGCCCTTAACTCTTAAAGGAATCTCAACGGCATTTGCTGGCGCACAAACTCTTGTAGATAGTGCCACCGAGCAAGCCATTGAATCGGCCGAGGAACGCAATCAAATTGAGATTGATGATTTATCTCTTGCCTATGGCAAAGGTGCAACTGGTCGCGGAATGGCCACTGGTGGGAGTAAAGCAATTAAAGAGTTAGAAAAGGAACAAAAGACGCGTAGCACGCGCATGGTCCGCGATGGGTTAGATGCCGCGCTTTTAGATATCGCCACTTTCTACCGCGATGTAATGATGGTGCAGGCGGGTAACACTGATGCTTTAATCAATCAAGAGTTAGAACGTGAGATCAAAAACTATGCCGCACATACCAAAGCGCACACCACCATTACTAAAATGAACGCCATCATGACCGCCCGCACAAACTTGAGCCATAACGCCGCACCCCTGTTGACCATGGAAGCACTCATGTGTGTTCTTGCACGCCAATCGTGAAGCTGGTCGTACGATTCTAAAATCTAAATTTCTTATAATCATCTGCATCTCAATCGCGCTTCTTTCGAGTTGCACATCGCAAACGGTGAAACCATTCCCAACTGCTACCAACGATGTATCAAAGTTGACATGGAAAAGCTGCCACGGAAATTTTCAATGTTCAATTTTAAAGGTCCCTATCGATTATAAGAACAAGTCTTTAGGTGATTTTGATATCGCCGTGATTCGCTACCGCAGCCCAAACCAACGAGATCGAATCGGTTCACTCGTCGTAAACCCGGGCGGTCCCGGTGTCAGTGGAATTGATTACGCCCTCAACGCCGAATACATCGTTAGCCCCGATGTCCTTGAGCGATATGACATCGTCGGCTTTGACCCCCGTGGCATTGGTGCTAGCGCGCCTATAATCTGCCTGAACGACGCGGAGCAGGATGCAATCTTGGCCAGTGACCCAAAGCCCGATAACGAGCGCGAATTCGCCCAGTTGCTAATTGACACCCAAAAATTCGTCAATAAATGCGTGGCAAAGACGCCTAACTTAAAACATTATTCAACTTTTGATGCCGCCCACGATATGGAACTATTACGCCAAGGTCTTGGTGATTCAAAGTTAAATTACTTGGGTTTTTCATACGGTACATACCTCGGCACTCTCTATGCTCAGCAGTTTCCAAACAATGTCGGACGTTTTGTATTAGATGGTGCAATCAATCCTTTGATATCAATTAGTGAGCAATCACTTGTCCAGGCCGTTGCATTTGATCAAGCGCTCGTAAACTTCATTGCCGATTGCCCAAAACACAAAAACTGTCCACTACCTATTGGTGCGACACCACAATTCTTTATCGACCTATTTAATAAAGTGTCCACGCAACCTTTGACTACGGGCTCAGCGCAATCAACGGGTGGTTCGCGCTTAGTAACCGAGGGACTTGTGGTAACTGGTACGGCAGCTGCGATGTATGACAATTCATCAGGTTGGCCGATGTTGCGAACAGCAATTACTCAAGCCAAGTCAGGTGATGGCACTGCATTTGCACAGTTAGTCGATCAATACAATGGTCGCAAAAGCGATGGCACATATTTTGATAATCAAAATGATGCTAACGTGATTATCGACTGCCTTGATTGGGTTGATAATCGCAGTAACGAAGCTATCCGCGCAGAGGCGCAGAAATATTCACTATCTGCACCAGTCTTTGGCCCCTACATTGCCTATAGTGGTTTGACGTGCAACGTGCTTAATGCATCACTCAATCGCACGCGGGTAGTAACTGATCAAAATACGGCCCAGATTCAAAAAACTGCCACACCCGTTCTCATCGTTGGCACCACACATGATCCAGCCACACCGTATGTGTGGGCGCAAGCCTTGTCTAGGTACATCAAAGGTTCTCACTTAGTCACTCTGCAAGGAGAAGGTCATACTGGCTATGGTCGTGGATCGGCCTGTGTTGATGAAGCCGTTGATAGCTACCTTATTACCGAGAAAATTCCCTCAAAAAACCTCATGTGCACGCAGGAAAATTTCAAAACTTGGCTCACCTGAACTAACGTAATTGGTAAGTAGCACCCCTTTTCATAGGGCAAGATATTACCTATGCGCTTAGACCATGTCTCATACGTAACATCCCATGATCAATTAGCCGACACCGTTCAACGTCTGGGCTCGCGCCTAGGTAGTACGTTCGTCGACGGTGGCATCCATCCACGCTTTGGTACGCGCAACTTCACACTGCCACTTCAAAATGGTCATTACTTAGAAGTTGTCTGCCCACTGGATCATCCAGCATCTGATTCATCCCCATTTGGTAAAGCTGTTTCACGTCGCGCAGCAGAGGGCGGCGGCTGGCTTACATGGGTCGTTGCAGTTGATGATGTCGCTGCGATTGAAACACGCCTTGGTCGTGAAGCCGTCGATGGTCACCGTACCAAGCCCGATGGCACTGATATTCGTTGGAAGCAGATTGGTGTTCTTGGAATATTAGAGGATCGCCAACTTCCGTATTTTATTGAGTGGGTTGAAAACCACCATCCATCTACCGATGGCAAGGCCGTTGCAAAGATTGTAAAAGTTGAGATCGCAGGTGATGAAAAAACTATTACAGATTGGCTTGGCTCTGATGCTGCAGCAGCACTTGGCGATAACGTTGAAGTTATCTGGTTATCACCTGCCGAAAACGATGGCGAAAACGGAATCGTTGCAGTGCATTTAGAGACACCTAGCGGAGTTGTTCGTCTCGATTAAAAAGTAAAAGTCGTAAATATTGAAGCGATAAGTTTTATAAAGTAACTGCGCCGCCTTAGCTCAGTTGGCAGAGCGTCGCTCTCGTAAAGCGAAGGCCTCGGGTTCGATCCCCGAAGGCGGCTCCACTACTTTTCGCCAATAGTTACTGCTGAAGCACCATTGTTGATTGACCTGCCACTTTTACTTCACCCATTTTTCCCGTGCTGATTGGTTTAGTCCCAGCTTTATCACCCGCAACAACGATTGACCATGTACCAGCTTTTGGCAACTTGATTATCTGCTCAGTCGCATTGGGATTATGAATAACGACAAAGTTTGCCGCCTTATCTCCAACCGCATTTCCCGAAAGTGAGTACATAACAACGCTATTGGGAACAGTGAAGAACTTTACATTCTTAATAACTTGGCCCTCGGTTGTCATCCTAAAAGCCGGGTGGGCTTTGCGTAGGGCAATGAGCCCTTGGAAATATTTAAATGTCACTATGTTCTTCGACATAGTTCACTGATTGCCCAGGGGAGATAGTTGTCCAGTTCCGCGACAACTTCATGAAGGTGGAGTAATTAATATTTCCTGTGATTCCAACCTTCGGCAATAATAATGATGCTCTTATCGATCTTCGCTAATGTCGCGGTTATTGCCTTTGCCGTATCGACATCCATATTTACGCGTAGTTTTTGATCGTGCAGAGCTTGAATGGCAGATTTTAATTCAAGGATACGTACTGTTGGATTAGTCGGATCCGAGCTATAGGAGCCCTCAGGAACGTTGTAGTTTTGTGGGCAGATTTAATTCTCATGTTCATAATCTAACCCGAACTTTGGCTCAACTCTCCTGTTTTGGAAGCCCTCGCTTGACCATGAATTCAACTGCCTCATTCATGTTGAGAGGAATCACCTTTTGGTCCGGATGAGTCTCTGGCCAGACGCGCAACATCTCATCCACAAAGCCTTGACCGACCTCAACCACATCCTTGAAGTCAATCTCTATTTCGGTGAATTTTTCCATTCCCGAGAGGATTCTTTTTGCTTCGCTACGGGACATAAAGCGAACTCCAATTTCAAAAAGTTTTAGAATTGGCCGAGTTCGCACGAACTCGTGATCTTCGCTAAATCTTCGAAAGAGATCGCTAATAGTTTCCGTCGTGCGTGTGCTTAGTTCGCCGGAGACCCGTGTCCCACCATGAGTGGGCTCTACCCCTACGGAGCTATCATCTCTAATATTGTCTCGCGTCCAACGAATACCATCTGAAGCCAGTTGGAAGATTTCGACCGCCTTTGATGTAAAAAAGATTCCCTCCCCTGAGTGCCCCGTTGGCGCTGTTGTCCTTTTACCCTTACTCAGTTCTTGCAAGGCGTTGAATCTATCTTCCAATCCGAGGCCCTGCATTAGATTAGTGAAGACTCCTTGGCCATCATCTTCTATCTCAAATGCCCAAATCTGCGCATTTGCCCAAAACCGAACAATGACGGATCTGCCACGAGAGTGGTCAATTGCGTTATTCAACATTTCTGTGACCGCATAGGAGAACGTATCTGCCACCTGTGAAGAAACGTCCAGGGAGAGATCATTTGTGATCTCCTTCCAAACTTTATCTTCCTCTAGCCCGTCGATTTGAAATGACTTCTCCCACTGCGGCGGTCCATGTAGCACCTCTAGCCCGGCGCCAGCCGTGAGCGACTGCTTCTGGCCAGCCCTGACACTCAGAGCAGTTTTTACCTTTTCGACGTTGAAGATTCTGTGACCTTTCAGCGTCTTTTCGGAGGGGATAATGCCGTCGTCAGCCAATTTTCTAATCCAGTTTGGGTGAAGTCCGACCAATGTAGACAATTCACCAATTCTCACCTTATTTGCTTCCACGTCTCTTCTCCTCTCTTATTATCTAACATAACCACTGTTAGATTTAATAGGCAATCTACTCCTTTTTTGTAAAACCTAACACTCTGACTGTTAGGTTTAGCGCCTACCTTAGCATGAACCGGCTCGAAACTGAGTATCAAACCCTACAAAACCTAACAGCCAGAGTGTGAGGTTTAACGCCAAAATGCATCACGGTAATTCAATCCATGTACCAAGCTGTTCTCTGAACCTTAAAACCAAGCTCCGACAGAGCGATTAATTAATCCGCATACTCCTACCTATACTCACTCCATGAGTTTTAGCGCCGGCCAATTCGCGCTCCTAGGGCTGATGGCATTTGCCCTGACTGGCCTGCTCACTTGGCCCATCAGGGCAGTTGCAATCCGTATCGGCGCTATGGATGCGCCCAACTTAGAGCGCAAGACGCAGAAAGAGCCTGTCCCATATCTGGGCGGAGTCTCTATCGCTATAGCTGTTACGGCGCTGACATACGCCGGTGTGATCGCATCGGCTCTCTAGTCATAAACCCCAGGGGTCCTTGAGCGCTATGACATCGTGGGCTTTGATCCTCGAGGAGTAGGTGCGAGTGCGCCCATAACCTGCCTGAGCGATGTTGAGCAGGATGCAATCTTGGCAGGTGATCCAAAGCCCGATAATGAGGCTGAATTTGCCCAGAGGCTGACGGATTCTCAAAACTTCGTTAATAAGTGTTTAGCAAAAACTGCCAACATTGAGCAGTTTTCAACTTTTAATGCCGCCCACGATATGGAGCTATTGCGCCAGAGCCTTGGAGAATCCCAATTAAATTACATGGGTTTTCCTACGGTACATATCTAGGCACTCTCTACGCCCAACAATTTCCAGATAAAGTTGGCCGCTTTGTGTTAGATGGTGCAATTGATCCATCAATTTCCATTGAAGAACAATCCCTAGTGCAAGCCGTAGCCTTTGATCAAGCGCTCGCTAACTTCATTACCGATTGCCCGATGCATAAAGACTGACCGCTACCAGCGGGTGCGACCTCGCAGTTCTTTATAGATCTCTTCAAAAAAGTTTCCAAGAAACCATTAGACCTAAGTTCAGCTCAATCTGCAGCCAACCCACGTTTGGTCACAGAAGGACTCGTCGTAACTGGGACAGCCTCTGCCATGTATGACAATGAATCGGGTTGGCCAACGTTACGCACTGCAATCAGTCAAGCGCTAAAAGGTGATGGCACAACTTTTGCGAAGTTGGCCGACCAATACAACGGTCGAAAACCAGATGGAACATATTTTGACAATCAAAACGATGCAAACATAATTATCGATTGTCTAGATTGGAAAGATAGTAAATGCATTGAAGCAATCCGTGCAGATGTGGCAAAATTTGTATCTGCCGCGCCAGTTTTTGGTCCATACGTTGCTTATAGTGGAATAACCTGTAACTTGCTCAACGCTTCACTGAATCGGAAACAGGTATTGACCGACCAGAATTCGGCCCAGATTCAAAGAACTGCAACACCTGTCTTAATAATCGGCACCACGCAAGACCCGGCAACTCCGTATGCCTGGGCAAAAGCACTGGTCCGCTACATCAAAGGCTCCCGCCTCATTACTTTCTACGGTGAAGGCCACACCGGTTATGGCCGTGGATTGTCCTGTGTCGATGATGCCGTAGATGAGTTCCTAATAAGAGGAGTAAACATGTACAAGGCTTTACAATGTCATTCATGAATTGAGGAGGTCAAATTGAAATTAAATCTAGAAATGGCTCATACTTTCAAAAATGGTATTTATGATTTTTTGGGTAGTAGTGAAACACTCAACATTAATGGCCAGAGTATTAAAATTGAACTTGATTATGAGTGGGATTATGTGTCAGATCCGATAATCACTCCGACGATAGTCCACGAATGGAGTTATCTCAACGAATTATTTTCAAAATACGTTCTTTATAATGCAAAAAGTGTTCTATCTATTGGCGGTGGCGGTTCTTCGAAAACTCACGAATACCTTTCTCCTGGGACAGAAGAATTCATAATCCTTAACCCAGGGAAATGGGATCTAGAGTATGCGAAGCTCCCAGAAAGAAATATCACCACCTATAAGATTCTTGCAATTGCTGAACAAATTCCCCTATTTAGCAACCAAGTGGACGCCATTGAAATTCCTGCGACACTTGACCACGTAGTAGATGCTAGGAAAGTTATTCAGGAAAGTTTCAGAGTACTCGTTGAGGGTGGCAAAATAGGAATTACACTTGGAAACTCGGCGAGCTGGTATCGGAAATTGGTTGATTTCCTAAGAGTAAAAGTCACCGATAATCATGAACATCATCATAATTTTCATTTCACTGTGGAAGAAGTAGAGAACCTTTTATGGAATGAGGGTTTTGTTGAAGTAAAAACTCGTGGAACCGCGTATTTGAAACTTCCCAAAAAGATTGAGAGGAGAATAAATTCTCCCGCTCTGTTGTTTCTTCACAGATTTGTTTCTAACACACTTCTCAGGTTGATTTTCGGAGATGCACATGGAGGAATGTTTCTGACTTATGCCGTTAAACCCCCCATGCTTCTCTAGAAGTCTCAGAATCGTGGTCCAACAGAAAGCGGAAGTAATTGAAAATCTCAGTTTTCCTTTTCGGGAGTCCACCCACGTTTTGGTACACGCAACTTCACGCTTCCACTTCAAAACGGACATTACATCGAAGTGGTCTGCCCATTGGATCACCCAGCATCAGATTCTTCACCAATTGGTAAAGCGGTCTCTCGTCGTGCCGCAGAAGGCGGAGGATGGCTTACATGGGTTGTCGCCGTCGATGATGTCGCCGCGATTGAAACACGCCTTGGTCGGCAAGCCGTAGATGGTCACCGTACAAAGCCTGACGGAACTGATATTCGTTGGAAGCAGATCGGTGTTCTTGGAACGTTAGAGGATCATCAACTTCCATATTTTATTGAGTGGATTGAAAACCACCACCCGTCGACCGACGGCAAGGCCATTTCAAAGATTTTGAAAGTTGAAATCGCGGGAGATGAGAAAACTATTACTGATTGGCTTGGCTCAGATGCCGCCGCCGCACTTGGCGATAACGTTGAAGTCATTTGGCTGTCACCTGCCGACAACGATGGTGAAAACGGAATCGTTGCAGTCCATCTGAATACACCAAATGGTGTTATTCGTCTGGATTAGTAAATAATTTTTAGCCCTATAAAAAATAAACTTTTAGTTAACTCCGCCGCCTTAGCTCAGTTGGCAGAGCGTCGCTCTCGTAAAGCGAAGGTCTCGGGTTCGATTCCCGAAGGCGGCTCCAACAATTTTTCAACTACTTTTTACTGCTCAAGCACCATGGTCGATTGTGCCTCGACACTCGCCTCATTCATATTTCCAGCCTTAATCACCGAAGTTCCAGCCTTTTCCCCTGCAACCACAATCGACCACTTACCTGCTTTAGGGAGCTTAATTGTCTGGGCACTGGAACTTGGATTGTGAATTATCACAAAGTTTGACACTTTATCACCCACAGCCTTGCCTGAGATTGAGTACATAATGACGTTATTTGGTTCGGTATAGAACTTCAAACTCTTTACTACTTGATCTTGGGTGGTCATCCTAAAGGCTGGATGCGCCTTTCGAAGTGCAACCAATCCTTGGAAATATTTGTATGTAGTTAAGTTAGTTATTTTAGTATTCCACTTGATGGAGTTAACTGCATCCGAAGATTTGTAACTATTTTCATCACCGTTTTTAGAGCGCAAGAACTCTTGTCCAGCTTGAATAAATGGCAGACCTTGAGCCAACAATGCAATGGATGAAGTGTTTCCTGTTGCAAAACCTTTATCTAATTTATCGAATACCGAACCTTTAATCCCATCGCGCAATTGATCATCAAACCCATAAGATCAAAACGGAAACCATCGAGGTTGTATTCTTTAGCCCAATAACTAACTGAATCTACAATGAATTTGCTGACCATGGACCGCTCAGATGCAACGTCGTTACCAGTACCACTTCCATTCGTTAAGTTGCCACTGCTATCGGTTCTAAAGAAATATCCAGGGACAATCTGGTTTTCACTAAAAGAGGAAGCGCTATAAACATGGTTGTATACAACATCCATATTCACGCGCAAACCTTGGCTATGTAGGGCCTGTATCGCACTCTTTAACTCAACTATTCTTTTTGTTGGGTTAGTTGGGTCTGAGCTATAAGAGCCCTCTGGCACGTTGTAATTTTGCGGGTCGTAGCCCCAGTTAAAGCTGGGATTATTCTCATCGACCGATGCGTAATCAAAGATCGGCAGCAGTTCAACGTGGGTCACACCAACCTCTTTAATCGAGGCAACCGCGGTAGATATTCCTGCGTTGGTTGTCTTAGTTTGCGTAAAGGCTAAATACTTGCCCGCATGTGCCGCCTTCACACCACTTGATGAATCGATAGATAAATCCCGAACATGTAGCTCGTAAATTATGGCATCACTTGCTTGACCGCTAAAATTAGGTTTTTTCGATGTCCAATCTTTTGGATTTGTCTTTGATAGATCAACAACAACACCACGCAATCCATTGACAGTCGTGGCACGCACATAGGGATCAACTGCTTCGCGATCAACGCCGTCTACTTTGACCCGATAGGTGTAAATCAATCCGTTTTTATCACCAGGAATATCGGCAGTCCACGTGCCATTTACATTTGTTGTCATTGAAATAACACTGCCACTGGCTGCAGGACTATCGGCCGATGTATATGTAACGAGTGAAACCTCGCTAGCTGTTGGAGCCCACACCCGAAACGCCGTTTTAGTTTTGTTATAAGTATTTCCTAAATCGTTGCCTTTATACGTAAATTTCTTTGAAAACTCCAGAGAGTCGAAGATTTTTGCTTGAGCAATTGCAGGATTCTCTTTTATCGCCGCAGTTGGAAGCGAGTAGTGGATCTCTGCATCACCTTTACGAAGCCAGACTTCGGCTTTTCCAGTCGCATCGAAAGTACTGATAAAGCGATCGGCATCGATATCTTTTTCTGCCCAGTCATTCAGGCGAATGATGATTCCAATATCATCAAAACTCTTCATGTCTGGAATCTCTATAGTAAGTACTTTGCCAAAACCATCATCGCCATTGAACTGCACACCTTTGGGATCAACCGGTTTATCATTGGCGTTATTGGAAGAGTTTTTCCATAGCCACAAATTCCAGCCCGTGTAATCAGCGGCTGGGCGCTGGTAGTGGACTATTAACTTCACAACATCAGGGGCCGCCGCCGTGCTAATAGATGGCAGGACGATCCCTGCCAGAGCGGCGAATAAGAGCCCAACAAGGCCGTTACGAAGGTTTTTAGGGGCAGATGTAATTCTCATAGGCTCATTTTTTACAACGAATCGGCACAAAGTTTCGGAAAATTGTGTGGCACTAGATGCTATTACTACTGGCGTCCACGTAGTTAACGACATGAACCAACCCTTCGGTGTCAAACAGTTTGTGTAACCCTTCGGTGTCAAGTTCCACCAGCACCTGTTACACAGTTTTACTTCTTAATATGTGAACTCCATGTTCTTGTCTGCTCTGGTTACAGAGTTATTAATCCACCTCACGCTATTTTCTGATGCGATGGCAATCCAATTTTCATCAAGACTTGTGGGAACCCTTTTTTTGAATGCCCGTGGAGTTAATAGTGCAAGGCAAATACTTTTGTTTGGATTTCTAACCGATGTGTATATTATTCCACTCACCTGAGTAAGTCGCACAATTCTTGCAAAACTCTGTGTTCCAGAGTAATCGTTCTTCTCCAAGAAAATATCGTGGCGTTTCTTAAAAGGCGGAATTCGAACGTCAACTATCTGTGTTTGCACTTGAACAGTAATAAGCGAATGGGGTGCTCCCTGAAGGAGCGTCAAGGCAGATGCGTCACTTCTGAATTTCTGTACGTAGTAACCACGTTCGGCAGCAACAGTCTCAATTGTTTCTGCGCAATAGAACACACCGAAATCAGTATCACTCCCAAAGCGGGATCCTCCTTGGAATGGAGGTGTAAAAAAAGGTCGGACAAGCAAGGGATTGTAATGTGCATATTCACCTAGGGGAATGTCAGTTCTGGATTCTCGGACCAAAATCTCTAAGAGTTCAACCTCTTCTATAGTGTCGGTGACTTTTGCAGTCGAATTAGAAGCATCCTTTGCAATTAATCTATAAAAGGTTCCATCTAAGGGTTGGCTGCTAGACGCTACCTCTGCTTGCGTCCAAGTAGTTAACAACTTTCACCAACCCTTCAATACTTTTAATTCTCTCAATGGGTGGGCATCCAAAAGCTCGATTATCTCCACGTAGCCACATTTGAGCATCCTCGGAATTTCCAACAATCGAATCAAGTGATCTGAAAATTCTGAAAAATAACACTGACCGCTCCCATTCACTAGAATTAGATGTAGTCAATTTATACTTTTGATTCCAGAGGCGTGAGGCTTGAGCAGTGGACATATCTACGATGGTACAAAATTCGCTTTGAGTGATACCAAGTTGAGTTGCTGCTCGAATAACTGCCTTTGTAAGCGCTTCAGCTGTTTTAGGCGAATATGGATGCACAGTTTCAATGATAGGCATATGTACCTTCTTTCTTGTGAAATATTATCATAGATTTCTTTCACCTGTAAAATCCATCTAAGCCGAGGGTAATCATGTAAACCTAAACCTAGGCACTGACACCGTGCGGTGTGATGTCCGCAGACTCCTACCTATACTCGCTCCATGAGTTTTAGCGCCGGCCAATTCGCGCTCCTGGGGATGATGGCTTTGGCTCTCACCGGCCTTCTCACTTGGCCCGTCAGAGCCCTGGCTATACGCATCGGAGCGATGGATCGGCCAAACTTAGAGCGCAAGACGCAGAAAGAGCCTGTCCCATATCTGGGCGGAGTCTCTATCGCGCTAGCCGTCACCATCCTGACATATGCAGGCGTCATCGCATCTGACTTCACCACAACAAACTTTCCATTAGCCAGTTATGTTTTAATTCCGGCACTCATCATGGGTCTCATGGGCCTGGTCGATGATCTGCGCGGTCTGCCGGCCCTCCCCAGATTAGTGTTTCAAACTCTCGTTGCCCTCGGCGTCGCAATCGTCTTAGTCAAAACCGATACTGTCGGTGAGGCTTTCGGCGATTCGATTCTCAACCATGCCTTAACTGTTCTTTGGATTGTCGGAATCTGCAACTCTATAAACTTCTTCGATAACTTAGATGGTGGCGCCGCAGGGACAGTGGCAGTTGTAGCCCTCGGTATCTTTTACATCGCATATAACGGCGGTCAAGAATCAATAAGCGCGCTCGCAATCGTAACGGCCGGTGCAACCCTTGGATTTCTCATCTGGAACAAACAACCAGCCAAGATTTACATGGGTGATGCTGGCGCACTGTTTTTGGGCGTCGTTATCTCTGTTTTAACCATCCGTGTAAACCCCGGTATAAACCCAAGTTGGAAATCATTAGCCCTCATGCCGATTCTATTAGCTGTCCCAATTTTGGATACAACCGTTGCCGTTACATCGCGCCTCTATCGTGGGTTAACGCCATTTAACGGCGGTAAAGACCACCTTTCGCACCGCTTAGTGCGTAAAGGTGCAACTCATAAAACAGCTGCGATTTTACTGTGGGCCGGTTCGGCTTTATTTGCCTTGCTGGCTATCGGAATTTACAACTACCCAGCAAATATTGGAACCCTGCTGGTTTATCTTTCGGGCGTTATCTGGGTTGGGGCTTTAATTACTTTCCTTCGAATCCCATCTGAAGATTAATTACTTTTTCTTATTTATAACAAATGTCCAGAAAGGTTCAAGCTCAGAGAAACTCAACGTTGTTAAATCAAAATCTGCCGAACGTAACATATCGGTTATCTGGGCTTTACTAAAACGTTGCTCAAGAGATGTCCCAAAGCGATCAAGAGCATCATTTGCCAGCATCACAAAAGGCATATCGGCATAGTGATGTAATGGAAGGTTTGAAGTATTTCGCCCAAGTTTTATTAGAAGCTTTGCAATACGCGCCAATGGCCAATACACAACTGCGGCGATTAATGTGGCACTTAACCGCTTAATTGGCTGCGGCGAAGCAGAAATAATTCGGCGCGCTATATTCACGCCTATAAAAATCAGTTTGTAATATGTAGGCTTATTTTCAAAGTTGTAATATAAGTAGCATAGAAAAACCCCTCCAGGTTTGATACTCCGCGAGACATCCTTTATAGCCAACGCAGTATCAGGAATATGGTGCAGCACGCCCAGTGACATCGCTAAATCCAGCGAAGCTACTGGAATCGAATTAACTCCGACCGTTTCCTGCAAAACCACCACCTTCGGATTTCCCGTAAATTTTCTTTTCAATACACTGCTCGCACCATCACTTGGTTCAAGGGCATACACCAGAGAAAAATACGGAGCTAATCGCGAACTCCACCGGCCACTACCTGCGCCAAAATCACCCGCTATCGAAGTTGATGGATTGAATTGGCTTAAATCTAACGGTGCGAAGTACGCAGCGAACTGAGCATCTAGCGCCTCGGCGCTTTCATTTTCGGCGTAATCAAAAGTGGCCCATTCATGACCAAAGCCATCGATAACCCCTTGATCAAGGTTTTCATCTTTATCGCGCTGGCTCACTATCGCTCCTTGGGTTTTACCTCGGTCATGCACTTGTCTGCACGTGCACTAGGTATATTAAAGGTCAGAACATATTTAGGGGCTTACTTCCTTAATTTCCCGTCCAAGAATAAACCAATACACCCCTTAGAATTACCCGCATGACAAAGGTTGCAGTCACTGGCGGGGCTGGTTTCGTAGGTTCGAAC
>JANYCW010000009.1 GCA_025360085.1 Actinomycetes bacterium
CATCAGATGATTTTAACTTCGATAAATACATCGTAGGTGGATGCATTGTTAGCGAAGCCAATATTGGATGTACGAAATGTGAATGGTCTGGCACTCGCAATGAGCTGGAGCAAAGCTGATGGGGGTCTGGGATTTGATGGGGCTCCATCAAGCAATTAGGAAATGGGAGAAGCTTGCCGAGACGGTGGAACTTTCGGATTCAGATCGCGACTTCTACTTAAGAAAAGTTGAAGAAGCCAAACGTGCATATGAACGCGAAACAAATGCTTGGGAGATAAGAGCTAAGAGATACGGAGAGGATGAAAATGGGCAACGTAGCGAATAGGCAATGTCCGATGTGCAGAAGCACTGACATTCAGCAGAAGTGAACTAATGCGAACTACTACTTCCAATGCAACGCATGTGGGGAGTGGTGGAAACCATGAAGAGGTTAAAAGTGACCATGGATATAGAAACCTTACGGTCTATCACTAGCTACTGCCACTGGATACCGATCACACAAGGACTCCACAAAGAATTCTTTGCAAAGAATTTTCCGGGATGGCAATGGAATGACTTTGTACCTAGATTACTTAAAAAGAAAATATTGGAATTCAAAGGTGAAGGAAATGACTCCCTCGTTAAACTTTGGCAAGGCTTGTACATTTCATCCGATATTGAAGCCGTCACCTTTACACCTTCTAAAAATGGAGTAAAGATCGAGCTGAAATTACGAAGTGAGGTGGACGTGAAATAGTGTTTGAAAAAGACCTACCTAAATGCTAAGTTGGCTTTTATGACCCGTTTACCCAAAAAACGGGGAATTACCCAGGATGGAGAGGATAAATCCCTCATCCTCCGCCAACTTCACTGAATTTGGATTGATCAAGCATGTTGACGACCTAGTTATTTTATCTGCCAATAGCTCTTTCCGTCACTTGCAGCGTTGCACAATAACTCTGTTCCATCAGCAGTTTTTCCGCTCGCTCCTTTTGTTGGATCACAGAGGGCACCTAACTGTTGGAAATTTGAATTTCCCGACTCCGTTGGAGCATTGGGTTTCTGAGTTTCCGCTGGTTTTATACCATTATTTGAACTACCCGAATTATTTTGTGGTGAAGATTCTTTAGAAGCGATTGTTTCGCCTTTCAGCGCTACCCAATTCGAAGTAGTACGCCCCATCCCTGCCTTAAAATCACAAGGACTCAATTGGCGCTGAACAAGTAGAATTTTCATCATCTCCGGAGTGATTGAATGTGATGCGAAGGCATCCAATACACTCTTAGTCATATGATCAAAAATACTTCCCAATATTTCAGCACCATCAGGTGCGTGCGATTTTCCTTCTAAATCAATATCAAAATCAAATTGTGGGTCTGACAAAGATGCATAGCCCAATAGCTCTCCTGCCTTTACAGAATCTCCGACTTTCAATTTTTTTGAAAAATAAATGTGACCGAATGAAAAAATGACATTCCTATCTACTGAAGTAGAAAGACCTAAGCCGTTGCCGTTCTTAGGGCGACCTACGCCGCCCTTGTCTGCTTCAAGTTGAATAGTAGAGACTGTTCCATCGAATGGTGCAAAAACTTTAACTTTGTCTATTGTTCCCTGGAATGCAGTTACTGGGTACCAATAATGTTTAAGTGAAAGATTGCTAACTGGAATCTTGTCGAAAGTATATCCATCACGATTGTGACCTGAGCAACTAGCATATTTTGAAATACTATTGATTTGATTTAAGTCGACCGGTACGGCTGTGATGTATTTAGCGTCTGGACTTGGCCAAACGAAACTTTGAGTCTTTGGATCTCCAATCGGTATCTCTCCAAACCAAATAAACTTTTTCCCAGATTTTACGCATTGATATTTTTTTCCAGAATCAGTTGCACTTTGACCAACTTTTTTGCAAGCCGTCCCTGATTTAATCGCTGCGCTAGCGTTCGGTGCAAAGAGAATGAGTGTTATCGAAATGAAAAAAATAAGAACCAATTGGCCGCGTTTCATTTATCAACCGTAGTGCCTTTTATAGAAGTCACAAGTTAGGAGATGCGAGGAACCAGTGCTTGAAACAGAAAGTTTCTAGGTTCGGACATCCTCCGCTCGTTTCACTCGCTTTGGCTTTATCAGGGCAACGGCAATCACACAACAAATGTCACGATTACTGTAGAAATTTGGAAGACAGGGTTATTGGGTAACCATTTCGTCTGGAAACAAAGTATTAGAAGCCTTGGAACTACATATCCTGGTTCTCAAGTTAATAACTTCAGTACATACAGGAGATGCTTAGATGAAACTCCTACTTATTATTACGGGGTGGCATTTTCCAAGGCTCACATCGATGGTAAATGGCAATATGCACGTCAGGTTCTCTCAAACAAAATTACACCCTTAAAGTGCCGAACTTGAGATAGCCTCTAATTATGGATATTGAGAACCCAGATAGCCTTTCACCTGAGCAGAAAATCCACGAACAAGATGTAATAGCGCGGTGCTTCAAGCTTATGCGTGATGAGCGATCAAGATATGAAGAACAGGCACAAAAATTATTAGCTAATGAATTCTTTTTCTCAAAAAGCGGAATCTACGACTTATCCTATTTAATTCATGATGATCGCTACATTTGCAATGCAATTCCACAATCGGCAGTCAGTCAGAGTTTTTCAATTGAGGCTCCGATACCTGATACCCAAAAAGAGAGAGTCGAGACACTTGTCGAACTTTTTGCTCAAAGCGAGGTTGGTCTAATTAATTAGGTTTTTCTCATTTAAACCGTATGATTCCCACGGAGGATTCGCATAGTGGCCGAGTGCGCGCGTCTCGAACACGCGTAGACGAAAGTCTCGAGGGTTCAAATCCCTCATCCTCCGCTCTTAGAGCTCCGGCTGAATCACACATTCTTATTGGTCGCCCATTGACTTGGAACCCGTGCCTGATGCAGAAAGCTTTTTGGTTCGGACATCCTCCGCTCGTTTTATCGCCTAACCTGCTCACATGGCCGAAAGATTGTTTCTACATTTGACGACAAAGCAGGCTTGGGAGGATGCATTAATGGTGGGTACCTATTCGCTTTCCACTAAAGACAAAACTCTCAGCCAGGTCGGCTTTATTCACGGTTCATTTCCAGATCAATTAGAAGATGTTTCAAGTTTCGTGTTTACTGGCTCGACCGAAGAGTTAGTTGTGCTGCATTTAGATATTGAGAAGCTTGAGACTAGTGGGTTGGTTGTGCGGGTTGAAGCTGGCGGTAACGGGAAGATGTTTCCACATATTTATGGCGCAATTCCTTGCAAACTCGTAGATAAAGTAACGGCAGCACATATGAGCCCGGACGGGCAACTCATTCAGCAATAGGTTGATAAGATCGCTATCGGCAAAATAAAACATAGTCTTTCGAGACAAAATAAATCAAATATAACCTTTTGAAGATTCAACTCTCTCAACCACCAGTCTTTTAATTACTCTTTATTTATTTTGCTCAACCATATTTCTAACTCCAGAACTCTGCGGATAACCCGATTCATAAAGTCATAGCAAGAAGATACTTTTGATGCATGCCGATAACGATTCCAAAACCAGTCTTACTCCTGCCGAAAGTCCTTAGTCTGGTTGTTGTGGGGCTCTTGGCGGCACAATTTCTACTTTTCGGAACCGGGGATAGCGTTGAGCCCAAGTGCACGCTTAGAGTGGAGCAGCCTCATTACTCAACAAGTTTAAAAGAGAGTCAAAACGTGGATGCAATAAAGCTAAACATAACTTTAACCTGCAATGTTCCGCAGAGTTACACAAGAGTTAACGCAAGCATCCAGAAAATTGAAAATAACCGTGAAGTACAGGCTCAAAAAATTCTTTGCACAAGGCGATGTAGATCTCATTCAAAACCTTCCACTTCCCGGGGAAAATCCTCAATCTGAAGGCGGGTTTGGAATTGACACTTACCCCTATTACAGTCTTGCTTACTACGCCAATGGTAAGAATCTCTTGGCCGGATTAATTAAGAAACTCAGAACCAATGACAAGGAATTACTTACAAAACTGCGCTGAACTGGCACTTTCAGCAAGTTCACTTTCCAGGAGTTGCTTCTCTTTTAGAGTTAGGTTCTCTAGTGAGATTGGTTTTCGACGACTTAGGAAATTAAAGAACAATTACGGGACTCCTAACGCAGCCTTTAACTCAGTTTCAGTAATCCCAAGTTTTTTTGCCGCGGTTGAGAAATTTGGGGGTATTGCACCTAGTGCATCTTTCAACTGCTGCTCAGTGATTCCTAACTTCTTGGCTGCTGCGCTTAAGTCAGGACCTTGGCCTACACCTTGGGCTCCTCTAGTTTTGATAAAGTCCGTTGCAACCGTTCCGACGAACTGCCGTGCAATGTATGGGAATGCGCTTGTAATGATGTAGCAGTAGGTTCCTTTTGGAAATTCAGGAGTTACTTGAAATCGCCCATGTGCCGCGCCAAGATCGCCACTACCTGCTACGTATTCAAAATCTTGAGTGTAATCACCGTTGTATGTGCCACCTGGTCCCGTTGGTCGAACTCCCTTTTTCAATTGATAAGAAGACTTTAACGTCATTATCGAACTCTTATTATCTTTAGCTTTTGTATAACCGCGATCAAGATAAATAGGGAACCCATCTGGACCCCAACCAATGAGTGGGGAGTGTCCGCTTCGCGAAACGATTTCACTTAAACCAATGGGTGTACCGTGATAATGATAAGTACCGGTGGGCTGAACATGGGCGTTATTTGAATCCAAACCAAGATTTAAAAATGAGTTGAATGCTTCGATGTTCCAACCACTTGATGGATCATTGTTGTAATGCTCAGCTGTTCCCGGATCGAATACAACACCATTAATTGCCATCCCAGAAGCCGCTCCCATAATTAATTTTGGAACGCCTTGTTTTGGCACCGAGGGAATTGAATAATCCTGTTTTTGTGCCGAAATTGTGTTTGGGTTTCCTGAGTTTGGAAACGTCCCAGTTTTATGATTTGGAATTCCATTTGAAACTATTCGTCTAACTCCATTCTTAACCGTAACACTTACTTGGCACCCCGTTGCGGTATCAGTAAATGAATAGTTACCCATTACATTGACGATAAATTTTGATGCGCCGACAGATGGTTCGGTACTCAAAATTAAAGCTGTTAAGCCCCCACCTGTAACCGTAATTGCACTTGCAAGGCTCCCTAAAAGAAAGCCTCTCCGGTTAACTCCCGTTACTAAAAATTCCTCTTTCATCACATCATCTCCGCTCTCGTTAATTGTAGAGAGTGTGCAGTCCTAAAGGTCACGGTATCTCAATCTCTCCTGAGGATTTTCTGTGAATCGAAATGTAGGAAATTCGTGGACAGAAACTGCTGGCACATTATTTCCTTTTATATCCTGTAGGGCACTTCGGATTCACATCTGAAACCTTTTTCACCGCATTGCCTTTAACACACGTGATTGTAATTTTCTTCACCACTGGCTTGATTGTCTCAGATGGACTGGGCGATGCCGTTGGAGTTTGTGTTGGTTGTGGCAACGGAGTCGGTGATTGAACGGGTTGCGTGGGTTGCGTTGGGGTCGGTGATTGCATGGGTTGTGTGGGTTGCGTTGGTTGCATGACGGTTGAACCGCATGGAGGATTTATTGGGCCACCTGGGACAATTTTTGAATTCAGACAACGATCTCCCGCGTATGGCGTCGTTCCTTGACCTGGTTTTAAAACCATCACGTTTACGTATCCACCAAAACCGTGAGCAAATCCCCCACCAAATAACAGTATGTTGCCATCTTTGTCCAACAGAACATCGGGATCATTCATCTCTGTGCCACTTAAGCGAGAGTCTATTTTCGCCGTGTCAAACCATTTTTCCTCTGAAAAAATCAAACCATCGCGGCTGTGTGAATAGTGCAGACCATTTCCATTGTTATAAATCTTTCCTGTGCCTTCTGGGTCCGCCCCGTTATCAAAATAGAAAACGGTAATTGAATTATCACTATGCCGAATTGCGGTTGGATGTTCTGCGCTTCTTTTATTACTTGGGGAGCCCACGCCTATTCGAACTCCTGGATCGCGTGTCCAATCCACACCATCATCTGATGAGGCGCTATACATCTTCCAAGGATCAGGGCCAGTTCCAGCTTTTGGTAAACCGCTGAAATACGCTTTCCATTTACCTGTACTTAGTTGAACTACGCCTGGGCCAGTAAGTCCAGAGGCTTCAGAATAGTCTGAGGCTAATAAACAGTTAGCTTTCTCCAATGTAAATGTCAATCCATCTGAAGAAATTGAACAGTTTATGCCGCCACTTGATGTTGTATATAAACGATATCGACCGTCTGAAAGTCCAACTACACGGGGTTGTCCGTTTCCTTTATCTCCACCAAAGGCATTTCCAACCCGAGTAAAACTCTTTCCATTATCTGCCGATTCCGCTGTCTCTATGCCTTTATTTTGAGCAAAAACATATGCTCTTAGTTTTCCATTTGCGAGTAAGACTACAGATACGTCAGCCACTGGTAAGCCTGCGCTAACACCAAACATATCTGGTGTTAGCGCTCTAAAACTCAAGAGTGTCGCATCAAAAGCGCCTTTAGGGATTTCTGGAGATGCACCAAATGAGGGTGAGGGAACAAATATTTGGGCAACTACTAAAATCAGGACAGTTAAAAATTGCTTAAGTCTCATACCTTGAATTTATAGGTGAACTTCAATTAATGGAAGGGCACATATAGTCAACACAATTAAGCAACTACTTGGTACCCAGCCGCTGAGACTGCTCGTGAAACCTCGTCCGTATTTAAGGTATCGGTTGAGGTAATAATTGCTATTCCTTCTGCCGCAACAGCTTTAACTTCTGATACTCCAAGGAGTTTTCCAAGTTCGGTATTCACTTTACCCTCACAATGACCGCATGACATACCTTGAATTTTGATAGTTGTTTGCATTTTTATACTCCTTCTAATTAACTCGAACAATACCCATCATACCGAAATCTTCATGATCGAGGTTGTGACAGTGATACACAGTTACTCCTTTAAAGTCACTGAATTTTAGTCTTATTGTCACTGATTTACCCGACGGAATACTCACTACATCGTGTAAGCCTTCTACCATTTCGCCGTCACCATTATCCATAATCAAAAAACTCAAACTTTTTACCATCAAAGATTTGATGAGTGCCTGTTCCAATAGGTTTAATTAAAACCTCTACTCGTTGTCCCGGCACCACTTTAATTGAGTTAATTAGAACCGCTTCAGGGAGTCTGCCGCCATCGGTTGAAATTAGCCCTATCTCCGAGCTATCCACGTTCAAATTTAAATATCTAGATGAACACGCGTTGAGGATCCTCCATCTTTCGATTACGTTAGGTTTAGAAATAATCTGCGGGTTGAGTTGACCATTAATTAGCAAGAAGTCACCTAAACGCCCATGTGCCTGATCCATCATATAAGTATCCATGATGCTCGAATCGCTCTCGATTCGTGGAGCTGCATACATCAATACTCGATCTGTAGAGTTTTTAAACTCACCCTGTTTATCAATTGCGTCCTCAATAATAATCACACCTGCCAATCCTGCAAACATTTGCTTGGCAACAGACATATGATGATGTGGGTGGTACCAAAAAGTTCCACTCGGTGACACATGCAATCCATGAGTATGAAAATTCGTGGCCATTGAAGTCGAATTCAGCAATTTTATTTTTAGAGTATCTCCGGGCTTTACTATGAGCGTTGGTGCAGGAAACCCACCGTTTTAGGTAAGCGCCCATCGCTTGGAGCCATTGAAAGGCTACATGGTCTCATCGGCTTTGAGCGTTAAATTTAAAAGACCTTTCATGCTCCAAATTCATTTTGGTTCAATCAGAGCTTGGGATGCGGCCTGCGCTGAATCCAAAAATAACTTTGAAGAAACCGTCAACAGTATTACTGCTCCCGCGCTACCTAAAAAAGATCGTCGACTTATTTAGGGGTCAATTAATTTAAAAAGTACTTTTACTTGGGCTAGCACTCAAACGTATCTTAAATTTCGACACCAATATATTTAGTTTGTAAAAATTCATGTATGCCATCAAAGCCACCTTCTCGACCCAAACCAGATTGCTTAACACCTCCAAATGGCGCAGCAGGATCTGAAATCACACCTTTATTAATCGCCACCATTCCTGACTCCATAGCTTCGGCAGTTCGCAATGCACGAAATAAGTCCTTCGAAAATACATAGCTAATGAGTCCAAAGTCGGTGTCATTTGCCAACGCGATTCCTTCTGCATCGGTATCAAAAATTACAATTGGAGCAACTGGTCCGAAGATTTCATGATTGAGAATCGGATTATCCTTTTCAACCGTTAGAACGGTCGCTGGATAAAAAGCACCTTCTCCATCAGGCTTTATCCCACCTATGAGAACTTTGGCACCTGCAGCAATTGACTCGTCAACAATTTCCGCTATTTTGTTGCGCTCTTTCAAGGAAACGCTGGCACCTAAAGTAGTTGTTGCATCTGTGCCACGACCCATGACAAAAGCTGACATTGACTTTGTTAATTCAGCAATAAATTTATCTGCAATTGGGCGCTGGACATATATTCGATTCGCAGATGTGCACGCAGCTCCACCATTACGCATCTTGGCCAGAAGTAGTTGCGGAATAGTTACTGTTAAATCGGCATCATCGTGGATGATCACTTGGGCATTTCCACCAAGCTCCATTGAGCAGCGAATTACATTATCGGCCGCTTCTTTAAGCAAAACCTTGCCCACTTCAGTTGACCCCGTGAATGAAAGATTTTTGACGCGGGGGTCGTGCAGCATCTTTGAAATTGCAGGTCCAGTTTTTTCCGGAAGTACCAGATTTAGCACTCCCTTTGGTAAACCTGCTCGCTGCATAATGTCGACGATGTACATCGCAGTTAATGGAGTTTCAGTTGCGGGTTTTAAAATCATTGTGCAACCTGCAGCAATCGCGGGTCCGATTTTGCGTGTAGCCATACCCGCAGGAAAGTTCCATGGAGTGATTAAAATCGATAGCCCGATTGGCTGATGGGTCACCAAAATTCGCTTATCTCCCGATGGCGATTTACGGAAATCTCCTGGAGTCCTCACCGCTTCTTCGGCAAACCATCTGAAAAACTCTGCCGCATATCCCACTTCTCCCCGTGCATCTGGCATCGCTTTTCCATTTTCGCGCGAGATGAGCGTTGCGATTTCCTCAATTTCACTGCTCATAATTTCAAATGCCTTACGCAAAATTTCTGATCGATATCGAGGTGCCGTCTTAGCCCAAGCCACTGCAGCCGCATCTGAGGCAGCGATAGCGGCTTCGCATTCAGTGTCTCCTGCAAGTGAAACCTCGGTAATTATCGAACCGTCACTCGGATCATGGACGGCAATTGTGCTAGATCCATCAACCCATTGCCCGTCTATAAATAACTGTGTACGCATTGGTCCAGCATACGCTTAGCCCGTGTGAAGTTGAACCCGTCGCGCTACGATAGCGCCATCGTAATTACGTTGCGTCAATCGCAAATATTTAGAGGAGTTCTGAGTGCCAAAGTCGTGGACTGATGATGCATCCACACCTGTTGTTTTACAAGACCATGCACACCTAAAGGACTCGCTTGCTTACACTATTAAACGACGACTACTAGGTAATCCATTAAACCGGCACTCACTCGGCCACCAACGTTTGAAAAAACGTTTTGCGCTGGGAATTCTTGCCTCAGACTGCATTTCATCATCAGCTTATGGCTCCGAGCAAATATTAATTGCACTTTTACCGGCATTTGGCTTAGCCGCATTTTCAATTTTAATGCCGATGACAGCAGTGGTTCTGGTTATCTTGACAATTATTACGCTCTCTTATCGCAACGTCATTAATGTTTACACCAAAACTGGTGGTGCATACATCGTTTCCAGAGATAACTTCGGACCAGTCGTCGCGCAGATCGCTGCTGTTGCACTCATGCTCGATTACATCGTTACCGTTGCAATTCAATCTGCCGCTGGCGTAGCCGCGATTATCTCAACTTTCCCACAACTGAACTCTTGGAAAATTCCAATGATTTTATTTGTGATTGGAATTCTGACGTACGGAAACTTGCGTGGAGTTAAGGAGGCGGGCAAGGCTTTCGCGCTTCCCACTTATTTCTTTATCGCTTGCATGTTCATTGTCTTTAGTATGGGCCTTTACCGCCATTTCAATGGAAGCTTAGAGGTACTGGCAACAAATACACCAGGGGCCATTGAAGTTGGGCAAAGTCAAGGGTTACTTACTTTTGCGGCGATTTTTATTCTGTTACGTGCATTTGCAAATGGAGGTTCATCACTAACTGGGTTAGAAGCAATCTCCGATGGTGTGTCTTTGTTCCAACAACCCGAGCATGTCAACGCTCGTCGAACACTTTTTATTATGAGTGGACTGCTTGGCACATTGGTGCTCGGAGTTTCTTGGTTTGCCCACAAAATTCACGCAATGCCCTACGAGTCAGGAACTCCCACTGTTATTTCGCAGATTGCGAAAACAATTGTTGGAGATGGTGCTTTTGGGCAAATTATGTTCGTAATGGTGCAGTTGGCAACAATGTTAATTCTCTTTGCTGGAGCAAATACTACATATAGCGCATTTCCTATCTTGGTAAATTTTGTGGCATCTGACGGTTATTTACCTCGCCAGTTGACTAAGCGTGGGCACCGCCTGGCCTTCTCTAATGGAATCCTTCTTTTATCTGGTGGTGGAGTATTTCTTGTGCTCTTTACTGCAGGATCCGTCGAACACTTGGTTGCCTTCTATGCCCTCGGTGTTTTTACGGGATTTTGTTTAGCGGGCTTTGGCATGACTCGTCATGCGTTACGAAATAGGACTGGAGCTTGGCGAGCCAAAGTATTTATTAATGCACTCTCTGGATCAATCTCATTCCTCGTCGTTATAATCTTTGCCGTCGTCAAATTTACAGAAGGTGCTTGGTTAGTACTTGTAACTGCACCAATATTAGTTATTACATTTCTTCGGTTGCGCAGGCAATATACGCGTGAACAAGAGGCTTTATCAGTAAAACGTGAGCACGAACGAGCCACTTCGATTGCCCGGCATGATGTAACTGTGTTGGTAGATAGCGTAGACATTGCAACAGTTGGTGCAATTCGATATGCCCGAAGCCTAAATCCTCGAAACTTGACTGCAGTACACTTTGTCATTGATGATCGTCGAGCTGAGGAGATTCAAAAAGCTTGGGCAGTATCGGATGCCTTAGATGATGTGATGCTCGAACTTATTGACTGTCCAGATAGACGACTTGCCAATTCAGCTCTCGACTATGCAATTCGCATGACCGAAAGAGCTGACGTAGAACTTACTTTGCTGCTACCACGTCGTTCTTACACTGGTTTCTTAGGTCGTTTATTACATGATCAAACTGCTGAAGAGATTGCAGCACCAATATCCCAACTTCCTCGTGTAGTCGCAACAATTATTCCTTTCGACGTCGATCTCATAACTTCATCTGCCAAACTTGTAGTCCATCACACACATGAAGTAGAGCCTCTTGCAATTAAAGAAGTCACAGTCAAGAAAATACCTCTCATCGATATCGATCCTGTCAGTCACTACGCTCCAAATATCACTTCTATTGGGGAAATTAAATGGAGAAATCGTGCGCAAGTTCAAGGACGCGTTACTTCCATAAAGAGTGCGCCTCGCGGTGCTGCCCCATCTTTACAAGTTGAAATCTGGGATGAAACTGGTGGTGTCTCATTGCAGTTCTTAGGTCGACGACAAATCGCTGGTCTTGAAGTTGGATCTCAGATGCGTGCCGAGGGAATGGTGGGCGAAGAAGAGGGATCAATGGTCATTCTTAATCCCTCTTACGAACTCCTTGTATAAAATCTTTTAAAATTCCTGAGCACTCTTTTGCCAAAACTCCTGCTCTAACTTCTACTTTTGATAGAGCCCGGGGGTCGCGTAATAGATCCCATACTGAGCCCACGGCGCCAGCTTTTTCATCCCAAGCTCCAAAGACAAGTGTTGAAAAGCGCGCTTGGGCGATTGCTCCAGCACACATTGCGCAAGGTTCGAGAGTGACGATAATCGTGTGATCTTCTAAACGCCAGTGACCATATATCTCGGTAGCTTTGCGGATTGCAACAATCTCTGCATGGGCCGTTGGATCACTATGAAGCTCGCGTTCATTATGACCAGAGGCAATCACCTCTCCAAATTTGTTAACAATAATCGCCCCTACTGGAACATCACCGCTTATTAGTGCATCGTGCGCAATAGTTATAGCTCTGCGCATCAAATCTTCGTCATTCACAGTTGCAAAAGCTCAGCAAACTGATCTCCGAAGCCAAGCCGGTTAGCAATGGCTTCTAACTGTTCATCTGGAAATAATTCGGAATCATCACAGAGTGCAGATATTTCCATGCCATTCATTCCTAAGTCTGCCAAAATTTCTAAATGTCCGATTGGACTGGCATCTTCATCCTCATCAGGGAGTTGAATATTCGCAATTCCCAATAGCTCTTCAGCGACTTGATAATCTAGTGCGCACGTTGCATCACTTAAAAAAAGTGAAATATGTGAACCTAGAACTCTAATTAAAATAAAAAACTCCTCATCGATTGAGATTAATGCAATCGCGCCGCCATTTGTTTGCTGAGATTTGAGGCTCGTAATTATCTGGGCAATATCTGTGGGATTTGGCAAAACGCCAAGCGTCCAACGACCATCTTCATGCCAAGCGGCAACTGCAATGTCGAGTTCATTTGTGATGCGGCTTACTCTTGCATCGACATCAGCGACTGCATCTAAGATATCGAACTCTTCGATATCTTCGGTGAGGTCATTATCTAGTTCAGACATACGCTCATGGTTGCACTCATTTGAAAAGAATGAAAGAGCTGTAAGGTAAGGGGTATGAAAGTACATGTTGCTGATCACCCTTTGATTGCACATAAATTGACGGTTTTGCGTGACGAACGAACAGATTCTCCGACTTTTCGGCGCCTAGTTGAGGAGTTAGTAACTCTCCTTGCCTATGAAGCAACTCGTGATGTTCGAACACACTTGGTTTCAATTACTACGCCCGTTACTAAAACTAATGGGTTAAAAATGGCTGAGCCTCGGCCAGTGGTAGTTCCAATCCTTCGTGCTGGCCTTGGAATGCTCGAAGGTATGAGCAAACTAATCCCAACCGCTGAAGTCGGCTTCCTTGGAATGGTTCGAGATGAAAAGACACTTCAAGCTAGTACTTATGCCAACCGGCTGCCAGATGATTTATCAGGGCGTCAGGTCTTTGTATTAGATCCCATGCTTGCCACTGGCGGAACTTTAATTGCCGCATTTCATTATTTGATTGACTTAGGAGCCAATGACATCACTGCAATCTGTATTCTGTCAGCGCCTGAGGGAGTAGCTGCAGTTGAAAAGGAGTTTGCATCTAGCGCGGTCCCAATCACTATTGTTACAGGTGCCCTCGATGAAAGACTCAATGAAAATGGATACATCGTTCCAGGCCTGGGCGATGCCGGCGACAGATTATATGGAGTTGTATAAATGGCATCAACATCACCTGGCTATGGAATAACCATCCGAATTGAAGGAGCTCCATCTTCTCAACCTGTTGCCCTTGCAACAACTGTTATTTCAGGCGCCGGTGCAACGATTACTGCCCTTGACGTCGTCGAATCTCTTCTAGAAAAAGTTGTTATCGATATTACGTGCGACACCATTGATTCGACACATGCTGATGAGATTACTGTCGCACTTGCTAAGAACCCCAACCTAACGGTTCGTAAGGTTAGCGACCGCACTTTTTTATTACACCTCGGTGGCAAAATTGAGATCGCATCTAAAGTTCCATTAAAAACACGTGATGATTTATCCCGTGCGTACACTCCAGGAGTTGCACGAATTTGCCAAGCCATCGTCGATGATCCCTCCGATGCCCGCCGCTTAACAATTAAGCGAAATACCGTGGCGGTTGTGACGGATGGATCTGCCGTTTTAGGTCTAGGAAATATAGGTCCAGCTGCAGCTCTGCCCGTAATGGAGGGTAAAGCCGCTCTTTTCAAGCGTTTTGCCGATGTCGATGCGTGGCCTGTGTGTCTTGATACTCAGGATGTCGATGAAATTGTGCGCACCGTTCAATTAATTGCTCCGGTTTACGGCGGAATCAATTTAGAAGATATTTCAGCTCCACGATGCTTTGAAGTCGAACGCCGTTTGCGTGAATTATTAGATATACCAGTTTTTCATGACGATCAACACGGTACTGCAATTGTGGTGCTCGCCGCGCTTCGCAACTCGCTCAAACTTGTCAAAAAAGATTTGGGACAGGTCAAGATTGTGCTTTGCGGAGTAGGTGCAGCTGGAAATGCAATCGCTCGCTTACTCACTCTAAGTGGAGCAAATAATATTATTGGTTTCAACCATAGTGGCGTAATTAGTAGAGGCATGAAATCAAATGACTCCATGCAACAGTGGTTTATTGATAACAGTAATCCACATAACTTCATGGGAAGTATGTCTGAAGCTATGAAGGATTCAGATGTGTTTATTGGTGTGAGCGCACCAAATATTTTAACTGAAGCAGATGCAGCCTCTATGGCTCCAGGTTCAATTATTTTTGCGCTAGCTAATCCAGATCCTGAAATTGATCCGGTAATTGCGCGCAAGTATGCGACCGTTGTCGCTACTGGCCGCAGTGATCAACCAAATCAAATTAATAATGTGTTGGCATTTCCTGGAATCTTCCGAGGATTATTGGATGCAAACGCACATAAAATTACTGATACGTTATTAGTTGCCGCCGCTGAAGCAATTGCCGACTGCGTATCTCCCGAACAACTTAATGCCTCTTTTATTGTGCCAAGTGTCTTTGATCCAACGGTCACTAAGGCAGTTGCTGCGGCGGTTAAGAAGTCGGTGTGATCAAACTTGCGGCATCTTTTGATGCCCAGCTCTCCACGCTTGCACCATTTTTCATCTATGTAGTAATCGGTACAATAGTTTTCATTGAAACCGGTGTTTTATTTGGTTTTTTCCTTCCTGGAGATTCAATTTTATTTAGCGCTGGCCTTGTAGCGGCATCGAATAATTCGGTAAACATCGTGGTTCTCGTAACCGTTGTATTTATCTCTGCATTTTTTGGAGATCAAATCGGCTTTGTTTTGGGTCGTTTAGTTGGGCGTCCGTATTTGGAAAGGCATAATTCACCGCGTATGCAGAGCATGATTGCTCGATCAGAGCGCTTTTATGCGCACACAGGATGGTGGGCAGTAGTTGCTGCGCGTTTCTTCCCATGGATCCGAACTTTCGTCCCACCCATTGCCGGTGCATCGAAAATGAATTACTACAAGTTTTTGACTGCTAATGCATTAGGCGCTCTTCTTTGGGGCGTTGGTTTAACTCTTGCTGGATTTTATGCCGCTTCTGTACCGTGGGTAAAAACCTGGTCATACGCGATTGCCGCTTTTTTTATCTGTGCCTCGTTGGTTTCCGCACTCGTGAACTATTTACGCCACCGGCAATCACGCCCACATAAGTCATAACAATTCCTGTTACCAAATAGCTGCTCACATGTATACCGTTAGTTGGTGAAACTAAATCAATGACAAGGGAGCCAATTAGTTGTCCTCCGACACTAAAGAGCGTGAAAGTGAGCACCCCTAAATGTTGAACAATCGTAGAAGTAAAAGCAACATAGATAACCCCAATAGCACCACCCGTATAAATCCACCAAGGTCCCATGGGAAGAGCCACAAAATTTGTTCGGTGAGTGAGAATTCCGATAAGCATAAGAAGCAATAGAAGCGCCGTGCCAGTTACAAAATTTAGGAGCGAGGTAGTAAAACTTTGATGTGAGTATTCGTTAATCTGACCATTGAGTGCACGCTGAACACCTACTATGGCACCCGCAATGCAACCGGCTAAAACGGCAAATAATGAAAGATTCTTGGCTTCAATGCGATCTAATACTGATACTAAAACCGCAGTAACTGTCAGAATCGCCGCTGAGCTACGCCGCCAAGTAATGGTTTTTTTGCCTCCGCCAGTGATACCGATTCGGTCAACTACTAAGGACATTGCGGTTTGACCAGCAATTGATGCCACCGAATAGATCGCGACCCCGATGAGAGGAACAATCTGGGTTTGAATAGCGACAAAACTTCCACCTAGTGCGCCCGCAAATATCTTCCAACGAGCAATGTTCCTAAGTGACAGGGCGCGGCGAATATTAGAAATACCTTCTTTAATTGCTGGGCTAAAAATCGCGATTAAAGAAATTATGATTAAACCCGAACCAAATGAAACCAAAGCTGCTTCTAAACTATTATTAATGCGATGAGAAAGTTCCCCGTTAGCACGTGCTTGCAGGGCAATCATTACCCCAGAAAGCGCGGCAAGAATATCTAACCGCATTAGGAATGCGTGCCGTGAAACTCTCTTTTATCGGCAATCCAATCCATGAGGGCGAATAAAACTCCTGAGGCAACAAATGTTAAATGAATAACAATTCTCCATTTAGTTCCTCCCCCGACATGATCTTGTCCCGCCAGCTCAATAAAATCTTTTAGAAGTTCGATAACGGAGATGGCCACGAGAGATCCAATTAACTTAATTTTAAGTCCACTAAAATCGATCGTTCCCATCCAATGTGGACGATCTTTTGATTCAGTTGCAACATCAATTCTAGAGACAAAGTTTTCATAGCCCGCAAAAATGACCATCAGAATTAAATTAGCAAGGAGAGTTAAATCCAGCAATGCAAGTAAATCCAGCGTGAAGCTCTGTGGTGTTGCCTCTCCAATATGGAGTGCTAAGTGATAAACCTCAATCAAAAATCGGAAGGCGAGAAGAACGAGTGCCACGACTAATCCAAGATAAAGAGGCGCAAGAAGAAAGCGAGAACGGAATAAAATAACCTCTATGCTGTGCGAAATTTGATTCATACGCGAATTTTAACTTATTCCTCAAGAGTTAGTGTGATTTGGAGCCACTCTTCCTCTAGTTTATTCTTTTCTGATCTCAAAGTATTCAACTCTTGGGAAACCGCTTCGAGTTTTTCTTGATTAAAGGCCTCGGCATCTTGCTCGGCTTCTAACTCTGAGATTCTTGTGTCGGCCTTTTGAATCTGACGCTCTAAACGAGTTTTGTCCTTCTTGAGTTGGCGTTCTTCGGCTGCACTCGAACTTCCTTTTATTTTCGGTATGGAAATTGGAGTACGCATCGCCGCCTCACGAAGTTCCAAATATTCATCAACTCCGCGCGGGAGATCTCGAAGCGATTTATCCCCAAGCAAACCAACAAAGCGATCACAAACTCGCTCTAAGAAGTACCTATCATGGGAAATAACAATCAATGTTCCACCATAGCTGTCCAATAAGTCCTCTAACTCCGTCAGCGTTTCAATATCAAAATCATTTGTGGGTTCATCAAGGAGTAATACGTTAGGGCTATCCATCAATAGGCGGGTCAACTGTAACCGGCGCCTTTCGCCACCAGATAATTCACCAACTGGTGTCCATTGAGATTCACGATCAAAACCCAATCGTTCACATAATTGTGAAGCTGAAAGTTCACGACCTCCGCCAAGTTCAACTCGGTTAGCAATTTTTTCTACCGCCTCCAGTACCCGCCACGTAGGGTCTAACTCATCTAAATGTTGGGTTAAAAACGCGGGCTTCACGGTCACGCCCGTAACCAACTTACCTGCGGTTGGATGAATTTCACCGACTAATGTGCGCATTAACGTGGTCTTTCCTGCACCATTTATACCAACAACACCTATTCGCTCTCCAGGGCCGATATTCCAGTAAAGATCGCTAAATAATTCTTTGCTCCCGAGCTTTACTTGTAAATGATGAGCTTCATAAACTGTTTTACCCAATCGATTGAGCGCAAACTTAAGCAGTTCACCTTGATTTCTCGGTTCGGGCTCACCTGCTATGAGAACATTAGCGGCTTCGACGCGAAATTTTGGTTTTGTTGTTCGAGCAGGTGCACCGCGACGTAACCATGCTAATTCTTTGCGCACCAATGCATTTCGACGTGCATCCATAACTGAACCTTGGCGAGCTCTTTCTGCTTTCGCAAGTACAAATGCGCTATACCCACCTTCGTACTCTTCAACTTTTCCATCAACGACTTCCCACGTGCGATCAGTAACAGCGTCAAGAAACCATCGATCGTGTGTCACCACAGTTATCGCTAACCCTTTACGGTTATTTAAATGGTTTGCAAGCCAAGCAACACCTTCGACATCTAAATGGTTCGTCGGCTCATCCAGTAAAATCAAATCAAGTTCATTAATGAGTAGTTTTGCTAAGCCAACGCGCCGACGCTCACCACCTGATAACTGACCAAACTTTCGGTCAAAGATGTGGTCGTCAAAACTTCCGAATAAGCCCGTAAATACTTCTCGTATATTTGGTTCACTTGCCCATTCATGCTTTGCAGTATCCCCGAGAATCACTTCTCCGACCGTACTTTCAGGATTTTCTATATCAACTTGAGAGAGAATTCCAATTCGTGCCGAGTTTGACTTTCTGACTTGACCTGAATCAGGGAGTTCGGTTCCGGCAATGACTTTCATTAATGTACTTTTACCAGAGCCATTTCGACCAACAATCCCGATTCGCTCACCCTCGGAAACTCCGAGTGATACGCCTACTAGAAGCTCTTTTATATCAAAGGCCTTAAAGACTTCTTCAATATTTACTACATTGCGCGCCATGATGGGAGAGCGTACCTTTCATTCATGAATGTCACTGACCGCGATTATGCGTTGAATCTCGATAAAATCGACCCATTGGCACGCTTTAAATCGCAGTTTGTCGTCACGAATCCGCAGATATGTTATTTGGATGGAAACTCTCTCGGTCGGATGCCCAAAGCAACAGTTACTGCAATCAATTACTTTATGGAGCATGAGTGGGGGCCAGAAGTCGTGACTGGCTGGGGACATTGGATCGATGAGACCCAATCCGTTGGTGATTTGTTAGGTGCGGCAGCTTTGGGAGCGGCTCTTGGTCAAGTACTCGTCTGCGACACCACATCCATTAATTTCTATCAGATCTGTGTTGCCGCCATTCATGCGCGTCCAGGGCGGAAAACAATTATCACGGACGCGGCGAATTTTCCAACTGATAGATATATTCTCGATGGAATCGCGCAACAACTAGGACTAAATCTAGTCATCATTGAAAATGAAGATCATACAATTGCCGAACATGAGCGCGTCACATCCGAAGTATTAGCCCCATATTTAAACGACGACGTTGCCCTCGTATCTTTAGAGGTTATTCAATATCGCTCAGGTTCACGCACAGATATTAAGTCGATTACAGAATTAGTACGCGCTCACGGAGGTTTAGTTGTTTGGGATGCGAGTCATGCAGTAGGCGCGATTGAATTAGATTTAGACGCCAATGGCGTTGATCTCTGTGTTGGCTGTACATATAAGTATGGAAATTCAGGTCCCGGCGCACCGGCTTGGTTATATGTAAATCGAAAGATTCAAGAAGAGTTGCAAGTTCCGATTCAAGGTTGGTTTGCCCAAGGCGCCCAGTTTGACATGGGTCCAAAATTTGAAAAAGCAGAAGGAATTCGAGGCTTTCAAATTGCGAGTCCGCCTTTAATGGGTCTCCGTTGCGTACAAAGCGCCTTTTCTATGATTAAGGAGGCGGGAATTCACGCGATCGCTAAGAAGGCTGCGATAGGGACTCAGATGATGATCGAACTTTACGACGCTTGGCTAGTACCCCTTGGTTTCGAATTGAAAACACCACGTCAGGCAAATGAGCGTGGTGGACATATTTCATTTGCGCATCCAGATGCCGCTCAAATCTGTATTGCTCTTCGCGAAATCGCTAATGTAATTCCAGATTATCGAACCCCCAATTCAATTCGCCTGGCTATCTCACCATTGCCAACTTCATTCGTTGAAGTCTGGGATGGTTTTGAACGCATGCGTGATTTAGTGGCATCAGGGCGGTATAAGGAGATACAAAAATATAGTTCCAGAGTCACGTGATTGATAACATATTTAGTCGCAAATTTAGTTAACGCATTTTTCAATAGTCGATAAGATTGGCATATGTCAGGTTGGATCCATCACACTGCTGATTGGCTCGTTGCTAACAATTTGCAGACCCCACTATTTATTCTTTTAATTCTTCTTGCTTTTTCTGAAGCTGCCGCTTTTGTTGGTTTTGTCTTGCCTGGTGAGACTTCCTTACTAATCGGTGGAGTACTTGCTCATTCCAAAGTATGGCCACTGTGGTTGTTTATTGTTTGTGCGATTATTGGTGCAATTGCAGGTGACTCCGTTGGTTATGAAGTAGGCAAGCATTTTGGAGCTCGCATTAAGTCAACACAATTTGGCAAACTTGTTGGTGCCAAACGCTGGAAATTAGCGGAGCATATTTTTGCAAGGTATCATGGTCGAGCTATTTTCTTTGGCCGTGCACAAGCGCTGTTGCGCGCATTAGTCCCAGCACTAGCGGGTATGCATAATGTTCCTTATCGAACTTTTCTAAAGTGGAATGCGGCGGGCGGTATTGTTTTTAGTTCAACCGTTATTGTCTTGGGGTATGAATTCGCAAACTCATTACAAGTACTCGAAAAATATTTAAAGTACTGGGCAATTTTCTTTTTAGTAATTGTAATTTCTGTAATTCTGGTACTGAAGAAAAAATTAGAAAAAATAATCGAAGAGTAGTTATCTTTTAATAATCTCGACTAAATCGCCATAGGCCTCTTTTGCGATCTCTTCCCGTCGCGCGCGATAGGCAGGAGATGCATTCGAGATTAAATGCTCAAAACGCGTGGCTGACTTAATTAATTCACGCAGTTCATCTGAATTGGTTGTATCCCCAAATATTGGTGGCGCTTGTTGGGTGACTTGAACCACTATGTGCGGATTCAGATATCGATAAACAAGTGCTAAACGGCGAATCCCTAAGTTTGCCACATGTCTTAAGCCACGATTTATATGATCCTGCACCATGAGTCGCAAGAAAGTGAAAGTTTTTGTCTTGGCGAGTTTTTCTTGTGTTGCCAACTTTAATAAGATCTCTGCAATCTCCGACCCACCAGTTGTAGCGGCAAGTTCAGCACATTTGGATGATAGTTTTGCACGAATTTCTGGATCCTGTAACTTCCGGACAGTTTCAGTGATATTTGAAAGATCACCTTGATCAGCCCGCAATGCATAGCCGAAGTCGTTGCACCATCGCGCTCGTGCCTCTTGGTCATCGGTCCCACGGATATTTGAAACAAATACAGTTGGGACTTGTGCAGGCAATAGCTCATGTACTCCGTTATATCCTGTTGCACAGATACCAGCATCAAATGCATGTAAAACTTTTGCAAGTGGAAAATATCGTACGGTTTTAATATCTAAGCCCAAGGGTGCTAATGAATTGCCGTCCTTATCAACCGGCGCTTTAGTTAAAATAACCTGCACATCTTTCCAACCAATGAGACCTTCAAGCGCGGCAGTCATTTTGTGATTGACATCGCTATCCCCGGTTCCTAATTGCACCACTGCAGCGGGGCGACGTAAATCGAGGCCTAGTGCGCGGCGAGCATCATCGCGAGACATCGCATCTTCTTTTCTAAAAAGAGAGACTGGAGATGTCAAAATTGAATCCTCGCGTCTAGATGTTGGACCAAAATCATATGCGCGCGCAATGTCTCCAGGCTCAATTATTGTGTCCATCATCGCTGCCTGTAAACCTAAAATGAAACGCTGCGGTTTTTTCTGCCATAAGCCGCGTCGCACCCAAACAAGTTTGAGCATTGGATTTGAATTCTTTGCGGCTATTACGCCTGGGTAAGGAACCACGCCATCAAAAGATAAGACTTTGGCTCCGGTTTCATCCACCAGAGCTAAAAGTCGATCGCGTAAATACTTATCCCATTTTTCACGTGACATCCACAAGCGATCTCGCCCAGGAATATATTCGCAACGAATACCCAAAAAGGATGGGATTTCTGCAATACCGCCGGCCATAGAAACGATGATGGGATTTGCTACATCTTTAAGCGCTAACGCCACCGCACTTGCGCGCGCTAGGTGGCCCATTCCTACTCCATTGCTCGTCGCAAGGATGATTGTTGGCTTTAGCACGTGCCATAGCCTACTTTTCTAAGTACAGTAACGGCTGTGACAAAGCCCGTAATAATTGCAATTCGCGGATTGTCACGCGCTTTTGGCGAAGTCCGAGCCGTCAATGCCGTGGATTTGGATATTTTTGAGGGCGAATTCATCACCTTGCTTGGCCCATCAGGCTCTGGAAAAACCACAGTACTACGAATGATTGCTGGCTTTGAAAAACCTGATTCTGGAACCATTCTCCTAGGTGGTAAAGATGTTTCCCAATTACCCCCTTATGACCGTGACGTAAATACAGTTTTTCAAGATTACGCTTTGTTTCCGCACATGAATGTTATTTCAAATATCGAATATGGCCTACGCGTAAAAGGCGTTGATAAATCAGATCGACGTGCGCGAGCGATGCAAGCTTTACAGCAAGTTCGACTTGAGGGTTATGAAAGTCGCAAACCTGCACAGTTATCTGGTGGTCAACGACAACGTGTTGCCTTGGCTCGAGCTTTAGTTAACCGCCCATCCGTCCTACTTTTGGATGAGCCACTGGGTGCACTAGATTTAAAATTACGTGAACAAATGCAGATAGAGTTAAAAGAGTTACAACGCGCGGTTGGAATTACATTCATATTTGTCACTCACGATCAAGAAGAAGCATTGACAATGAGCGATCGAATTGTAGTTTTTAATCACGGACGTATCGAACAAATTGGTACGCCTCGGGAAATCTACGACAATCCACAAAGTTCATTTGTTTCGGAGTTCGTCGGACAAACCAACAAAATAGAAATTGAGGGTAAGAAGATAAATGTACGACCAGAGTTTATTGTCGTGTCAAAATCAACCAGCTACGGGAATCGCTCAGTCCAAGGAGTCTTAAGAGACGCCATTTTTGTTGGAGCCACAACTAGATATTTAGTTGATTCCTCACTTGGCAACACAATTATTTCAACAAACCCTAGAGAGGCAATCGCCATTGGCGAAACTGTCACTTTGTCATGGGATAAAGAAAAAGAATTCTTGATTCAATGAAGAGTCAAGAACCACATTCAAACGCTGAATGTGAAAAATTAAGATGGAGGTACAGATGCAAAAAAAGCGTCTGTTTTCACGAATTGCTGTTGCATCAGTTGCAGCACTTATTCTCGCTGGGTGCAGCTCAGGTAGCGACTCTGCATCCGATAGCGGTGTACCTAAGATAGATATGATGAAAAAGCTTGGCGCAGGTGAGGGCCAAGTTAATGTAGTCGCGTGGGCTGGATACGTCGAAAATGGCTCAACCGATCCCAAAGTTGATTGGGTGACAGGTTTCGAAAAAGATACTGGTTGCAAAGTTAATGTAAAGAATGGTGCAACATCTGACGACATGGTTGCGTTAATGAAAACTGGTGAATATGACGTCGTTTCGGCATCTGGAGATGCTTCACTTCGTTTGATTTACGGCGGCGATGTTGCACCAGTTAATACCGATTTGATTCCAAACTATGCAGATATTTTTAAGAACTTAAAGATGCAACAATGGAACTCAGTCGGTGGCGTTGCTTATGGTATTCCACACGGACGTGGTGCTAATTTGTTGGCATATCGCACCGATATTGTTAAGCCCGCACCGACTTCTTGGGGTAGCGTTTTTGATGCTAATTCGCCTTACAAAGGCAAAATCACAGCCTACGACTCACCTATCTATATCGCTGATGCCGCACTGTACTTAATGGCGACACAACCTGATCTTAAAATCAAGTATCCATATGCTCTTGATCAAGCTCAGTTCGATGCTGCAGTTGCTTTATTAAAAGTTCAAAAGCCACTGATTGGTGAATACTGGGGCGATTATTTGAAGCATGTGGCTTCACTTAAATCAGGTGGAACAGTTCTAGGAACAACATGGCAGGTTAATATTAATTTAGCTAAAGGTGAAAAAGTTCCTGTAGAAGGAATTAAACCAACCGAAGGCTCAACGGGTTGGTCTGATACTTGGATGATCAGCAGTAAGGCCAAGAATCCAAACTGCGCTTACCTTTGGATGAATCACATCGCATCACCTGCAGCAAATGCTGCAGTCGCGGAATGGTTTGGAGAGGCTCCATCTAACGCAAAATCTTGTGCGTTGACTGCCGATCCAAATCACTGTGCAACGTTCCATGCAGCAGATGATGCTTATTGGGCAGATGTCTATTACTGGAACACTGCAACTGAAACCTGCCTCGATGGTCGGACCGATGTTAAGTGCGTTCCATACTCTGAATGGGTTAAAGCTTGGTCTAGTTTACGTAATTCATAAGTAATAAGCCGGGCGTGGGATATTTCCCGCGTCCGGCTTAATTTATTGCAAAAGGAGCACAGATGTTGGACTCGGTTGCAACCGCAATGCATCGAAGGCCACGCCTGCGTTTGGCTGCACTTTTAACTGCGCCTGTTTTATGGCTAGTAGTGGCATATCTTGGGGCGTTAGCAACTCTATTAGTGACTGCATTTTTTACCATTGATAGCTTCACTGGAAATGTAGTCCGAAAGTTTAATCTGGACAACTTTCATGACATGCTCACTGATGCTGCATATAAAAATGTCGTCTTACGGACTTTAGGGATTGCGATTAGTGTTACCTTGCTGTGTTCAGTACTTGCAATTCCAATGGCTTTCTATATGGCTAAAATCGCTAAACCAAAGTCTCAGAAAATCTTAGTGGCACTTGTTTTAACACCACTTTGGGCCTCATATTTGGTCAAGATCTACGCATGGCGCACAATGTTAGAGCCAGGAAGTGGCGTTGTGGACTGGTTACTTGGACCAATTGGTATTCACTCTCCTGGTTTTGGTGGTCCGGCAATCATTATCGGCCTGTCATACCTTTGGCTTCCATACATGATTCTGCCTATTTACGCAGGATTAGAACGGCTTCCTAATAATCTATTGGATGCCTCGGGAGATTTAGGGGCGCATAATTTTTATACTTTTAGAAAAGTTATTTTGCCATTAATTTTTCCTTCCCTTGTTGCGGGATCGATGTTCACTTTTTCTTTAAGTCTTGGTGATTACATCACGGCGCAGATTATCGGTGGAAAATTACAAATGCTTGGAAATGTCGTCTATCAAAACTTCAGCATCAATCTCCCATTTGCCGCCACCATCGCCACGATTCCGGTCAGCATCATGGCGCTCTATCTCTATCTTGTTCGCCGCACCGGTGCGCTAGCGAGCATGTGATGACAATATCTAGACAAGCTCGCTATGCACTTATGTCACTTATGGGGATAGGTTTGGCTTTCATTTATATACCTTTGACCGTTGTCGTTATTAACTCTTTTAATGTAAGTAAGACTTTTTCATGGCCCCCAACTAGTTTTACAACTCTGTGGTGGGCAAAAGCAATTGAAAATACAGGGGTGCGAGAAGCCCTTAAATGGAGTGTTTTAGCGGGTTTGTCGGCCACTGCAATCGCATTATTACTCGGTACAACGCTGGCCTTTGCCGTTAGCCGCTACAGTTTTTTCGGCCGTGAAATTATTTCCTTACTCGTTGTTTTACCAATCTCTTTGCCTGGAGTTGTAACTGGTATTGCTTTAAATAATGCCTTTACTAAACAACTAGGTATGTCTACTGGTTTATTGACGGTAGTGATTGGTCACGCCACTTTTTGTATCGTCATCGTTTATAACAATGCCATAGCTCGCCTTCGGCGAATGGGTACATCGTTGCAAGAAGCCTCGATGGATTTAGGGGCAAATGGCATCACTACTTTTCGCCTTATCACTTTGCCAAATTTAGCTTCGGCATTATTTGCCGGTGGATTATTAGCATTTGGACTTTCATTTGATGAAATCGTCGTGACGACTTTTACCGCTGGCCCCGGAATCCAAACACTTCCGATTTGGATTTACAATAATCTTTTCCGGCCAAATCAAGCACCGATTGTTAACGTAGTCGCGGCAACCCTCGTTGTTCTATCTATTGTGCCAATTTATTTGTCTCAACGCTTAAGTCAAGATTCGACCTCGGGCGGGCGTTTTTAACTTAAGATTAATTCCCCCATGATGAATGTATTGGGCGACCTTCGGCGTAACCTGCCGATGATTGAACTCCAATCACTGCACGTTCGGCAAACTCTTCAAGTGTTCGAGCACCCGCGTATGTGCAAGAGGAGCGCAAGCCAGCAATAATCTCATCGAGGAGATCCTCAACGCCAGGGCGTGCCGGATTTAGATACATTCGCGATGTTGAGATTCCCTCTTCAAAGAGTGATTTGCGCGCACGATCAAAAGCATCTTCACCCGTTGTACGTGCAGCAACGGCACGCGCCGATGCCATTCCAAATGATTCTTTAAATAACTTGCCGTTTACATCACTTTGCAGATCGCCTGGAGACTCATAGGTGCCCGCAAACCATGAACCAATCATTACTTGTGATGCACCCGCAGCAAGGGCTAATGCAACATCGCGCGGATGGCGCACTCCACCATCGGCCCAGATATGTGCACCTAGTTTTTTCGCCTCCAGCGCGCATTCAAGTACGGCAGAAAACTGAGGGCGTCCAACTCCGGTCTGCATGCGTGTGGTACACATCGCACCTGGGCCAACTCCAACTTTTACAATTGTTGCACCTGCTTGAATTAAATCGCGCGTACCTTCGGCAGTAACTACATTTCCAGCGACGATTGGAATCGATGTGCCAAGAGATTTGATAACTTGTAGTGCCTCAATCATCTTCTTTTGATGACCATGTGCAGTGTCAACGACTAAAACATCGGCGCCTGATTCAATCAATGCCGCCGCCTTTGCCGCTATATCACCGTTAATTCCAACGGCCGCGGCGATGCGCAATCTATTGTTAATGTCAACAGCGGGAGAATATAACGTTCCTCGAAGCGCGCCGATACGAGTAACAATTCCGACTAAATCGCCATTCTTAGAAACGACTGGTGCAAGTTTGTGACGGTGAAGATTCAAAAACTCAAATGCTGCACGCGCATCTAAGTCATCTGGCATCGTAATTAGCTCTTTACTCATGACTTGTTTCAACTGCGTGAAGCGATCAACGCTTTTACAATCCTCTTCAGTTACTATCCCGACTGGTTTTCCGCCATCCACGATAACAATCGCGCCGTGAGCTCTCTTATGCAACAAACTAACTGCATCGGCAACGGTTTGATGTGAACTTAAAGTAATTGGCGTATCAAAGAATGTATGACGAGACTTAACCCATTTAATGACGCTGTCAACAACGGCATGCGGAATATCCTGTGGTATCACCGAAATTCCGCCGCGCCTTGCAATTGTTTCAGCCATCCGCCGACCAGATATTGCCGTCATGTTGGCTACAACGATTGGGATTGTTGTGCCCGATCCATCATTAGATGTTAAATCGACATCCATGCGACTTGAGAGTTCAGAGGCGCTCGGCACCATAAACACGTCGTCATAGGTTAAATCGTGATTTGGAGTATTTATGTAGCGCACGTAGCCAAACTATACTCAGGTAGAATAGATAGATGCCTGAATCTCTCATCCATGCCCGTGGCCTCACCAAGAAGTTTGGCGACTTCGTTGCCGTAAATGGAATCGATTTCGATGTCCACAAGGGCGAGTCATTCGGCCTTTTAGGTCCAAATGGCGCGGGTAAATCGACTGCGATGCGCATGATTGGTGCTACATCGTCGCGTGATGCCGGGGTGCTAACAATTCTTGGCAAGGATCCTGACAAGCATGGGCCACAGATTCGCGCGCATTTAGGGGTTGTGCCACAGCAGGATAACTTGGACATGCAGTTAAGCGTTAGCGAAAATCTCTACATTTATGGCAGATATTTCGGGTTGCCGCGGGCATTTGTTAAAGGAAAGATTGAAGAGTTACTTACTTTTGCCCAATTGGAAGAAAAACGCGATGCAAAAGTTGAAGCCCTCAGTGGCGGCATGAAGCGCCGTTTAACTATTGCCCGCGCCCTTGTAAGTGAGCCCGAGATTTTAATGCTGGATGAACCTACAACGGGCCTAGACCCACAAGCGCGGCATATTCTCTGGGATCGCCTTTTCCGTTTGAAAGAGCAAGGCGTAACACTTCTTATCACAACGCACTTCATGGACGAGGCTGAACAGTTATGTGATCGATTAATCGTTATGGATAAAGGCAGCATCATGGCCGAAGGAAGCCCGGCTTCGCTCATTAAAGACTACTCAAGCAAGGAAGTTCTTGAGGTTCGATTTGGATCTGATAGAAATCAAGAGTTGGCCGAAAAACTACGAACGTTATGTGAGCGAATTGAGGAGTTACCTGACCGCATCTTGATGTATACCGAAGATGGCGAAGCGCTTCTAGGGCAAATTTATGCATCTGGCATGCATCCCAAGACCTCACTTGTGCGTCGCAGCTCTTTAGAAGATGTATTTTTGCGCTTAACCGGAAGAACATTGATCGAATAATGAGTATTACAACTATTCGTCAGGGATCGATTCAACTTGTCAATTCAAAGAAGATTCAAGCCCAAGGCGCGATTTATGTTGCAGAGGCGCGCATACGCGTGATGATGAAGTGGCTTTGGCTCATCATAGGTATTGCTATCGCAAATCCAGTTCTATATTTGATTAGCGTTGGAATTGGCCTCGGTGGCTTGATAGATAAAAATGTAGGGGCAACCGGCGTAGATGGCGTCAAATATCTGACCTTTTTAGCCCCGGCTCTGCTTGCACAAGCGGCGATACAGGGAGCAATGGAAGAGACAGTTTTTCCAACAATTGAAGGATTTAAATGGAATAAGGTTTTCTTTGCGATGAATTCAACTCCTTTAAGCGGAGCCCAGATATCTTTAGGCGTTTTTCTTGCCGCGTTTTTCCGAACCATCTACACCGTTCTATTTTATTTTGGAGTCATGTGGCTTTTTGGCGCCTTGGATTCTTCAACTGCATGGTTAGCAATCCCAACTGCGATATTTGCCGGTACTGCATTTGGCGCACTGATGCAGGCACTAGCCGCCAAACTCGAGAATGAAAATATCTTTTTCGTCATCGTGGGTCGCTTTATTATGATGCCGTTATTTCTATTTTCTGGGACATTCTTTCCGCTCACATCAATGCCATTTTTTTTACAGTGGATTGGATGGATTTCACCTCTGTGGCATGCCACCGAATTAGGGCGACATTTAACTTATGGACATGCTATTTCCTCCACGATGATGTGGGTCCACTTCTTAGTTTTAGCGACCATGCTGGTTAGTGGTCTTTACCTTTCCACTCGAATTTTTACCAAGAGATTGGCAAAGTAAGTGTTTATTCCGATGGCCGTGGCGATTGCCGAAGCACGGATTGGTAAATGGGGAGAGCGTTATTACTCAGGGCGTGTTCTTCAACTACTTGAGCGCGGATTAATCGCTTTCCGATCTTCAACGTGGATGATTGTGTTCTCTGGTTTTTTTGAACCTGTCCTATATCTACTTTCTTTTGGCTATGGAATTGGAAAATTGTTACCGACCATTGATGTCGGTGGAGAGACCGTGAAGTACGCTGTTTTCATTGCCCCCGCATTGCTTGCAACAAGTGCAATGAACGGTGCGATTTATGATTCGACAATGAACGTATTTTTTAAACTCAATCATGACCGTATTTATCACGGCATGCTCGCAACATCAATGGGGCCACTCGACGTAGCTTTAGGTGAAATTAGTTGGGCTCTCATACGTGGTTTAAGTTATGCATGTGCGTTTATGGCTGTAGTTGCACCCTTAGGGTTAATTCCCAGTATGTGGGGTTACCTTGCGATTCCAGCCGCCGTCCTAATCGCCTTTGGTTTTGCTTCTATCGGGATGGCCTTAACGTCGTACATGAAATCTTTTCAACAGTTAGAGATAATAAATATGTTTTTATTACCAATGTTTCTTTTTTCTGGATCTTTTTACCCATTGAGCGTCTTTCCTGAATGGTTGCAGTTTACTGTCAACTTATTTCCGCTCACACATGCAATTAATTTAGTTCGTGGCTTATGCCTAGGCCATATAAATGTAGCGTTAGCCGGTCATGCGATGTATTTCGTAATTATGATAATTTGTGGACTTTTCTTTACAACTCGGCGATTAAACGCACTTTTTATGAAATAAAAACTGGATTCTCACGTAATGACTGGGAGTTTCGGGGTTGCTTTTAAAAAACGGCATGAGATACTTAACCCTTAGTTCGTAAGGACTAAAAAACCGAACCGGGAGAGTACTTCTCAAACGAGTTTCAAACGCTGAAACCTTTGCCGTACAAGCTTTACAATGATTACACAAACTAATCACAAGGAAACTTTTAGATTCGTCCCTACAACATCAGTAGAAATACCACCTGAAAGAGTTGCAGCCCTCCTGAAATCTGAATGGGAGTTATTTACTAAGCATACGGGTAAGAGCGCCGAAGAGAGTAAGCGCTCCTTTAAATCTCTACCTCTAGGTGTAACTTCAAGCTTTCAGCATTGGGATCCTTATCCAATATCAATTGCCAGCGCAAAAGGTGCTTGGATGACCGATGTCGATGGGCGCGAGCTCCTCGATCTCTCCATGGGCTTTGGCGCGATGCTTGCCGGCCACCTGAATCCAACAGTGGTTGAAGAGGTAACGATCGCCTTAGAAACGGGGATGCTCTTTGTAACCCCTTCACCGATTTCAACCGATGCTGCCGAGCGAATCTGTCGCCGCTTTGCCATTGATCAGGTTCGCTTCACCAATAGCGGAACTGAATCAACAATGTATGCCATTCGCACTGCGCGTGTGGCAACTGGAAAGAACGGCATAGTCAAAGTCGAAGGTGGATACCACGGCAGTTACGACCCGTTTGTAGTTTCAGCAAAGCCACCCGTCGATAAGATTGGTGATGTTAGCGACCCAATTGCTCACGTTCCCGACGGAATTGTTCCTGGAGAAATTTTTGTTGTCTCCTATAACGACGCCGATTCACTTGAGCGAATCTTTGAAAAGAACTCCTCCACAATTGCATGTTTCATTATCGAACCAGTTATGGAGAACCTTGGAATTGTTTTACCGGACGAGGGTTATTTAGAGCGCGTACGTGAACTCTGTAATGAGTACAACGTTGTTCTGATTTTTGACGAAGTAAAAACCGGATTAACTGCTGGGCATCAGGGTGCAGCACAACGCCTCGGAGTAATTCCTGATTTAATTACACTGGCTAAATCAATCGGTGGCGGCTTAACTTTGGCGGCCTTTGGTGGAAAAAAGAAGTACATGGATTTTGTCTCTAATGGAAAAATGGCACACTTCGGTACTTTTAATGGTAATCCTTTATCAATGGCTGGAGTACGCGCAATCGATAAAATCTGTACGAAAGAAGCCCTTGACGTTGCCGAAGCATTTAATCAACAGGCGTTGGATCGCATTAACGCAATAATTGATGAATACCAACTGCCCGCCCATACCGTTGGTTTTGGTGTTAAAGGCTGCATCACGTGGTCGACAAAACCACTGCGTAATTACCGCGACTACAAAGAAACTGACTTTGCAGTTGCCGAACTTTCGTGGCTTTACTCGCTTAACCGCGGAATTATTACCCCGCCTGGACTAGATGAACAGTGGTTAATTTCGCTGGCACATGGCCAGCGCGAGGTTGATCTATTGGTTGAAGACTTCCGATCTTTTGCTCAAGCTCTTCGAGCATAATTAACCTCTTTTAAGAGCCAAGGAGCTCCGTGGTGGCTTGCCCTGCCTTGGGAAAAACACTGAGGGAAATGACTTAACAAAGATGTCAAAGTTTGTCCCTCTACTCCGTCGAAATATAGAGGCCCTTGGAAAACTAAGTGGCCCTGAGCTTGAAACCGCCTTTTCACGCTTAATTACGAAATGGTAAATCTCATGTCAAAATTTTGGCAGAGTCAGAGAAAACAAAGCAGTTAGCAGAGTCTGTCGAAATTGTAGAGTCCCACGGGAAATTAACGGTAAGCGTAGATAAAAAAAGTCGCAACTTTTGGGGCTTAGGCGATAGTGGACTTCATGCTCTCTCGATTGAATTAGCTTTACCAAAAACTGCTAATGTAAAAGTAAAAACAGTTTCAGGTGATATTGCAACGCATACTTTTTCAGCCTGTGACTACACGCTTAAGAATGCTAGTGGCGACTTTAATTTAGTTAGAAATTAATCAAGAGAAAAGTTGAAAAAATGGAAAATAAAAATTACCTTGGGTGTGTACACAAAAAAGCGCCAAAGAAAATGCGGCCAGAGCTGGCCAATGAGGAAAGTTTGAACATTCACTACATGTAGGGTCTCGGACGAATTAACTAGGCAACTCCGCTATTTAGCGCGAATTAGCGCTTAAATAGCCTACTTTTGCCCGTAGATTTCGACTCGGCGGTTGAGCGCAAAGGCAGCTTTGGTTTTCGCTTTTACCGCTGGGTTAGCCGGACCGAAATACTTTATTTGAATAGATACTTTTGGAAGCAGCTTTTGCAAATAAGACCTAGCGGTATTAGCACGTTGCCTCGACAGCCAAATATTATCTACGCCCTTTATAATATCGGTATAGCCATATAACCAAATCTTTGAATACTTTAAAGATTTTGCAGTTTTAGCAACTGCATTCAACTTATCGTTATTGGCTCTAGTTAGACCCCAGAAATTGGTTGTATAATAAACTTTATCCAGAAGTTTGATTTGCTTCGCCAAATTAGCCTGTACAAGTAGGCCTACAGCGGCTTTTCTCTGCACGCCAGTGGTTGTAATTCCTTCAACCTGCATCGTGTGATCACCAATAGTGATCTTCGTTGATACAGGGAAGGTTGCTTTGAAAGTTCCATCGGCTTTAACGAGAGCTTCACCAAGGAATATTGGTGTGGAGAATAAATAAACTCGAGCCATCGTGCCAGCTTTGAATCCAAAACCACTAGTTGTGGCATCTACTCCCTGGATTAAGACAATTACAATACTAGATGGATCTGTTGGTGTTCCCTGAACGACATCTTTAGACCCAGTGATTTGAATCTTCCATCCATCGCCAGCAATTTCAACTGACTTCGGTTTCTCTGTGGCTACCAAAGATGGAATCAACTTGACGGTAGTTGGAACATTTACACCGTTTTCAGTTGCGGCACTCACTCCTGGAATCACTTCTTTAACTACCACTGGAACGATTGAAGCTCCAGGAGTTGGCGTAGGAGAAGGAGTTGGTGTTGCAGTAGGTCTTGGCGTAGGAGAAGGAGTAGGAGAAGGAGTTGGTGTTGCAGTAGGTCTTGGTGTTGGTATTGGCGTAGGAGAAGGAGTAGGAGAAGGAGTTGGTGTTGGAACCGGTGCTGGAACTCCAGGTTCGGCAGCCCATACCGCATACAGCGTTAGTGAAGAATTGGGAGAATATCGACTGCTAACAGCGGCACCAGAAGTAGAGGTAGACCATCCGGCAAATATAAATCGTGACCTCACTAATGTACCGACACTCGGCAGAGTGATTGCCGTACTGCCTACAGTAAATATTGAAGAAGCAGGGGCTGAGCCATCAGTGTTGCCATTGCCATTATAAGTAATTGTGTATACATCTACTGTCCATACTGCATACAGAGTTAAAGATGAAGCCGGAGTATATGGACTGCTAACAGCCGTACCAGAAGTAGAGGTAGACCATCCGCCAAATGTAGAGCCGGACTTCACTAGTGAGCCAACACCTGGCAGCGTTAGCGCGCTTCCCCCAACTGTGAAAGTGGATGCAGAGGGTGCAGTTCCTCCCGTATTCGAATTACCGTTATAAGAAACGGTAAAAGTGGCCGCCGCCGTCCATTGGGCATAGAGCATTGTGGCGCCAGCGCTAAATGGATAGCTTGCACTATTTGCATGGGTAGTTCCACCGCCCCCAAAGACTGTATTCCAACTGGCAAATGTGAAGCTAGTTCGCGTAAATGTATTGGTCGTTAAGTTCGTCGCCACTCTAGCAACTTGAGTGTAATCAGATCCACTACCACCATTTGCATTAAATGTGACAGTTGAATTCCATGCAGCATAAACGGTCGCGCTTGAAGTCGGTGAATAACTATCCCCACCCGCACCAATTGATGTAGTCAGACCAGAATCTGAGTTCCATCCTGCGAATGTATAGCCAGTTTTAGTTGGGGTAGGCAAAGTGATCGCAGTGCCACCAGTGATGTAATCAGAAGTGACCGTCGCGGTATCGCCATTTGCCTCGTTGTAGTTATAAGTAGTCGTAAACGTAGTACCTGTCCATTGGGCATACAGCGTGGTGGCCCCAGAGTTAAATGGGTAACTTGCGCTATTTGCATACTCCACAGTTCTTACACCTGACGCCGTTGACCAGCCCCCGAATGTGTAGTTAGTTCTACTAAAAGTATTTGCGGAAAGAGCAGTTGCCTTGTCTGCCGTTTGCGTGTAGTCAGATCCCGTTCCACTGTTAGCGTTAAAAGTAACGGTGGCGTTCCACTGTGCAAAAAAAGTAATTGCAGAGGTTACAGTTAAAGTATCGCCAGTCGCATTATAAGTGCCAGATCCATTTGACGCAGTGTTCCAACGAGAAAAAACGTAGCCATCTCTAACTAGCGATCCCGAGTTAGTTGAGACTGTGGCAGTTGTGCCAATTCCTGGTGAACTGCTACTTGGAACAGTTCCGCCGGTAGATGAGTTCCCGTTATATGTAAAACTGACTCCGTTGAGAGTCCACTGCGCATAAAGCGTCGTAGCACCAGCGGTGAAGGGGTAGCTCGCACTATTGGCATAAGCAACTGATGCAGATCCAGAAGTCGTAGACCACCCCGCAAATGTGTAGTTGGTCTTACTAAATCCATTTGCCGTCAAGACTGTTGCAGTATCTGCTGTTTGTGCCGCAGTACTTCCTGAAGTTCCAGTATTAATATCGAATGTGACGGTTGAGGCCCACTGCGCGTAAAGCGAGAGATCATCAGTAAAGCCATAACCTCCGCCATTTGCATAAGAGGTACCAGTTCCATCTGCATTGGTGGACCACCGAGAAAATGTGTAATTTGTTTTCGAAAAACCATTTGTGGTCAGCGGACTAGATTCAGTAGCTTCCTGTGCGGCAGTAGTTCCGGTGCCACCATTAGCATTGAAAGTTACGGTTCTTCTAGAACCAGCCCACTGTGCATATAAGACTACCGCTGATGTGACTGTGAATGTATCTGATCCGGAAGCCGTATAGAAAGTACCTGTTCCATTATCAGCGGTGTTCCAACGAGAAAATGTAAATGATGACTTTGTAAGTGAACCCGAGTTAAGTGATACAGTGAAGGTAGACCCGTATTCATAAGCGCTACCCGCCGGGACGGTGCCACCATTTGAACCATTGCCACCATATGTAACGCTATAAGTGTTTACAGTCCATTGCGCATACAGTGTGGCTGCTCCACCTGTAAATGGATAACTAGCACTATTAGCATAGGCAACTGCTGCGGATCCTGATGTAGTGGACCAACCAGCAAATGTATATCCAGTTTTGCTAAAACCATTTGCCGTCAGTGCTGTCGACGTTTTTGCTGTCTGAGAGGCCGTTGATCCGCTTGTTGCTGTATTGCCATTAAAAGTTACTGTTGTGTTCCACTGTGCATAAAGGGTAATGGATGAAGAAAAAGCATAGTTCGCTCCATCGGCATACGTCGTCCCCGTTCCATCTGAAACTGTTGCCCAGTTTGCAAATGTATATCCACTTCTAGTAAAACCATTAGAGGTCAAGGCCGTTGAAGTAGTAGCACTTTGTGAGGCGGTAGTTCCGGTTCCGCCATTA
>JANYCW010000021.1 GCA_025360085.1 Actinomycetes bacterium
GGGCAGATGACCGTCGCGAATCTTTTGCGCCGTTTCTGGTTGCTCGGCGCAGACTTTTTCAATCGCGGCCATCAATGCGCCATCATCGTTAACAACTTTAATCCCGCGCGATGCGATGACTACAGCAGGTTCTCCTTCTCCCGCGATAACGCCTTCGATTACTTGACGCGCTAACTTATCGGTGAGCTCGCCTTTATTAACTAGTGCCACGATCTCAGCAACATCAGTGGGAGTAATTGCTAAAACCGCAATCGCAACCTCCTTTTCATTTGCTATTCGGGAAATCTCACCGAGCCACCAACTGCGTGCCTTAGTCGGATCTGCGCCTTGATCAACCGTAGCCTCAACGAGATTTAAAACATCTGCGTTGATCATTGCTGCCATTTCTTTATCAGGCACAGCCCATGCAGTTTGCAAACGCTTGCGGTGAATCGATGGTCGCTCAGGCAACCCCGCACGAAGTGTCTCAATCCATGCAGCATCAGGTGCAACGGGCACTAAATCTGGCTCGGGAAAATAGCGATAATCCTCGGCCTGCTCTTTAGAGCGCCCCGAACGCGTCAGGCCTGACTCCTCTTGAAAGTGGCGCGTCTCTTGTACAACGCGCTCCCCCTTATTGAGAAGTTCGGCATGGCGAATCATTTCTCCGCGAATTGCGCGCTCAACCGAGCGAAGTGAGTTAACATTTTTAGTCTCACTTCGTGTTCCAAGAGTTTCGGCCCCGATTAAGCGAAGAGATACGTTTGCATCACAGCGAAGTGAGCCCTGCTCCATCTTTACATCACTAACATTTAAAGATCGCAAAATATCGCGTAGCTCTGCGACATACGCTTTAGCGACTTCAGGGGCATATTTTCCAGTATCAGGAACAATCTTTGTAACAATTTCAACGAGAGGAATACCCGCGCGGTTGTAATCAAGGAGTGAGTATTCAGCGCCATGAATACGCCCCGTTGCACCACCTACGTGAAGTGATTTGCCCGTATCTTCTTCCATATGTACACGTTCAATTTCAATTCGGAAAACCTTTGCTCCTTCATCGGTTTCGATTTCAACATCAACATATCCATTGACGCAGATTGGTTCGTCGTACTGAGAAATTTGAAAGTTTTTTGGCATGTCAGGATAGAAATAATTTTTGCGCGCAAATCGCGAAAAAGGCGCGATAGAACAGTTAAGGGCAAGGCCAATCTTGATCGTAGATTCAATCGCCTTTTCATTTACCGTTGGCAAGGCACCGGGCAGAGCTAAACAGACTGGACACGTTTGAGTGTTTGGCTCAGCGCCAAATTCTGTGCTGCAACCACAAAACATCTTAGAAAGCGTATTTAACTCAACATGAACTTCAAGCCCAAGAACGGGTTCGTATGTGGCGATCACATCATCGTAGGTCAGCGCCATTTATTTGCCTGCCAATGCTGGAATCTTTGAAAGCAATGGTGCGCCCCATTTAGTAAGAAGCGCGGATTCAAGGGCGGCGCCAACTACATACATGCGTTCATCTGCCATGGCAGGTGCCATGATTTGAAAGCCTACGGGTAGACCATCTTCTGGGGCTAAGCCAGATGGAAGCGACATTCCACCAATTCCAGCCATGTTAACGGGAATCGTTGCGATGTCATTTAAATACATAGCGATGGGATCATTGGATTTTTCACCGATTTTAAAGGCCGTTGTTGGACATGTCGGTGAGACCATAACATCGCATTTTTCAAAGGCTCTATTAAAATCTTGAGTGATAAGTGTGCGCACTTTTTGAGCACTTCCATAATATGCATCGTAATAACCCGATGAGAGCGCATACGTTCCAAGGATAATTCGACGTTTAACTTCTCGACCAAAGCCAACTTCACGCGTTAAGTTCATAACCGATTCTGCTGAAGCGCCATCAACATCGCCCACGCGCACTCCATAACGCATCGCATCAAAGCGAGCTAAGTTAGAGGAGCATTCAGATGGTGCGATCAAATAATATGCAGCAAGTGCATACTCAAAGTTAGGCGCCGATACTTCTACAATTTCGGCACCGGCGGCGGCGAGAAGTTCGAGAGACTCTTCAAAGCGCGTGCGTACTCCGCGTTGATAGCCATCGCCATTTAGCTCTTTAACGACGCCAATCTTCATCCCCTTAACGTCACCAGATTTTGCCGCTGCGACAACATGTGGCACGGGTGCATTAATACTTGTTGAATCTTTCGGATCGTGTCCGGCAATAGCCTCGTGTAAAAGTGCAGCATCTAAAACCGTGCGTGCGCATGGGCCGGCCTGATCAAGGGATGATGAAAATGCAATCAAACCAAAACGGGAAACGCCGCCGTAGGTTGGTTTAACACCGACTGTTCCGGTGACGGCCGCGGGTTGGCGAATCGATCCTCCCGTGTCGGTTCCAATGGCAAGAGGTGCTTCAAAGGCTGCTAGCGCCGCTGAAGATCCTCCACCAGAGCCACCAGGAATACGCGTTAAATCCCAAGGGTTATGCGTTGGACCATAGGCTGAGTTTTCAGTTGATGAACCCATTGCAAACTCATCCATATTGGTCTTGCCTAAGATGACTATGCCGTTATTTTTTAAATTTGTAACAATTGTTGAGTCATACGGAGGTCGCCAGCCTTCAAGAATTTTTGATCCTGCAGTTGTTGGTACGCCTTTTTGAACCATAACATCTTTTAGGGCAAGAGGAACACCGGCTAATGGAGAGAGTTTTTCTCCGGCCTCTCGTTTAGCATCAACTGCGGCAGCTTGAGCTAGTGCACCTTCGGTATCTACATATAGAAACGCATGCACATCACCATCGACTGCGGCGATGCGATCTAGATGTAACCGCGTGAGTGCAACTGATGTTGTTTCACCGGCGCGCAGTTTTTGCGCCATTTCATCTGCGGATAAATCAATCACGCCTCTTCTCCAAGAATCTGTGGAACGCGAAAACGTGAATCCTCTTGCGCAGGTGCGCTTGCGAGTGCCTCTTCAGGAGTAAGTGATGGCACCACAATATCGGGGCGAAAAACATTGCGAAGCGGTAATGGGTGCGAGGTTGGCTCAACGTCGGCGCTGGCAACTTCTTGCACACGGGCTACGGCATCGAGAATCACGGTAAATTCATTCGAAAGGTTGACGAGCTCTTCTTCGCTCATTTCAATTCGCGCAAGGCGCGCTAGATGTGCGACATCATCGCGCGAAAGGCTACTCATAGGTGTAGAGTGTAATTTAGTCCTTGTGTTAACAGCCAATCTGACTTTTTCGAGAAACAATTCACTTTCAAATTGTCAGTCCACTTGTTTCACTTCAATTAGGCCTCTAATTTTTGTAAGGGGTTGCAAATGATTATAAAAGGGTGTATTTTTCAAACGTGGCTGACATAGAGAGCAATTTTCTAATCAATAAGCTTCTTCGCTCAATGCGCCATGACATACCACTGAATCTTGAAACTTTAGCTCAGCACAAAGTTTCAGCCGCACTCGCTGCACATTACGCGAGAACAGGATGGCTCACTCGACTAGGACCTGGGGTTTATGCATTTCCAGGCGGACGCCTCGATCGGGATCAATCTCTATTGTTCCTACAGGGACGCATTGATCAGTTGCATGTAGGCGGGAAAACTGCTTTAGCGTGGCA
>JANYCW010000038.1 GCA_025360085.1 Actinomycetes bacterium
CTATATGTACGCACGCTATTGCCTACCTTCTATTTCGGGTTTACATCTATAAGCACCCCCAAGGAGCGCAGAGGAGTAAGGGTACCTGTGGATGCGCGAAGGGTCAAAATGAGCGTATTTAATGCTCGAAAACAGGCTCAGAACGCCTTTAGGTGGACCCAACTGAAGTGAATAGATCTGCCAGAGAATGTCGGGCTACCAATCTACTTTGCTACACCTGTGAATTATTTGGATTTCTAATGGATATTATCAGTCGGATTTGTCTAAATTTCAATCGCAAGTGGTTATCCTATAGTGCACATAATGGAAGGCTATTAATGAAATCTAAATCCAACCAATGGGTTGTTCACCTTCCAGGTGAAGGCCGTGCAATTGATATGGGGGCTTTTAGTATGACCCTAAAAGCTAGTGAAGCGGACACCGGGGGCGCTTTCACTTTATTAGAAGCTTCAGAACCTCCTGATTTTGGTCCTCCTATGCATGTTCACGAAGGTGCAGGAGAGGCTTTCTATGTGCTCGAAGGCGAGTACAACATTTTCATCCAGGACCAAGTATACAAGTGCCCTACTGGATCATTTGTCTATATCCCTGCTGGTGTGGTTCATAGTTTTCGCGTGGGGCGTATCGCAAGTCGAAAGCTAAATATTTATACTCCTGCAGCAATGGTTGGTTATTTTGACGAATTGGCTCATTCAGCGGCGGCGGGAACCCATCTGAGTGCTCAAGAACTCACAGATATGGCCAAAATGTATGGCATGCGTGTCTTTGGTCCTGTTCCTGAGGACTATTCCTAAACAGGCTCAGGGCTCTCAAAAACTCGGTCATCACTTCCAAATACTAAGAAGCGCGTAAAGCCACGAGTGAACCAACGATCATGAGTAACGCTTATGACCGTTCCCTCATAGCGATCCAGCGCTTTTTCCAAACTCTCAGCACTTGCTAAGTCTAAGTTATCGGTCGGCTCATCAAGTAGCAGCAGAGTTGAACCTGAGAGCTCGAGAAGTAGAACTTGAAAGCGGGCTTGCTGACCGCCGGATAGTGAAGAGAACTTTTGTTCGGCCGCTTGATCAATCTCATATTTGCGCAGCGCACTTTTAGCTGGACCTAACTGCAGTGAGTACATATCCCAGAGAAGCTCAAGTAGGTTTTGTGAATCAAACTCTGGATGTGAATGCGTCTGGGCAAAGTATCCAATCTCAACACGGGAACCGATTTTGACATTGCCAGAGTATTTCACGGTTGTATCCCCAGAGATTAAACGTAGGAAGTGCGATTTACCGGTCCCATTTTTCCCAAGGACTGCGATGCGATCTCCGAAGAAAACTTCGAAGTCAAATGGTTGCGTGAGAGCTTCAAGTGCCAAGTTTTCAAAGGTAAGTGCGCGCAAGCCCGTGCGACCACCGCGCAGACCAACCTGCATATCTTGTTCGATTGGAGGCGCCTCTGGGGCGCCGGCTTCTTGAAACTTCATTAACCTTGTCTGCATGGCTTGGTATTTACTTGCCATATCGGGACTAATTGCCGCTTGTACTTGAAGCGTGCGAACTAGCTCTTTAAGTCTTAGATTTTCCTGTTCCCAACGCAATAAAACTTCCGCAAAGCGGGCATTTCTGAGCCTGCGCGCGTCGTGCCATGTTGAAAACTTTCCACCATGTACCCATGTTGTATTTCCATTTGATCCAAGCTCAAGAGTCACAATTCGATTAGCAGTATTTTCAAGGAGTTCACGATCGTGGCTAATAAAGAGAACTGTCTTCTTAGTTTTTGCAATAACCTCTTCTAGCCAGCGCTTAGAGGGAACATCTAAATAGTTATCAGGTTCATCTAAGATAAGTGTTTCATCTGGACCTTCGAGCAATGCATTGAGAACTAACTTCTTCTGTTCTCCCCCAGATAAAGTATTTACTTCTCGTTGTGCGACTTCATCAAATGCTTTACCAAGGGCAGAGGTACAACATATGTCCCAGATGACTTCATATTCGTATCCCCCGACATCGCCCCAACCGATAATGGCCTGTGCATATGCCATCTGAGAGTGTGTAATCAACTGCACTTACATCGATATGGCCCATTAATGTATTGGCACTTGGTTAATTGGATAATCAACGTGGTCTAACGTCAAACCTTTAGCAACAAAT
>JANYCW010000059.1 GCA_025360085.1 Actinomycetes bacterium
ATAACTCTCATTTCTTAACTTGTAAAGTTCCCCGATCGGTGAGGATTAATGGAATTGGGTCGCAAATTACCCCGGCAAAGAAGCCATCCGCGCCTTTGTTTACAAATCCCAGAAGATTCCACTGGCCTGAACGATCTTGAACGATTCTGCCAGCGTAAATATGTGGTGCATCTATTAACTCTGCTTTATTTAAGTCAAATGGCCCAAGCAATGAGAAGGCAGGTGCCGAATAGGTGCCAGCGAAACTCGCCGTCCTCCCTCTTGGCTCCAAGAGGTGTTCCGGCGCGCAACTAAATATCAATACGGCGCAACCTTCTACCGTTTCGACTTGTATTACCTCTAACTGACCAAATTCATTAGGCTCACTCAGTGGTGGTTGAACTTTCCACGTAAAGAGATCATTCGACGTTGCATGCCCAATAACACCTCGAGTGAGCCGATCTCCTGCCTTACTTCGAGCGGTCGTCAGCATGTGAAAACCGCTGCCGTTACTATCTGCAAAAACCCAAGGATCGCGCCATGCTTGGTCAGGCCAATCAGAAAAATTGAGTGGCTCATACCATTCTTTGTCGGCAACTGTAACTGGGTCAGATCCCACTTTATTCCAAGAGATTAAATCATCAGATAGTGCATGACCAATACGTTGGACCCAACCATTTTCTCTCCGTGAAACGCCTGTATAGAAAAGATGCCAACGATTATCTGGAGCTAAGAGTGTAGAACCAGTCCAAGTGGCTAGGTCATCCCAGGATGGAGAGTCGGAGGCAACTAACGCATCCGGAAGTAGCGTCCAGTCCCTTAAGTCTTTAGAGATTGCATGCCCGATAGAAGCTCTAAAATGTCTACGATTTGAATCCAATAATGCACGTGAAGCACGAAGAAAGAACATATGAAAGTTTTCTCCATCATCGGCATACCACGAGTCCCAGACCCAATGATCGGCTAAATTCAACACTACTTATCCCTTAATTCCAGAAGAGGCAACACTCGTGACAAAGAATCTCTGCATGCTCAAAAATAAAATGACGATCGGTATAGTCAAGAGCGTCAGATAGGCCATGATCTGACCCCAAGATGTTCCAAAATTAACGTAGAAATACTGTAAACCAAGCATAATAGAGCGATATTTCTCATCTTGAATTGTAATTGCAGGCCATAGATACATATTCCACATTGGAAGGAAAGTTAAAATTGCAACGGTCCCAAAAACTGGACCAGAAAGTGGAACGGCAATCGAACGATAAATTCGAAACCAACTAGCCCCATCGACAAGGGCTGCCTCATCAAGTTCTTTCGGTAATCCCTTGAAATATTGCACGAAGAGAAAAATGGAGAATGCGCTAGCTGCGAATGGAAGAATTTGAATTTGATAACTATTGAACCAACCCTGCGTAAAATGAAAGCCACCCGTAAATGAAAACCACGGCAATTTTGCCGCTAAATAGAGCATCGGAATAGCCAATACATCAAAAGGTAGAATTAGAAGGGCTAAAATTATGGATAAAACCATTTTTTTACCACGCCATTCCATTTTTGCAATGGCAAAACCAATCATGCTATTAAGGAAGAGTCCAAGTACCACTGTTGCCGTAGAGACGAAAAGAGAGTTAAAGAGGAACCTTCCAAAAGGTACTCGATTGAATACTTCCCAATAATTATCTAGAGAAAGATGTCCAACTGGCAAGAAAGCTCGCACACTACTTACATCTTGCAAAAGCGAGTCATTACTTTTGAAGCTCGACATAACCATGAAAACTAATGGGAAAATGAAGAATATTGAGAGCCCAGACATCGATAACAGGGAAAAACCAAGAGAGAGGCGAGATCTTTTCATTGGTCTAACCTTTTCGTGGCACTACGTTGGATTAAAGAAATTAGGAGAACGAGGGCAAAGAAGACAAATGAGAAAGCCGATGCATATCCGATCTGTTGTTTTGCATATCCATTTAAGACAACTTGGTAAACTAAGGTTGTGGTTGAATCTAGCGGCCCACCTTGAGTAATAATTGCAATTTGGGTGAAAAGTCCAAGTGCGGCGATAGTAATTGTGACTAAAACAAAAACGAATGTATGTCGCAGCCCAGGAATTGTGACATATCGAAATTGTTTGCGAAATCCAGCTCCATCTACGGTCGCTGCTTCATAGAGCTCTGCGGGAATCGTTTGCAAACCTCCGAGCCAAATAATCATATGAAAACCAACTGCCTGCCATATTGAAAGAACAATAATTGCTGGCATTGTGGTTTTTGGATTTTCCAACCAAGCAAAACTTTGAAATCCAGGCATGACTTGTTTAATAATTGTATTGAGCAAGCCATTCTTTTGGTAGATAAATGTCCAGAGCATTGAAACAACTACCATGCTTGTCAAAGCGGGGATGAAATATACAGTTCGAAAAAAGTTCCGACCTCGTAGTTTTTGGTTCACCATTAGCGCGAGTAATAGTCCAAAGCCGCCTTGAACTGGTACGACAATTAGTGCGAAGAACAACGTATTTTTTAGAGATTTCCAAAAGAGTGGATCGCCCGCGAGAACAACCTTCACGGTGCCTGCTTTTCTGTTCTCTCCAAAGCGGAAGAGTTCAGATTTGGATCTAAATCGTGGCGACTCACTATTGATTTTTGTGTAATTGCGGAGGGATTCGTAGACGACATTATTTTTCTCGTCAATTTTGATGGCACCACTATCATCTCGCTCAGCTTTAAGCGTTAAGACACCAATGCCTAAAATGGTTTTGAAGTTTGAGAATCCGACGCTCTTTGCTGGTTCCGGGCTCACCAATCGCGCATCAGTAAAACCAAGTGTGAGTGCTAAAAATATAGGGACAATGGAGAAGAGCAGGATAAGCAGTACGGCTGGTAGCGAGAGTAGCCAAGCGGCTCGGGTCTCCTTTTTTTTTCGGTGTGTCACGACATTACTCTGTAACATGGATTCCCTTCTTGATTTGTGAATACATTCCTGGCTAAAAATCGCCCAAGTGCAGGACTACCTCAACTTCACTTCAAATTACTAAAGTGAGGCAGTCCTGCATGACTTAATGGCTACTTAAGTCCGAAGTGGTTTCTACTTTAAAATCACTTCTTCTTTTTGTAGTAATTGTTATTTTTGAGGTTCTTGTCGATCTCATCAACCGCGGCATCGAGAGCGGTTTGAACATTCGCACCAGCGATTATGTCCTTCGTCATCTTTTCATACACGGTTGAAATAAATGCATATGCAGGTGTTGCTGGTCGAATCAATGCATATTTAGAAGCTAATTGCTGGAATATTGCTAAAGGTGCACCTGGTTTGTAATCTACTGAAAGCGCAGTAGCTTCTTTAGTTCCAGGCACATATGTTAGATCATTTGCATATCGAGCAATGTATTTGCTTTGCAGTCCAAAGTTCAAAAACTCGTTAGCTGCAGCTTTATTGTTGCAAGTACTTGAGATTGCCCACTGCCATGATCCGCCACCGATAACTGGACGGGTTCCAAGATTTGGTGGTGGTAGTACTACAAAGTCGTCACCAAGTTTGGCGAGTGCATCTTTTGCAGTCCAATTACCACTCCAAGAGAAGGCAATTTTGCCTGTTGTAAATCCAGTATCACGCTCGGTTGCGCTTTCCTTCTTGGGTGCATATCCACTTGTAAAGATATTCTGGAACCATTCTCCCCAAGCTTTAGCTTCAGGACCATTGAGTGCGCCTTCAGCCGATTTCATATCTTTTCGGTTGATAAGATCGCCACCAAAAGATTGAAGGAGTGGTGAATAGGCATATGGATACCATTCGCCATCCCAGCCTGTACCCATTGAGATTGCATAATCAAATTTGCCGGAGGCCTTGGCCTTGGCAAGTGCATCATTAAACTCATTTAAGGACCAAGGAGACGCAATCGTTGGAGTGCGAAGGGCAAGGCTTTTGAGCACTGACTTTTTGGCAAAAAGGCCTACGGCTGCATCATAAATTCCAAGTGAGTACAGCTTGCCATCATAAATACCCTTGGCAGTTTTTGAGAATTTCGATAAAGTTTTCTTATCGATAGTCAGTGGGCTTAAATAGCCAGCCCATGCCCATGCTGGAGTTACTGGAGCATCGATGTCCAAGAGACATGGAAGGCTCTTTCCCGCTGCGGCTGCAACTACTGCATCATTGTAATTTGGGTTGGGAAATGCCTTGATTTCCACGCTGTATTTTGTTTGAGAAACGTTGAAATCTTTGGCAATTTGATACGCGATATTGATCTCTTCCTTGTGCCCGCTTGCGTGACTCCACAATACGATTGTTTCAGGCGCAGCTTGCGCAGGCGCAGCAAAAATCGATGCAGTTAAAGCGAAAGCGATGACAATCGCCATTACACTCATACTGCGCTTTAGGTGTTTCATTGATCCTCCTACTGCCGTCAGAAACCTTGTATCTCAAGGTTTCGTATGCGTTGGATAAGCCCACCGCATTGGCTCCTCATCACCCCTTCATTGGGTGGTGAGGAGCTACCGAATCTCTCTCTATTAGCTTGCAGGTAATTACTTTCTGCTCGCATAGAATTGATTCGGAATCTTGGTTTTCTAACTCATCGATAAGTCGCTCTGCAGCCCATGTCCCCATCTCATAATGGGGTAGTTGCATTGTGGACAAAGGCGGCCATAACGCCTCAGCTATATGGGGCTGATTATCAAATCCCATAATTGAAATCTCCTGAGGAATTCGTAGGCCAACTTCATTCGCTGCTCTGTAAGCTCCCATAGCCATACGATCACTAAAACAGAACAAAGCTGTTGGACGTCGGGCGCCCTTAAGTAATTTCATAGCTCCAACGTAGCCGTCATTTGCATAACTTTCAAAAGTGTTGAACATTAATGATTTGTATCCAGTAACCTTCAATTTTTTCATTGCATCTACATATGCCCGAGATCTTTCACATCCTCCAACAGTTGGATTAGTGATTCCAATCCAACCAATTTCTCGATGTCCATTTTTGATCAAATAGTCCATTGCCAGTGATGCAGAGGCATATTCATCAGGAACGACGGAAGAATGAGTATCTGGGGAGTTGAGACTGCAGTGCAAAAAAATGGTTGGTTGATATTTAAGCTGTGGGGGATAATCCAATTTGCGGTGAAACATCGAAGCATAAATAAAGCCTTCAACATTGCGTTGAAGCAAAGCATTGATTGCACGTTCTTCATTCCGTGAATCAGCAGATGTATCTACAAAAATTATTAGCCAACCACGTTTCCAAGCAGTTTCTTCGGCACCAGCAAGCATCTGCCCAGCAAAGTTAGTTGTTGCTACGGTATCTGATATCAGTCCAATAGTTTTACTTTTCTGTGTCCGCAAACTACGAGCTACAAGATTTGGGCTGTACCTAAGTTTTGTTGCTGCGGCGCGTACACGCTTTTCAACATTTTCACTCACTCGCCCGTCGGCATTGTCGCTAAGAACTAATGAAACGGTCGCAGAGCTAACCCCTGCTGCGGCCGCAACATCACTTAGCTTTACCTTTTTCATTTACTTCTCCTAGTTAATCGTTTAACCAGTTAAACGATTAACGAAAGATAGCCCTTATTAATCGGAAAATCAGCATTTTCTTGAAATGTTATTAGATTGTTATGAATGTTTGTTAAGTTTGGCTTTTAGCCCAAAAAGGTGCGATTCCCGCCTGGATGCCTGTTCGCTTAGCCTCGAAATGGGGGCTGCAGCACTAATTCGGCATCAAGCTCGGAATCAGGCGGCAAGCTCGCTTCAATGTGGGCAATCTCTTGGTTCGTGAGCGAAAGAGAAATCCCTGTGAGCGAATCTAGGATGGATTCAATGCGAGTTGCACCTGGAATAGGAAGCATTGAAGGAGATCGATGAAGCAACCAAGCGATTGCTATTGCATAGGCCGAAAGATCCTTGATTTTGCCAATTTCACTAAATGCTCCAGAGGCTTCTTGCGCCAAATTTGATGAGAGAGTAACGCCTCCTAATGGCGCCCATGGCAAATAAGCGATCCCGTTTTCTTCACAGATTTCAATAACCTCGGATTCGCAGCGATATCGAGCACTGAATTGATTTTGAACCGAGATGACGCCACCTTGCTCTGGGCTTCCCCCAATTGCGATTGCTCGACGCAATTGTTCAGCTGAGTAATTACTTACTCCAAGATGCTCAACCAATCCACGCTCACGCAGGACTAGTAAATTTTCAAATTGAGTTTCAAAAGAAACCTCTGGGTCCAGACGATGGTGATGCCATAGTTGAATTTTATCGACACGGAGGCGAAGCGCTGATGCTTCGGCAGCTCTTAGAAAATAATCTTTTGAAGTCGCTCTACCCCAACTTTCGCCTGGTCCGCGTGTAATTCCGCCTTTGGTCGCGATAACAACCTTTGATTTAGCTTCACTTGAACCTGACCATGATGAAAATGCTTCCCCAACTAAACTTTCGTTGTGTCCAAAAGTCTTCCAGCTAGGGGCATAAATATCCGCGGTATCAATCAAAGTAACGCCGGCATCCAATGCGGCATGAATTACACCAATCGCCCCAGCGCGATTATCAACCATGGCAGCTTTGGTAGATGGCATACCGGAGAGGGGCATGCACCCGAGACCAACTGCAGAAACTTTCCATGGGCCTAAAGTGCGGGTAGGTAATGACACTTTCTTACTTCCAATTCTTTTTGCTTGTTGTTCATGGGAGTCGGAAGAGTATCTGAAAAATATTCTAAAGTCATTACCTAGATTCAATTAGTCAATAAAAGTTAGTACTGTTATATTTAAATTCAATTGACAGTGAGGTATTGAGTATGACCAACAGAGCGCGAATAGGAATTGTTGGAACAGGTTGGCGTGCTGAGTTTTATATCCGCATTGCACAAGCTCTTCCCGATGAATTTGAAATAGTTGGAGTAGTTGCACGGCGACGAGAGAATGCAGAATATATGCAGAAAAAGTGGTCTATTTCAACGTTTTCTATGCTCTCTGAACTTATCACGAAGACAAATCCAGATTATATTGTTGCCTCTGTTTCTTGGACTTCGAATCCAGAAGTACTCGAAGAATGTGTTATTAAGTCAATTCCGGTACTTAGTGAAACGCCTCCAGCTCCAGATCTCGACGCTTTAAGAAAATTGTGGTCAGAAATCGGTTCGAAACAACTTGTCCAGGTCGCTGAGCAGTATTTGTATCTTCCTGGGCATGCAGCTCGAAAAACCGTTATTGATCGTGGTGACATCGGTATCCCTTCGTCGGTTCATGTCTCTTCGACTCATGGTTACCATGCAATGTCGATTGCTCGTGGATATCTTGGATTTCCCATGGGGAAAACTGAAGTGCACGCTTCAATGTTCACCGCTCCGCTCGTTGATCCTTTATCGCGCACTGGCTGGAATGAAGATCTTGCGTCAAAGCAAGCGCGTACAACGCTAGCTACTATCGATTTCGGCGATGGCAAATCCGCACTATATGATTTCACGGATAATCAATGGCACAATCAATTGCGTCTGCGTCGCATTCTTATACGTGGGAGCGAGGGAGAAATCGCCGATGACACAATCATTCGCTTGCGAGCGCCCAATGCAATAACTAAGTCGGCATTTAATCGCTATCAATTAGGGCATGATCTAAATCTGGATGGCCATGACACCGAACATATTTCACTAGATGGTGAAGTTGTCTACATGAATCCATTTGTGGGATGTCGATTTATGGATGAAGAAATCGCTATTGCTTCAATGATGCGGGGCATGTCGCTTTGGATAGCCAAAGAGGGACCAGCCCCTTATTCCCTTGCCCAAGCTGCACAGGACCTGTTGATATCACTTGCTATTGATGAGTCACTACTCACGGGCACTAGAGTCCAAACAAAGCTAGAGGCGTGGAGTTCTTAGGAGAGAGTCTGACTCTCGTTGTGGACACTACATCCGTAAATAGGATGCACCATTGAAATCTAAAACAGCACCACTTGCCCACTCGCTATCAGGGGATGCTAGGAAGTAAACGGCTTTAGCTAACTCCTCTGGCAATGCGACTCGATTGAATGGACTTTGAGCTCGAATACCATCGCCTTCAGGGCCATTAAGCAAAGGTGTAGCCATTTGCGTTTCAACAAAACCCGGTGCCAAAGTTGTTACACCAATGTGCATCGGCGCCAACGCTTTGGCAATGGATTGACCAAAGGCAACGATGGCAGCCTTTGATGCACCATAGGCAGGGCTGACTGGTTCGCCTCGAAACGCACCACGCGAACCGATATTGACGATTCGAGAAGTTCCATTTTTTGGCATATGTTGAAGTGCACACCACGTTACATTGGCAGCGCCAATTAAATTAACCCCTAACGTATCCGACCACGCTTTTTGCCAAATCTCATACGTTGAACTCTCGATTGGATGATCGTAGAACACGCCCGCATTGTTGATTAAGACATCAATGACACCGAACTCTCGTGCCACATCATCGACCATGGATTTGATTGCATCAGGATTACGTAAATCTGCGCGAACAATAATGTGTCCCTTACCATCGAGTGAAGCGGCAACATCCTGTGCATCTTGGGCGGATGAAACATAATGAATAGCAATTCGATCTCCCGCTGCGGCAAATTCACGAGCAATTGCCGCTCCAATTCCACGAGAGCCGCCAGTTATAAGTACAGTGCGATTAGTCATTGGGATACCTTAGGTCCATAAAGGCGCGAACACGCAACTAGCACAAACATTCGGCCAGATGTGGGGCGGGTCGGGCTCAAATCAGAAAGGTAAATCCTATTTAGCTCGTGATTTTGGAATTAGTTAAGAAAACTTCTTCAATTTCGACTTCTGGAATGCCGATTGCCCCATCGACACCTTCTTGAACCAGATCTCGTAATTGCTTTAGTGAGTTAGCAAAAACCAGGTAACGGGTAGGTTCCCCATCAATGATTAGATTGGATGTTGCCGACCAATAACCTGGTTCATCTTCACAAATTTCAAGCGTAAGCATTGTCATCTAATCACCTCTAGTGGCTCTCTTAGGGTCAGATCAATTTATCTTAAATGAACTCTTTGTACCTGATGACCCGACATTTCAAGCGATTCGTGAAACGAATAAAGTAATTGTTGGTACTTTTCAGATGACAGGATTCGATGTGAACCATGTGTTCAATCAATGTGATAACTCAGAGGTTTGCGCATCAATACCCCGAGTAATTTTCTGGATGCCATTGTAAGGAATTGGCTCATGTAATCGAAAAGTTACTCAGAGTAATTTTCAATTTTGGATAGTCAAGTGGGGTGGGGCGGATCGGGTTCGAACCAAGGATGCGATTGGATTGCATATGAGAAAAAATTCTTCTGCTTATCATTTGCAGATGAGAGAGTTTCTTGAGTTCTCATTTGAAATAGACTCTGCTATTTTTTCGGTCGTCAGAAGCTAGAGAGTTTAATATTTAATTGAATCGGAGAAATTATGTCAGTTCTACTAGAAGTTTTAGAAGCGAACGCAAAGTATGTAGACTCATTTGGAGAAAAGGGTTCACTTGCATTGCCACCAGCCCGACAGTTCGCGATTTTGACATGCATGGATGCTCGGCTCGACCCTGCGAAATATGCGGGACTTTCAGAGGGAGATGCACACGTCATTCGGAATGCTGGCGGTCGCGCTAGTGACGACGCTATCCGATCACTCGTTATTTCTTACAAATTATTAGGCACTAAAGAATGGTTTGTCATCCATCATTCCAATTGCGGAATGGAGTTTTTCACTGACGAATCTATTCGTGCTCTTCTGTCTAAAAGTTTAGAGAGTGCCGCCCTTGGAGCCGATGGTTTCTATGACGTCGGTAAAGGCCCTGGCTCCGAAGACGGGGTTTACATCGATTGGTTAACAATTTCAGATGCTAACAAAGCTGTTCTAGATGATGTTTCCCGGATTCGTCGCCACTCCTTAGTCCCCTCAAATATTCCCATTTATGGTTTTATCTATGACGTGGCTACCGGTTCGTTGAATGAGGTTTCGGGGGCTAAAGAGATCGGTGCTGCACAGTAAAGAAGCAAGTTTTAGGAGATCCGATCTCACATCTGGGCGAGGTCGGATTCTTAATTTCTATTGGCCGATTTTTCGAAAGATTGGTGGGGCGGGTCGGACTCGAACCGACGACGACCAAATTATGAGTTTGGGGCTCTAACCAACTGAGCTACCGCCCCGTGCAGATAGAGTTTAGTACATTTCTTTGTCGCGCTGAAATCCCCTTCGACCCCAGAACTCCCACATCCCCATCACCGTAAGAACAAGGGCAAAGCCAAAAAGAAGATCCTCGATGGGGGCACTTGCAATTCGGACTCCAATAATTGCCTTTGGGTCATACATGACGATTGCATTGCCATCACTTCGAGGATGCGTGAGCCACCAGTTGGTCATCAGCTGAAAGGGGAAAATGATCGCATAGGAGAGCCAGAAAGCCAGGCGTGTTAAAAGCGAGGTCTTGAAGAGAAAGAGATCGATCATGATGGAGAGAGAGAAGGCTAAGATTGCAATATCGCTATAAATCAAAACTCTGCATCCTTGCCAAACTCCTTCTCACGTAAGTGAGGCCTTACAGTCGTCACGCCCTCTATAGTCAATATCGCTGCCATGGGCACGATGATGAAAAAGAGAAACTCTTCTAACGGGATTTTAAAAGGGCCATAGATTCCAAGTATTCGATCCCTATTGAAAAACCAATGCCCTTGGGCGATTGCAAATGCATCCCAGGCTAGGAAAAAGATGCTCACGGGAAGAATGCTTAGAAGAGCTCTTTTCCACCTTCGCAGAACACTTGTCTTGAGAAATATTTCAAGCCAAAAAGAGCCAAAAACTGTAAAAACCAACATTGCCATGTAGCCAAATTTTTCCACAGCAAATCTTCTCACATCCATCTTTGATAAGGTCGTTCAAGATCGGGGAGATATGCAGGAAAATGAACTCCAACTCTTAAATCGGGTGCGATTGTTCTCGAGTCTGTCTGTCTTACTAGTGATACTGCTCTCGCTAATCTTTGTAGATCCGCTGGCTGAGAGCTCAATGGGCTGGCAGGTTGCTTTAGCAGTAGGGGCTCTTGCTATTGGGATTCCACATGGGGCACTTGATCACCTGGTAACAATGCCCAAGGCACAACCGCTGAAGATGAGCATATTTGTCATTGTTTATGTTGGGGTGGCAGCCTTGGCCGTGATTGCTATATTAACTTTCAACACGGTTGGTTTTATTGCCGTGGCAGGAGTTCTTACACTAGGTGGACAGAGTTTTACGGATGAGTTCTTTTGGATGGCATTAGTCGTCGTGTGGGCACTCACACTCCCTCATATGATAGTGACCGCACAATTAGATCGCGCAGCACTAGTTTGAATCAAATTTCCAGTTCGAACCTTCCTTCGAATCGCTGATGGTGACTTTTAACTCTGCGAGTCGATCTCTAATGGAATCGGCATCTTCCCAAAGCCCACTTGCGCGTGCATTTTTTCGTGCTTGCAAGAGTGCATCGATAAAGGGACCAGCCACCGACACCATGTCCATGCGTGGAGTTGTGGCAATGAGACCGAGGCGAGTGATTAATGAATGAACTGCAACTTGTGTTTGAAGGTCTCGGTCTAGTTCATCCAAATCTAACAGCGCTTCAACCGCTGCATTCACCTCACCAGATTCTAAAAGCTCCTCAACTTGTCGTGGATTAACTTTAAATAGTTCGGCCGGTGGTTCTAGAACTATCGCACTTCCTGTGTGCGCGATGATCTCATCAAAAGTTGCACTTTCGCCGCTGTTCACAATCCATGATTCACCATGATGGCGAATCGTCATTTGACCAAGACCAAACACAGTTGCAATTCGAGTGTCAAGATTAAAGCTCACGCCTGTATGACCATCAACACCGATAATAAATGTTTCAAGAGGTAACGCACTTTCAAGAACTCTTAATCGACGTTCTCCGATATAGCAAAAACGAGTGTCGTGATTTGAGCCTTCAGTATTATCAAAGTGCGGAATAATTGCCGCCGACATTCCAGTATGGTGTTCAAGAAGATTAAGTCCAGGCAGCCAATGGGGATCCTCCCCAACTTTATACATTTCATAGACCGGGATGGTGTGCGAGCCAACGGTAAGTGCAGCTGCGGAGGCAAAGGTTAAAGTTCCACGCGAAAGTACTTCGTTAAAATGAGGAGTCACACCTAACTCTCGCCAGACCTTGAGCGCATAACTTGGACTTCCTGGACCGGCAAAAAGCCAGTTTGAATCGCGTATGGAATTCACGGCCTGGGATAAATCTGAACTACTCATGTGCACATTACGCATTGATACAGTGCCAACGGATTCACCAACTGAGTTTGCAAAGTAATCAGTCAATTTGCTGGTCAAAACTTCTGCATTTTCTTGAAATCCAAACGGTGTATCAAGAACGTTCAAAATCGGTTTTGTAGAATTTCTTAAATCGGCGATCATCTGCTTATGAGGCGTGACCATGGTAGGGCTGGTTTCGCCAGAGCCCATAATTACTATTTGCCTAGCCACCGCTAAATCATCGCACTTAAAGTGAGAATCGTCATCTCTAAATATCTGCGTGCAGGGTGGGGACACATACGAGATTTTGTAGAGAAATAACGCATAACCACTATTTCTTCCTAACATTACGAATTTGCCGTTAGAATTACGGCAATGAAAAATCGAGCTCGGCTTATTGTGGTTCTGGGCATTATTGGATCTAGCGTGCTGATGCAATGGACTCCAGCGACTGCCTCTCCTGTGTATGTATTTCCTGTTACAGGATGCGAAGTGAAATATGCACACTCACACCATGATTATCCGGCTACCGATATTTTGGCTAAAGCAGGGTGCACATTTGTAGCCCCGACTAGCGGTGTTGTTGATGAGGTGAATCGTGTTGATACATGGAGTGGTAAGTCAAATCTAGGCGCCGATCGCGGTGGACTGTATGTGTCAATTATTGGGGATGATGGTGTGCGTTATTATGGATCACATTTACGTTCGATTCCAAAGAGTATTCAACCGGGGACGATAGTTGTTGCTGGGCGAGTGTTAGGTGCAATCGGCGCGACGGGTAGTGCCCGCGGAACTGCCCCACATGTTCATTTTGGAATTTCATGGCCGACTCCTATTGATGCAGGCGCGTGGTGGGTCAGGCGAGGAGAAGTTTTTCCTTGGAAGTATTTAGATGCATGGAAAGTAGGAAAAGATTTATCGCCGAGAAAAGAAGTCAGTGCCAAGAAACTAAAGTCAGGTGAAATTCCACCGGTTTCGAAGTAGAAAAAAATAACCCCCACTGTTTCCAGTGAGGGTTATTTATAAAGCGGTGTTTATTAGGCAGGATTTACTGCATCAGCCTGAGGACCTTTTGGACCCTGTACGACCTCAAATGAAACTGCCTGACCCTCTTCAAGGGACTTGTAACCGTTTCCTTGAATTGCTGAGTAGTGAACGAATACATCTTGTCCGCCACCATCAACTGCAATGAAACCGAAACCCTTTTCAGAGTTGAACCACTTAACTGTGCCTGTTGCCATGTTTTTACTTTTCCTTCGATATGTGGGTGTTCGAGAAATCCTCGACCACGGTCTTCCTCTTGCGCCAGCGATACCGAATATGTATTACATGAAACGGGTACTGATTAAGCGTCCGACTAGGGACAATGGTAACGCCTATAAGCCCAGATGCCTAAAGTGGGACTGGACAGTGTGAACCCGACGGGTGTGTAATTGAGGCACTAGCATGTACGAAAAGGCGACCGGGGAAGGTCGCAATCGGCGTCCTTGCTAGGAGTTATCCATGCAACGTTTAACCCGATCCTCAAAGGCCTTGGCTGTACGGGGACAACTCACTATTCACAGCGCGCCATCTGCGCTGCGCAGCCATATCGATTGGGCAATCTCGGATCTCTTAGGTCCATCGGCTCGATGTGAATGGACGCCTCAGCAACTCAAAGCTGGCACCTATAGATGCATGCTTTCGTGGCGCGATCGTGAGGGCGTTGCCGCAGCGATGGCTAGTGCGCTTCGGAGTTGGCACTACATCGTCTTTGAAGTTCAAGAGGATACCAATGATGGGGGAGAGTTGTTTCGCTTTACTCCCGAACTTGGCATTCACCGAGCAATCACCGATCTATCAGGTGCGGTCATCATCAATGAGAACCAAGTTAATGCCGTACTCGCGCACAATCTGGATGAAGATGCAATTCGCGAAGGATTAGCTCTCATTCTCGGTTGTGAGTGGGAGAAGGAGTTTGAGCGTTTCCGTGGGCTCAATCACCAAGAGCTTTCTGCCTTGCGCGCAATTTAGAGGATTACACTCTCAATATGAGCCAATTACATGAATCACCGATTATTACCGTTGAACGTCGCAAAGCAGTAACAATAATAATTTCTGCGGTACTCATTTCCTTAGCACTGGGGATTGGTCTAATGAAAGTAGGAACGGGTTTTGCATCCCGCAGTAGCGATGGCATAACAGTTACTGGCTCGGCTAAGACATCGGCAACGGCCGATAACGTTGTGTGGACGTTATCAGTAAGTTTGTCATCCCCAGCCGTCGGAACCGCAGTTAAAAAAGTCGATTCAGATGTAGCTGCATTATCGAAATATTTGACTATGGGTGGTATCCCTGCAGAGGCACTCACCCTCGGTGCAGTTTCGACAAATGCAAACGAAGAGTATGTCAATGGAAATTCGACGGGACGCATTCTTTCTTATCGGGCAAATCGTGACGTGACGGTGCGAACAAAAGATGTTCAATTGGTTTCAAAGCTCAGTCAAGGAATAGGAGCGCTTCTTGGAACTGGAATCAATGTTAATAACTATGGTCCTCAGTACTATATTTCAAACCTACCAGAGCTACGCCCCGCGTTAATGAGCGATGCGATGAAGGATGCCAAAGTACGTGCTGAAGCTTTAACCAAAGCCGTTGGAAGTTCCCTAGGTGCGCTAGTAAATGTAAAAGCTGGACCAATCCAAATCACAACACCTGATTCCACTATGACGGCAGATTATGGCGCCTACGACACCAGCACAATTAAAAAGACTGTGACAGCTACCGTTTCGGTGACTTTCAAATCTAAATAGCCATGACGTCGGCTATCTCGATCTCTAAACTCACCGTAATTCGCGATGGTAAAGTGATTGTGCACGAATTCGATTTAGAGATTGAATCTGGGAAGATTCTCGGGCTGCTTGGTCCAAGTGGTAGCGGGAAGACAACGATTATGCGAAGCGTTATGGGATTGCAGCGCCTTACCAAAGGAGCAATTCGCGTTTTTGGAACTCCTGCCGGTCACAAGTCTTTGCGAACTCGTGTCAGTTATTCCACTCAAGATGCCAGTATTTATCGGGATTTAACGTGTAGTGAAAACATCGAATATTTTCGTGCAATGCAGGGCATTTCTTCAAACTCCACTGGTGAGATTCTCGAACTCGTCGATTTAACTAATAATCGTAAACAGTTAGCGGCAACATTATCTGGAGGTGAGCGCGCTCGCTTAGCCCTCGCGACAGCTCTTGTTGGCAAACCAGAGATTTTGATTTTGGACGAACCTACAGTGGGTTTAGATCCACTTTTGCGCCGCGATTTATGGAAACTCTTTCATCGCTTTACGTCAGAAGGTAAAACGCTGTTAGTCAGCAGTCACATGATGGAAGAGGCTGATCATTGTGATGAGTTGGTGCTCCTTCGAGGCGGCGCGATTTTAGCCAAAGGTTCACCAGCGCAGCTTCGCAAAAAAAGTGGTCATGAGAATATGAATTCGCTCTTTATTTCATTGGTGGAAAAGCAGTGAACCTAAATAGGGTAGGTGCCTCGGCTAAGCGTGTCTTATTGCAGTTAAAGCATGATCCTCGCAGTATTGCCCTAATTATTCTTGCACCATGCCTACTAATGACAATACTTAAATTTGTCTACTGGTCAGAACCCCAGGTTTTTCAACGAGTCGCGGGTGCTTTGCTTGGGGTCTTCCCAATGTTGGTGATGTTTCTGATTACTTCGGTAGCAACTTTGCGCGAACGAACATCCGGGACGCTCGAACGAATTTTAATTTCACCTGTCACTAAATTTGAGTTCATCTTGGGATATGCAATTGCCTTTGGAATCGCCAGTGCCATACAAGCTATATTCGTAACAACGTTTGCCATCGGCCCACTTGGACTAGGGATTAAAGGATCTCAAGGCGCATTAATTGGTATTGCAATTCTTGATGCCCTTTTAGGGCTTTCTCTAGGTCTTTTTGTTAGTTCTTTTGCGAAAACTGAATTTCAAGCCATTCAATTTTTACCGGTAATTCTCCTGCCACAACTACTTTTAAGTGGACTTCTAACTCCTAGAGATTCTATGCCGCGAATTTTAGCGGGTATTTCCAACTTTTTACCACTTTCCTATGCCATTGATGCGACTAAAAAAACCCTATTCGGCCAAGGGTCAATTAATGGTGATATTTTTACAATAGTTCTTTTCTTGTTTTTACTACTTGGCGCTGGATCACTTACTCTGCGGCGAGCGACACATTAGCGCGTGCTTCGAGGTTTTGGTATGTCATGGGCCTTGCTAGAATAGATAAATGAAAGTATCAGAAGAGAAGATAAGACGTTCGCGTTTTATCAGTTATCTCTTATACATTCAGTCCCTAGCGCTTTTTGGCTTTTTTTCGATGAATTTACTCCCACATTTCATTAGGAAACTAGGCGGTCAAGTTAATCCATTCTTCATAATTTCCGATGATGTTGCTTCGATTCTGATTGCATCGTGTCTTTACCTGACTGCCCGCGGAATCAGACTTCGCCGTCGACGTGCATGGATCATGGCGACCTCATTACAGACTCTTTTGATTTTAACTTCATTCGTCCGATCGGTGCATATATTTTTGCACGGCCATGAAAACTCACATATTTTTTTTAAAGCCTTCGGTTTAACGCACCTCGTATCAGAGATTATAATATTGACCTTACTAGTCCGTTATAGAAATATCTTTCAAACTATCGCTGATCAAGACTCGAGGCGACAAGCAATAATATTTTTTATTCGGAGTTCAATATTTGCACTCCTGTTAGGTTTCCTCATCGTCTATTTTGATGCCAACTCTTTCGTCACGCCTGTAAACCTTAGTCAAGCCTTTGAGATTGCGATTAAGGGTTTAATTGGTGTATCGGGACCCGTACAATTCTCCTCTGAGCGCCTGCAAGAACGGCTCGAATTATTCCTTGGGGGCCTTGGATTTTTACTTGTCGTTAGCTCACTGATTAAATTTTTCAAACCAAAACATCTTTCCACTTCACTCAGTGATGTAGATGCAGAACTACTTAGAAGTATGATTCGAAATTCTGCGCAAAGTGATTCATTGAGTTACTTTGCTTTACGTGAAAATAAATCAGTGATCTGGTCTAAGAACGTCAAGGCCGCTATTCCCTATTCTGTAGTTGCTGGAGTAATGATCACCACGGGAGATCCCATCGGAGATCAAGAGTCATGGCCCTCTGCGATGTCTGCCTTCCTGTTAGAGGCCGAACTTCACGGTTGGATTCCCGCAATATATGGCTGCTCTGAAACCGCTGGCGAAATTTGGGTCCGAGAGTCCGAGTTCGACGCGCTAGAAATAGGTGACGAAGCTGTTGTGAAGATCCAGCAATTTAGCGTTGAGGGTCCATCAATGAAGAACATTCGTCAAACTATAAATCGAATAAACCGATTGGGATACACCGCACATTCGAGCTTTGTTCGTGACCTAGATGATGTGTTTCGAAACAGGCTGTCCGATGTCATGCAGAACTGGCGCAGGAGTGGAACTGAACGTGGGTTTTCCATGGCCTTGGGAAGATTTTGTGATGCGGAAGATCCGGATTGTTTGATTACGTGGGCCGAACATCAGAATGAAATAATGGCAGTGTTGCAATTCGTACCTTGGGGACAAGCATCTCTCTCACTTGATGTTATGCGCCGCTCACCCGAATCAGAGACAGGCGTGAATGAACTTATGATTCAACAAACCGTTTCATTTGCAACAGCGCGACATTTTGACGAACTTTCACTCAACTTCGCCTCTTTTCGTAGCATATTTGAACGTGGAAGAAAGTTAGGCGCTGGGCCAATTACTCGTTTTAATCACAAAGCCCTCATATTCCTCTCTCGATTCTTCCAAATGGAATCCCTTTACCGATTTAATTCTAAGTTTCAACCAGAATGGATACCTCGATATGTGGTTTTCCCAGGGGTAAGCAGTCTCATAAAGGTGGGTTTTGCAATTCTTAAAGTCGAGGCCTTCATTCCAGATGTACGTTCTATAGTTGGTTGGAAAAGGAAGAGAAAGTGAATTTAGAGTTAACAAGTGGCCTTACGCAATTCCTCTCTATTTTTCTGGCCACCTCTGTCACTATTTTTGTTCTTCTCTTATGGGATAAAATTCATCGCAAAGGTTTTCTCAACCTTGCATATCGAACAATCACGCTGCTCTTAATCATATTATTGACGATATCCAGCCTTGCAATATCGGTTAATAAATCACAGGGTTTTTATTCATCTTGGACTGATTTTTTCGGAGGAACAAGGGATTTTACTGCTACCGCAATCACAAGTGAAAACCTCAAGATTTTAGATTCACGTTTCTTAAAAAAGACCCAAATAATTGCGGGCGATCTTCATCTCTTGAAGGAGACTATTAGAGGCAAAAAATCACATGTGTCCAATATCGTCTATTTAATTTTACCTTCTAGTGCAGTTCAAGAATTGAAGGTGGGAAAAAGCTTGAACGCGCGTGATTATCAAGTAGTTGAGTTTTTAACTGGCTTTCCATCTCAGCCCGAAATGTGGTTTAAAGCTCTTAAAGTAGAAGAAGACATAACTGCCTATAATGCAACACATTCTCGGAAGATAATTGGTGTAATTCCACAAATTAATATTGCGGGTAAAATGGATTTGGAGTGCATGAACTTTGCGAATGGTCAACCAGATGCGGAAACTTGGCTAACTGAAGATATGCATTCCTATATTTCCAGGCGGTTGGGGCTTGCGGATTCGCAGTGGATTTCAGTTGGGGTTTCAACTGGTGCCTGGTGTGCGGCTATGTTTGCCATTAGGTATCCGAAACTCTACTCAGGCGCCCTTTCAATCGCAGGGTATTACCGACCTGCTTTGCCTTTGAAAGATCCTATTGATCTCCAACGTGCGATGATCGCTAAATATGACGTTAAAGAAATGGAAAGTAGATTGGTTTCTTTAGTCCCGCTATACATTGTCGCCAGTCTTGGTGATGTTTATTCAATCCGCGAAACTACACGCTTCCTTGCCAAGCCACATCCGATGTTAAAGATTGATTATCACGAGATTTCATCCGGTGGACATAATCCTAGAGTTTGGAAAAGTCAGATTTTACCCGGACTGACGTGGCTTGGTGCCAATACGAACTAAAGCGGAATATTGCCGTGACTTCCACGACGATGTGGCGCATCTGCAATTATCCTCGCAAGCGCGCTTCGAGTTTTATTCGGTTCAATTATTTCATCCACTGCGCCAATTTCAATTGCGCGACTAACCCCACCTGATTCTTTTTCATGTTCGGCGGCAAGCTCTAACTCCATGGATTCACGTTGCTCGTTTGGGATATCGGCTAGCAAACGTCGGTGTAGAACACGCACTGCTGCAACTGCGCCCATTACCGATACTTCAGCCTTGGGCCACGCAAAGACTCGTGTTGCACCAAGCGCTTTTGAGTTCATCGCTACATATGCGCCGCCATATGCACGGCGTGTAATTAAAGTAACTCGTGGAACAACAGATTCTCCAAATGCATGCAACAACTTAGCGCCACGTCTTACCGCCCCTTCCCATTCTTGACCGGCACCAGGTAGAAAACCTTGTACATCAGCAATTACGATTAAGGGGATTCCAAAGGCATCACAAGTGCGCACGAATCGCGCGGCTTTTTCACCCGCAGCAGCATCTAGAACTCCACCGATGTGAGCAGGGTTATTTGCAAGAACACCTACCGTTGCACCCCCTAAGCGGCCAATAATCGTGGTCATATTCGGCGCCCACATTGAAAGGAGTTCAATGCATTCGCTCTCGTTATCCAAAATGCCATCAATTAAGGGGCGGACTTCATAACTTCTCACCTTTGAATCTGGGACAAAACGCGCGAGATCTCGATTCACAACATCTGGATGCATAAAGCCTTGGTTAGCAAATAGCGCAGTTAAATCTCGAATATTCTCAAGTGCCTCATCTTCTGTAGATGCAATGATATGAGCAAGGCCGCTATTTTTTTTATGTGCCTCTGGACCACCAAGTAGGGCCATATCAATGTCTTCCCCAGTAACACTCTTCACAACATCTGGGCCTGTCACAAAAATTCGACCTTCAGGGGCTAGGACAACAACATCGGTCAACGCCGGTCCGTATGCACCGCCACCTGCAGTTGGTCCAAGCACTAATGAGAGTTGGGGAATGCGACCGCTGGCTGAAATCATCGATTGAAATACTTCACCGAAGGAATCGAGGGATGCCACGCCATCACCTAAACGCGCACCGCCTGAATGCCAAATTCCGATTACCGGAACTTGTGCGCCCATTGCCGCTTTATAAGCCGTCACGATAACTTTCGAGCCAGCGACACCGAGAGCTCCACTTTTAATTGTTGCATCGGATGCAAAAATTACAACTTTATTTCCCTTAATTGTTGCGGTCACTGCAATCATTCCGCAGTTAGTTCGTGGAATTAAAAATCCATATTTTCCGCTATCAACTAATCGTGCGATGCGTGCTTCTGGATCGCGCGGATCTACTTGCGAAGTCGACATTTATAAACTCTTAAATACCAATACGACGTTATGGCCACCAAAACCAAATGAATCATTAAGGGCTGCGATATCTCCCGCCGGTAAGGCTCGCGGCTTATCGCGAACGATATCTACGGTTACTGCAGGGTCTAGGTTTTCGATATTTATCGTTGGCGGTGCCAAGCGATCTTGCATAGTCTTAACAATAAATACAGATTCAATAGCACCAGCGCCTCCGAGTAAGTGACCCGTCATCGATTTTGTTGCAGAGACTGCAACATGATCGGCATCGGCGCCAAGGGCGGCGCGCAGGGCGTTAGCTTCGGCAACATCTCCGGCAGGGGTAGATGTTGCATGCGCATTTAAATGCACAATGTCTTTGGTTGTTAATTGGGCATCACGTAGCGCAAATTTGAGGGCGCGTTGTACACCAGCTCCATCTGGATCTGGGGCGGCAATGTGATAGCCATCCGAAGTTAAACCTTGGCCTGCAATTTCACAGTAAAGCTTGGCACCGCGTGCGAGTGCATGTTCGTACTCCTCCAGTACTAGAACTCCGCCGCCTTCACCTAAAACAAAGCCATCACGATTTAGATCATATGGTCGTGAGGCGCGAGTGGGATCATCGTTTCTTGTCGATAGCGCTTTCATCGCAGCAAAACCCGACATCGGCATTGCATGGATTGCAGCTTCCACTCCGCCGCTGACCACGATATCGGCGCGATTATTTCGGATCATTTCAAAGGCATATCCAATAGCTTCAGCACCAGATGCGCACGCGCTCACTGGCGTATGAACACCTGCTTTAGCTTGTAGTTCGAGTCCAACATTTGCCGCAGGTCCGTTTGGCATCAACATTGGCACGGTGTGTGGACTTACTAAGCGTGCGCCTTTTTCTCGCAAGATATCGTATTGATCAAGCATTGTTGTGACGCCACCAATACCTGATGCGATGACAACCCCTAAACGCTCTTTATCGATTTCGGGCGAGCCCGCATCTTTCCAAGCCTCGCGAGATGCAATCAGAGCAAACTGTTCAGATCTATCTAAGCGGCGCATTTCAACGCGCTCCATCGTCTCACTTGGTTCTTGAGCAACTCGCGCGGCAAAGTGCACCGGAATAGTTTGCGCCCAATCTTCGGTAAGTAATCGAACACCACTTCTGCCGGCCAATAACGCTGACCAAGAAGTTATGACATCTCCACCTAAAGGAGTTGTTGCTCCAAGTCCAGTTACAACAACTCGACGGCTGGGCATGTTAAAACTCTTTTACTTACTACTTCGCTGCATTGACGATGAAGTTAACAGCATCGCCAACAGTGACGAGATCAGTTACTGCTTCATCAGGAATCTTGACACCAAAGCGCTCTTCTGCGGCAACGACAACTTCAACCATGCTCAGTGAGTCAACTTCTAAATCATCGGTAAAGTTTTTATCGAGTTCAACCGATGCGCCTGGAATACCAGCGACCTCTTCAACAATCTCTTTTAAACCTGCGAGTACGTCAGCTTGTGCAAGTGCCATTGTTATTTATTCCTTTGTTAGCGATTTCAGTTCAATTTTCAACAAGCCGTTATTCTCCCTGAAATTCGGCTTACTTACGAGTATTTGAAGGGATAAGTGGCGTAATTTTCAAGGCAATGGTGGTAATTGCACAACTTGAGCGGCATAAACCAGACCCGCGCCATATCCAATCATGAGTGCCAAACTGCCATGGAGCTCAGGATGGGTTTCAAGCAGGATATCCATGGCCAGTGGGATCGATGCCGCTGACGTATTTCCATTGACACGAATATCATCGGCTATTATAACAGAGCTTGGAATCTTGATCTCCTTCGCCATTGATTCGATAATTCGCATATTGGCTTGATGGGGGATAAATGCTCCGAGTTCATCGGCACGCACTCCCGCAAGTTCAAGGGCTTTTACTCCGATTTTGCTAACGGTGAATACCGCCCAACGGTAGACCGTCTGACCTTGCTGAGAAATATGTGGCCAACCAAGCTCTGTAACTCCTTTATCAGGGGAGTTTCTAAAATCGGTGTATGCAGGGTTCATTAAAATTGCATCGCGAGAATCGGCATCTGAGCCCCAAGCAACAGGTCCGATTCGTGCTTGCTCACTTGGGCCAATGAGCACGGCGCCAGCACCATCGGCAAAGATAAATGCAGTTGCGCGATCATCAGGATCGGTAAACTCTGAGAGTTTTTCTACACCTACAACTAATACTCGCTTTGACGATCCTGCTCTGACCAGATCACTAGCCATTGCCACGCCATAACAAAATCCTGCGCATGCGGCGCTGATATCAAAGGCTGCAGCCTTCGGATTACCAAGTACGTTAATTAATTCACTCGCCGCACTAGGTGCTTGAAAAGGATAGGTAATTGTGGCAAGAATGAGAGTATCAACATCGGCCATTGTTAACTTCGCCCGCTTGAGCGCCATTTCGCAAGCGGCCTGTGCCATGGTAATTACCGTTTCATCCTCGCCAGCAATTCGCCGACTTTGAATTCCGGTGCGTTGTTGGATCCACTCATCACTGGAATCAATGCGCTCGGCAATTTCGCTATTGGCAACGATGTGCTTTGGTCGATACGAACCCACTGAAAGAATCTGACTATTGACCGTTGGTGGCAGTTTTATGTTCATGCGTGCCTTTCTGCGAATTCTCGCGCGGCTTCAAGATCGGCTGAACTTTTGAGTGCAAAACTTTCAATCTCAGGCACGGCCCGCTTGAGCAAGCCAACCAGAGTTCCGGCAGGTGATAGTTCAATGACACCCGTTACTCCGATTGATTTAAATCTTTCCATACACAAATCCCATCGAACTGGATGGGTAATTTGATTGACAATGCGCGCCAGAATCTCATCGGCCTGATTAATAACGGCGCCATCCATATTAGATACAACGGGGATTACTGGCACTCTAGTTGAAATTGTCGCGGCCAGCGCGACGAGAGGCGCTACGGCAGTTGCCATATATGTGGTGTGAAAGGCACCGGCCACGGCCAGAGTTCTCACCCGCGAACCGTGGGGTGGGTTTTCGCCGAGGTGTGCCAGAGCTGTTAAATCTCCGCCGGCAACAATCTGTCCGCCACCATTTTCATTTGCCGCTACCAATCCCAAACTCGCAATCGAAGTTAGTACGTGCGCGCGATCTCCGCCTAAGACTGCCGACATTCCAGTAGGTATGAGCGCTGCAGCCTTGGCCATCTCGATTCCACGCGCTCGCACGAGCCGCAACGCATCCGTATCGGTAATGGCACCGCATATTGAAGCCGCTGATAACTCTCCCACTGAGTGTCCAGATACGATCGCAACATTTTTTATTCCTAGTGCATGGGATGTCAACAAAGAAGTTGCAACAATGAGTGGCTGGGCATTGGCCGTATCTTTTATCTCATCGGCTTCGGCCGTTGTTCCCAAACGCAATAAATCTAAATCAATATCGGTAGACCATTGCTTCAATAAATTGTGTAGCGCTGGATCTTTGATCCAAGAAGTAAGCATTCCTGAGGTTTGCGAACCTTGGCCAGGTGCGATGAGTGCCAACATAGTTACAAATTTTACCGACTACTGCCTAGTACGAGAAACGAGCCAGACCTGAACACTGTGGGCGGCAACTGAAATCTTTGCGCTAGACGCGGCAATTATCGGCTCATATGTCGCCACATCTTGAGCGGCATCGAATATGCATCTGAAGGTTTCACCCCACTGTTCATCGGGTAAAGTAAAAACCGTTTCCTGAGTTGAAGAGTTCATTAACATCAACAGCCCACGCTTTGGATCGGCTTCGACAAAGACAGTAATGCTCCGCTTTTCTTCATCTGCCCAATGATTATCACTCATTTCGCGGCCGCCAAGTGAGAACCAAGCAATATCTTTACGACTAGTTCCTTGATCGATCCTGCCCGTATAGAACTCGGATGCAACATCGGCTAAATAAGTCCTACGAATCTGAGCAAGCGCCTGTACGGTGGTTAAAACATCTTGTGCCCTTGAATCTAACTCCCACGGTAACGCCCAACCACCGTCGAATGTTGCTTGGCTTTCTAGATAAAATTCGATTGGAAGTGAGTACGCATTATTTGATCCATTGTGTGATCGGCTGACTTCATCGCCCATATTGAGCATAGGTACGCCGGATGACAACATGAGTGTGGCTAGAATTGATTTTTTAATTCGGTGTCGGGTTGAGTTAATAACGGGATCATCACTCTCACCTTCTGTGCCAACGTTCCAAGATCTATTGGAATCACTTCCATCAGCGTTATTTTCACCATTGACCAGATTGCGTTTGTGGGCAAACGTCACCATGTCATGAAGAGTAAATCCATCATGGGCAGCAATAAAGTTAATCGAAGATGTTGGACCACGATAATAAAAAATTGAACTTGACCCACTCATACTGCTGGCAATATCAGAGACCCCTTCGCCGTAGCCTCGGGCTAAATCCCCAAGCCAAAACTGACGGACTGAATCACGGTATACATCGTTCCATTCGCGCCATGGATGAGGAAAATCTCCGAGCGCGTAACGAGTGGTGTCCCAAGGCTCGGCAATCATTTTGAAGTTACGCAAAACCGAATCAGATTCAATCGCCGACATCAGGGATGAGTTAAATGCGCTTTCACTTGTGTATAGCGCCGTTGCTAAGTCAAAACGAAAACCATCGACTCCGATGACTTCAATCCACCAACGAAGTGAATCAATTACTTGTCGAACTGCATGTGGGTTACTTGCCGCAAACGTGTTTCCGCATCCCGTTACATCCAAATAGTTTCCGAAATTATCTTGGCGGTAGTAGGCCTTATTATCGATTCCTTTGTAAGACAATGTTGGCCCTCCGACACCGCCTTCGGCAGTATGGTTGTAGACAACATCTAAAATAACTTCAATTCCAGCAGAGTGCAGTTGATCAACGGCCCACTGAAGTTCACTAATTGCATCATCCGTTGCAGCATATGCGCGGTGAGGCGCACTAAATGCAATTGAGTTATAACCCCAATGATTTTTTCGACCCCGTGCAAATATCGCAGGCTCGGTGATCGATTCCGCAATTGGCAAAAGTTCAAGCGCGGTAACCCCCAAGGATTTTAGATACGCAATTGTGCTGGGATGGCCAAGGCCCTTGTATGTTCCGCGTTCATGTTCGGCAATCGCTGGATTTTTTGCTGTTAATCCCTGAACGTGCGCCTCATATATTAAAGTTTTCGCCCATGGCACCAATGGACGCACAATGTCGCGAGCATGATGATCGGTGACAACTGAGTATGGAACATGACCTGCACTATCTCGATCATCGCGCATCGTTACATTGCCAGCACCCATTCCATCGATGGCGTGGTGACCAAAAATCTCCGGAACATATGCAATGTTTCCATCGAGGCGGTGGGCATAGGGATCGATGAGCAGCTTGGCGGCATTAAAGCGCACACCATGTTCAGGTGCCCACGGCCCGTAAACTCGATAGCCATAACGCTGTCCGGCTCGCACTCCGGCTAAATATCCATGCCAGATGGGCCCGTTGCGGTGAGACATTGCAAAACGTGTTTCAACTAAAGCCCCATTTATCTCATTGAAGAGGCATAACTCCACAGCATCGGCGCCATTTGACCAGAGTGCAAAGTTTGCTCCGCCCTCTGTCACGGTGGAGCCAAGAGTTCGTGGATCTGCAGGTAGCACTGGGCAATAATGCCCTACCTGCGTGTCAGCGTTCGCCTTTACTATTACCCGTCAGTAACATATGCGCCATGAAGATCGCAGTCTGCATTAAACAGGTTCCTGATTCTTGGGCAGAGAAAAAGATGGTCGATGCTCTGCTCGATCGAGTCAACGTCGATGCCGTCCTGAATGATCTCGATGAATATGCAGTTGAAGAAGCACTTCGCATCAGTGAGGCCCACGGCGGCAATGATGAGGGCGGTGCCAATGCGGTCACCGTTATTTGCATGGGCCCAGAGCGGGCAACCGATGCAATCCGCAAATCACTTTCCATGGGGGCAAATGGTGGGATTCTCATTAGCGATCCTGCGTTAGTCGGTGCCGATGCCCTGACTACTTCGCTTGTTCTGGCAGAGGTAATTAAAAATGGAGAGTTTGATCTAGTTTTGTGTGGGACTGAATCTACCGATGCGCGCATGAGCGTTATTCCAGCGATGATCGCGGCACGACTCAGTTGGGCGCAGTTAACTTTTGCTAGTTCAGTGAATGTTGATTCCCAAACTTCACGTGTATCAATTTCGCGAGTCACAGAGGCTGGCGTTGATTTAATTTCTGCCGATTTTCCCGTGGTCATTGGCGTCATAGAAAAGATAAACGAACCTCGTTATCCGTCGTTTAAAGGCATCATGGCGGCGAAAAAGAAAACTATTGAAACCCGTGATTTGATTCGCATAGGAGTCAGTGCACAATCGGCTCAGTCGCAGGTTATGGATTCAACACTTCGACCACCCCGCGTTGTGGGTGTAAAAATTACTGATGATGGAACCGCAGGTGAAAAGCTTGTTTCATTCCTCGCAGAGAAGAAGATTATATGAGCTCCATATTTTTTGTAGCCGATTTTGTTGGCGAAAAAGCCACTAAGACAAATGCCGAACTTGCAACCGTTGGCGCTCGCCTTGGCGAAGTTACCGCGATTGTCTTAGCTCCTATTGGTACAGGCGCGGCACGTGCCAGTGCGCTAACAACTGGCGCCATTACTTCAATTATTGTCGTTGAGAGTGAAGATTTTCAAAAGCACGGTGTTGCCGCAAGCGCCGATGCCATTGCTCAGTTAGTGGCTCAAAAATCCCCAGAATTCTTACTTGTGACGTCCACGGCTTTTGGAAAAGAGCTTGCTGGAATCGTCGCCGTTGCTACACAATCTGGAATTATTACCGATGCGATAGATGTAACTGCCGAGGGTGTTGCCACTCAAATAATCTTTGGTGGATCCACAACCGTGCACTCACAAGTGGTCCATGGAACAAAGATTATTACGCTTCGGCCCAATTCAGTTACGTCCGATACAACTCCATCGACGCCTAGCATTGAAGTTATTTCCCTAACCATTTCGGAAGCTGCAAAAAAAGCAACCGTGGAGTCGACACAACCGCCTGTTCAAGGCGGTCGCCCAGAGTTAACTGAGGCCAACATTGTTGTCTCGGGAGGACGTGGCACGAATGGAGATTTCAGTGCCATCGAAGCATTTGCCGATTCATTAGGAGCCGCCGTTGGTGCATCACGCGCGGTGACCGATGCGGGTTGGTACCCGCATTCGCATCAAGTAGGTCAGACTGGAAAAACAGTAAGTCCTCAGTTATATGTGGCCTGTGGAATTTCAGGTGCGATTCAACACCGAGCAGGAATGCAAACGAGTAAGTTAATTGTGGTTATCAATAAAGATTCCGAGGCGCCAATCTTTGAATTGGCCGATTTTGGCGTCATTGGCGATCTGTTTTCCGTGCTACCAAAGGCCACTGAAGGCGTTAACGCACGTAAAGCCTAAGATTGGCCCTATGTCTTTGATCTATCTCGACCATGCAGCTACGACGCCGATGCTCGAGAGTGCAATTAGTGCAATGACTGAGCAATTAGCGTGCCTTGGCAATCCATCGAGTTTGCATTCACATGGCCGCGCAACACGCAAAGCATTAGAAGATGCGCGAGAAAGCCTTGCTAAAGAAGTTGGCTGCCTACCAAGTGAAGTTATTTTTACTGCCTCAGGGACGGAGGCAAATAACATCGCACTAAAAGGTCTGTTCTGGGCTGGGCGAAATAGCGGGAAAAATATTGTAGTAATTTCAAGTATCGAGCATCGCGCAATATTAGATCCAGCTCACTGGTTGAGTACTCATGAAGGCGCTGAAGTAATTCAGATTCCCGTGAACTTCGACGGGGTCATTGACCTTGGTTTTCTTAAAGATTTAATTGCCTCCCGTGGAGATCAGATTTCAGTAATCTCGGTCATGCATGCCAATAATGAAACCGGAGTTATTCAACCCATCGCAGAAGTAGTTGCAATCGCGGGTGACATTCCAGTACACACCGATGCGGTTCAAAGTTTCAAAAAAACGCCGCTCTCATTTTCACTTCTAGGTGTTACCGCTATGTCGCTGAGCGCCCACAAAATCGGCGGGCCACTAGGGGTCGGTGCGCTAATTTTGAAACGCACCGTTGAGATTCCATCGTTATTACATGGCGGGGGACAAGAGCGCGAAATTCGAAGCGGAACCTTAAATACTCCGGGGATAGTCGCTTTCACCACTGCGGCAACTAGTGCGCACTTCAATGCCGCTGAAGTCACAACGCTTCGTGATCGCTTTATTTCGGCCATCCAAAAATTAGTTCCCAATGCCACAGTCAACGGCCTTAGTTCGGCTCGTTTACCCGGAATTGTTAACGTTACTTTCCTTGGTACTCAGAGCGATACGTTGCTCTTACTCATGGATGGACAGCAGATTTCCTGCTCAACCGGTTCGGCCTGTAGCGCCGGCGTTCATGAGGCTAGTCATGTTTTATTGGCAATGGGTCACAACGATGAAACGGCACAGTCGTCACTGCGCTTCTCATTTGGTGCCTCGAGTACGGCCAGTGATTGTGATTTTGTTGCCTCAGTTTTACCTGGAGTTATCGCTCGTGCAAGGGCGGCACATCTGACATGAAATTAATCGCAGCGATGAGTGGCGGCGTTGACTCTGCCGTAGCAGCCGCACGGGCAGTTGATGCCGGCCACGAAGTTATTGGCGTGCATTTGGCGCTATCGGCTAACCCTCAAAAATATCGTTCTGGCGCGCGTGGGTGTTGCACCATTGAAGACTCGCATGATGCTCGGCGTGCCGCCGATGTTATTGGTATTCCTTTTTATATCTGGGACATGGCAGAGGAGTTTCACGATGGAGTTGTCGAAGATTTCTTAGCTGAATACGCGGCTGGAAGAACCCCGAATCCCTGCCTTCGTTGTAATGAGAAGATAAAATTTGCCGCGGTGTTAGATCGCGCACGCGCGATGGGTTTTGATGGTGTTGTGACTGGCCATTATGCGCGTACGCAAAACAGTGACATCGGCAAAACCTTGCATCGCGCAGTAGATCACTCAAAGGATCAGTCGTATGTGCTATCGGTATTAACGATTGAACAAATCGCAGGCGCAATTTTTCCACTCGGAGATACTACAAAAGTTGAAATTCGCACAGAAGCCGAAGTTCGTGGATTAGCCGTTGCTCAAAAGCCTGATAGCCACGATATTTGTTTTGTTCCATCCGGTGATAATGCAGGTTGGCTACGTGACCGATTAGGAAGTGATGTTGGACCAATCGTTGATCAAAACGGCAACAAGTTAGGTGAACACAAAGGTGCATACACATACACAATTGGTCAGCGCAAAGGCTTAGGTCTTACGATTCCAACTCCCGATGGTTCGCCGAGATTTGTTTTAAAGATCGAGCCCGTCACAAATACTGTGGTCGTTGGCGCGCGCGAAGATTTAGCTATCACCACTATGCGGGGCGAAAGAGCTGTTTGGTGTGGACCAGCTGTACATAGCGGCGCGCAACGCGGATTTGTGCAGATTCGCGCACATGGCTCTGCACTGCCATGCACATACTTTTTTGACAATGATCTCCTCGTAGCCATCTTAGATTCGCCACTTCTTGGTCTTGCAACTGGACAAGCGATGGTCATTTACGACGGGGATCGCGTGGTTGGTTCTGCCACGGTTTGTGAGACCGAGTAGATGAGTAACCAAGCCCGACATCGAATGAGCGAACTCATCACTGAGATTCGTGATCATCAATTTCGTTATTATGTTTTAGATTCACCAGCGATCACCGATGCCACATTCGATGAACTGCTACGCGAATTAACTGCACTAGAAAATAAGCATCCAGAGCTTCGAGATGTCGATTCTCCGACTTTAGGCATTGGGGGTGGGTTTGCCACCACTTTTTCGCAACATGATCACATCGAAAAAATGATGAGCCTAGATAACGTCTTTGACTTATCTGAGTTGGCAACATGGTTTGATCGCGTGGAAAAAGAGATTGATTGTCCTACATATTTGTGCGAACCTAAAGTAGATGGCCTTGCAATCAATCTTACCTATGAGAACGGCCAATTAATCCGAGGTTTAACCCGAGGCAACGGCGTAACAGGTGAAGATGTATCACTCAATGTCAAAACGATTAAGAATCTGCCACATACTTTAATTGGCGATAAGATTCCAGCCTTGATTGAAGTTCGGGGTGAAGTATTTTTCCCACTTGCTGCTTTTCTTGAGCTCAATGAAGGCCTAGAAGAGTCAGGCAAATCACTCTTTGCTAATCCTCGAAATGCCGCAGCAGGTTCACTTCGTCAAAAGGATCCACGCGTAACCGCAGGACGTCCACTTTCTGCAGTCGTTCACGGCATCGGTGCGCGCCAAGGAGTGGAGTTTCATTCGCAAAGTACGGCCTATGCGGTTTTAAAAAAATTTGGACTACCAACAAGTAATCGCTTCTCCGTGTGTGCAACACGAAATGAAGTTGAAAAATACATCGAGTATTACGGGTTGCATCGCCATGACGTAGAACACGAAATCGACGGAATAGTAATCAAAGTCGATTCAATTCAAGAGCAAAACCAACTTGGCTATACTTCGCGCGCACCAAAGTGGGCAATCGCATTTAAATATCCACCCGAAGAGACCACTACTCGCTTACTCGACATCAAGGTGAGTATTGGCAGGACCGGTCGAGTTACCCCATTTGCATTTATGGAGCCCGTAAAAGTTGCAGGTTCGACCGTTACTAATGCCACTTTGCATAACGCCGCTGAGATTGTGCGCAAAAGAGTGTTAATCGGTGACGTAGTCGTGATCCGCAAAGCAGGTGATGTGATTCCCGAGGTTTTAGGTCCAGTTATTGAACGTCGCACGGGAGATGAAACCGCTTTTGTCATGCCGATTCACTGTCCTGAATGTGGTTCTGAATTGCGAGCAATGTCTGAGGGCGATGTCGATATCCGTTGTCCAAATGCACGCCGCTG
>JANYCW010000060.1 GCA_025360085.1 Actinomycetes bacterium
CCGTGGGTGAGGTTTTCAATAATCGAAAGTTAGGAATATGTGAACTTAAAACCATCGCGCCTGCACTGCAACCTGCCAATGATGCACCACTGTGCCAGTTTTCTAGGATTGCCTGCCACGCCGCAGTCCCGATTAATGTATTAGCTAAATAATGTGGATCACCCCCTGACATATACATCAGTGCGCCATTTTTTATTTGTTCGACAAGGCGCGGATTATTGGCATCGTCGCGGTTGAAAATAGGTAGGAAAATAGTTTCGACATCGATTAATTCTGCTTGGGACCTACCAAGATTTTCCCAATATTGAATTCGCTCTGCGCTCTCTTTACCAGCTGCAGTTGGGATTTGAATGTATCTAGCTTGCTTACCGTTCTTAACTCCGTCATCAATCAACGATTTTTCAAAGGCGGCCATGGCAGGTAGATATTCACCAGAGCCTATTAACGCGAGCGAGCCATTCATGTGAGAAGTTTACATTGCTCACAGTTTGCGTTGGATTAACTGTGAGCGTGACTATAGGGAAAATCCTAATTTCGAATTATGAGTACCGTATCGCCACTAGCATCTGCGGCAGTAACTTTGATGGTCCAACCCTCAATACTTACACTTTCGCCAAGTGCGCGGGGTGATTTCAGGAATTTAGGATCATTAGTCAGATCAACTGGATATATTTTTACTGGACCCATCCCGGATTGAATACTCGAATCAACAAGATAGACCAGCGCTCCAGATTTAACGAGCTTGCTATCTAGCCCGATGGCCCGCCGGCTTTCAATCACAATGGCCTTTGTCAAAGATATAGGAATGATTACAGCCTTGATTCCCCCAGCCGTCTCAACGGGTGTTATGAGTTGAGTAATCTCCTTTGCCGATGAACACACAATCTGTGAATCATTGATCCAGCCAAGATTCCAGCGCTCAAATGCTAATAGACCAGGTGAGTTGGATTGGAAGGAAAGAAAGCCCATATAACTAAATTCACCCGTAAAAGGAAATGTGTTGTTATTAAATTGATTTGGATTAAATGTGTAGAGATCAACCATTCCGAGCGTATGAGTTAGTTCGTGGTTTGCCCAAATAGAGCCCCAGCCATTTAAATCTGCCGCTGACGTTGCACCATTGGCAATGTACTTCCCATCGAGAGTTAACCCGTTTCCGTTAATGGAAGAAAAGGCAGGACCTGAGTAACCCAACCCTTTAGCATCTGGATTTGCCAAAATAATAAAACTTTCGCTCTTAGAAAAATCAACGTCGGCATCCGCAAGTTTGGTCGCCTCCGCTATGTAATCTCTATGTTTTGCGAAAGTCCATCCACCACTTGCGTACTCCGTCGAGTTCTTGCTCATGCGATACCACTTAAAAGTTGGTTGCATGGTGTACGTAAACTTTCCATATGACATTTCATTGAATGTATCTGCAGCTCCAGTAATCTTTGCAAACGCCGCCTGCGCGCTCATGCTTGCTGGAGCATCAGGGAAATCGACCATCACCACTTGAGAAATAACATTGCCAGATGCACGCATTCGGTCAGAAATTCTGGGCCATCCACCTATAGAGACATCGCCGCGGCCATCGGCAACTGGGAGTTTGCACTCAGCCAAAATATCGACTGGTGTTGGAGTTGGAGTTGGAGTTGGAGTTGGAGTTGGAGTTGGTGTTGGTGTTGGTGTTGGTGTTAGTGTTGGCGTTGGTGTTGGCGTTGGCATGACGGCCTTGAAACCCTTGTTCCATACAAGTTTCTTGCCTGTTTTAATGCAGGTGAATGTATAGCCACCGGATTGCGAAATAGCACCGATCTTCTTGCAGGTAGCCCCGGCCATGCCTGCCGCTTGGGCGTTAGAGTCAATAAGACCAATCAAAAGCACGCCTGAAATAATGAATAGGAAAACATGTCGCATTCGTTTCATTTGGTCAACCTTACTCAAATTTTTGGCGGATTTACTCCGATTCTCGTCCAAGTTCAACTATTACCTGAAACAGAGCGTGCACATCATCTTTGGTAGTTCTAAAATTTGTGAAACAGGGGCGCAACCACGTTTCTCCATCTATTTGTGCCGGAGAAATATAGAAGCGTCCATCAGCAATTAACTTTTTACATAAAGTTGCATTTAACCAACTTATATCCGAACGCCCTGAAGGCGCATATTGCAATGGAACAATCGAGAGTTCGGGAGCATTTGGCAAAACTCTAAACTCTGGATGCTCCTGAGCGATCTTATAGGTCATCTGTGCAAGTTCAATATTAAATTCGATAGCGTTTCTAAAAGCATCGGCGCCGTGTGTCTTGAAGGCAAGCCATAACTTCAAAGCTCGCAAAGGTCTGGAATATTCAAGCGTAAAATCGACGGGGTTAGGTTTCTTCTCATCATGTGGCATATATGCCTCTTCATGTGAAAAAGTATCAGAAAGTGAAGACAGATCCCGAACAAGTAGTAAAGAGCAGGACTTCGGAACGAAAAGCCATTTGTGTGCATCGATAGTAATCGAGTCGGCATGGTTCAATCCTTTAAAATGCGGAGCAAATTTCGTTCCGGCTGCTGGGATTCCATAGGCGCCATCAATATGAAGCCAGACGCCAAAACGCATAGCAATGCTGGCTATCTCTTCTATGGGGTCAATGGCGCCAGTAAGGGTCGTACCTGCCGTGGCAATAATTGCTACTGGAGTAATTCCTTTTGCAATATCACTTTCAATTGCGCGATCAAGTTCATTACTTCTCATCCTGTGGTGCTCATCGACAGCAATGAGCCGCAATGCATCTGAACCAAAGCCAAGAATTTCAACCGCTCTCATAATTGAATAGTGCGACTCTTTCGAGCAGTAGATGGCGGTCTGCGTCTTTAATCCCTCTTTTCGGGAGTTCGGAAATGCTGATCTGCGTGCAGCGGCAACGGCAGTTAAGTTACTGACCATCCCGCCCGAAGTGAAAAATCCAAATGGATACGGATATCCAATAAATTGAGCTACCCATTTTATACATTGTTCTTCAAGCAAAGTCGCAGCTCTAGTATCCACTGCTTGATTGATGTCATACGACGATGCAAGAAAGTCCGCAATCGCTCCTACCTCTAAACCGCTAGAGCCAATGTATGCAAGAAACCTTGGCCTCGATTGTGCAATGGACTTATCTAAAATATCAATGCTTTGGCTAATTGAATCAGTCGCCTCTGTTCCAAATCGTGGTAGTTCTTCAGATAATAATGTGTGTATCTCTGGAGTAATCTCAGGTTCACTCTCTCTTGCCTGATCAAATCCTTCCCACACTGCAACTACTTTTTGTGAGAGGAAGTCAAGGACTTCTCGACGGTTTGATCCGATTCTCAATTCATCCATTAGCGTCTCAACAAATGCATAGATATAAAAAGATGCGCGCGGTGCAAACGCGTAACTAACTCCGACTGACGTATTCCAAAGTCCTGAGAAACATCTGAAAAACTACGCCTTTCATACAAAATTCCCATCGCCACATCTTTTAGAGGTGTAGGTAGCTCCTCTATAGCCGCAAGGAGTTTTTTTGCAGGAATTTTCGATAAATCAGCAGGTTCACTCTCATCGTCAAATGAGATATCTAAATCGAAAAATGAACTCATTGCCCACACCTTCGCCTCAAGTCGCAATTTCCTTTCTCAATGAATGAATTGTACTTTTCATCCCAACCCCTGCAACAGCCACTAGGGACTCGTTTTTGTAATATCCGAATGCGAATTCACCATCAAGGCTTCCTTCTAAAAGTCGATTCTCATCTGCCAGTCTTAGGTCTCCAAACGACAAGATACTTATATCGAACTGGTCACTCCAAAATGTTGGCATCGGATTGAAGCCACTTTCATTTTCAAAGCCCACAATCGAACCGGGAAGAATTTGGTGGACAATCTCTCGAGCGGTTCGTTTACTACTTTCTAATGGAATATTCCAATGTTCTATGCGGCGTGGAGGCAGTCCAAATCGCAGATTGGGATAGCGTGCAATATCACCGACGGCGAATAAGTTTGATACCGATGTTCCATTATTTTTTACCGCACGGAGGGAAGAGTCAGTTAGTAGCCCGTCGGAAAGATCCAGTTCATTTCCTTCCAGCCATTCAACATTGGCCTCAGAGCCGATTGCTTCAATGAATATATCGCAGGTCAATGTTTGGCCATCTACGAGTTTCACATGAGTAATTGCGCTATCACCAACTAAATCTATAACTCTATTACTGAGATAGAAATCAATACCTTTGGATTCATGCCTTCGGAGAATCTCTTTGCCAAAGGACTCACCTAAGACAAGCCCTAAAGGAATATCTTCCATCGCAACAATTTTTACTCGGCACCCTAATCCCTTAAGAGTTGCTGCAACTTCAAGTCCAATAAATCCTGTTCCGAGAATGACTACATCTTTACCTGATTCAGCTGCTTGACGAATTGCCTTGGCATCATCAAAGGTACGCAGTGCAAATCTTCCATTCTGCGAATTATTCGGGAAAACGAGTTTTCTTGAACGCAGGCCAGTTGCTGCAACAAGAAAGTCGAACTCAATTTTTTTACCAGATTGCAGAGTTACGCTTTGTTGCTCCAAAGACAGTTGCTGAACGCTATCTCCTAAGGAGAATTCGGCATTTAAATCATCGTGTCTGATAGGAAAACTCACTTGATCTAAATCTTGATCTTTTGCTAATAATTCCTTTGATAACGGGGGTCGGTTGTATGGCATATGCCATTCATCTCCGAGAATTTGGATTTGGCCCGGATATTTATAACGTCGAAGCGACTCCGCAGTTCGAAGGCCCCCCATCCCCGCACCGACAATAAGCGTTTTAAGCATTGGGCCGTTGATTAGATTCATCAATCTATGATTTGAATCGCTTGCATGGGGCAAATATCGGCCGAGGCCTTAACGTTGTCGCGTTCGGACTCATCGGCTGAAGCGAGATATTCAAGTTTATCGTTCTCATTTAATTTGAAGATATTTGGAGCTTCATAGACGCATTGACCGTAATGCTGACATTTTTCCATATCTACCTTAATTTTGAACATCGGATTCCTTTACCGTCGATGGGTATAAATCTTTTGAAGGAGTTCTGATTCCACGAAACTCCCAATCCCCCCCTAATGCCGTCGAAATAACCTCTTCGCTCTCAGTTGGTTGCGCCCCAACTTCCTCCCTAATTGAATGTCCTTCGACTATCCGGTTACTCAACTTTCCTAAACCTTCAACTTCGACTTCAACGACATCTCCGATATCGACTGGCCGTGAATTAGCTGGCGTTCCAGAAAAAATAATATCTCCTGGCGATAAAGTAATAGTTCTTGCAATGTCGGCTACAAGATAGTGCATGTCCCACTCCATATTTTTAGTGTTGTCATCTTGTTTTAGAACTCCATTTACATAAGTCCTAATAAATTTATTATGAAAATCCCAGTCAGTGACTAATCCAGGACCTACCGGTGCGAGAGAATCAGCACCTTTTACCCGAAGCATCGAGCCGGCATCGGTATCGCGGAAATCATGTAAGCCAAAATCATTTCCGATACTGTACCCAGCAATGAACTTATGAGCATCAGCAATTGATATGTCTTTACACGTTTTACCAATTACAATCACTATCTCACCTTCATAATTGAGCCATTTGCAACGTTTAGGGCGGACTACATCGCCATTGTGGTTATTAAGTGCCGTTATTGGTTTATGAAAATATGTTGGGGCCGATGGGAGTTTTGTTAGAAATTCTTGTGTCCGACTGTCGTAATTAAGGTGAACCGCAATAATTTTTGTAGGCTCACAAGGAGGAAGATGAATTGCATTTTCAATTAAAATACTGCGACCATCTTCGGCCTTTAGCCAGTTTCCATGTCGCTCAACTGTTACTGCTTGATTATCTAGAAGAATTCTTCTTATTTCAGTCACGACTTAGCTCCAAGTCTTTAGGTTGAGGAAAACCATTTTCTGGTTCTGGAAAATAAACATGTACTTGACCAGTTCCAATCGAATTTTCGTATTCGCTATATAAAATGCCTTTGGCAGTATTAGCACCTTCACCTAACGCCCCAGCCATGGCAAGATAATGAAAGAATCCTGCCTCTGGCCTGTATTTTCTGAATGTTTCGAAATCATCAAGAATCGCTTCATGATTACCATCTTTCATCCATTCCAAGACCTGGAGGTCGTATGCATACGCCTCTTTACTAAAAATGTGGCTGGGGTCACTAGCTTCATGCTTTCTTAAATCACGAAGTTTATGGAAGGTGTGCGATAACGCCCCCGATGCGAGTATTAAGACTTTACGATCTGAGTCACGAATGGCCTCGCCTATCGCCCTGCCAGCACGAATGAAATCCTCTGGAACCCCAGTTTGGCAAACCGAGACGCTAATCCAACGTTTTTCATCTAACCCTCTTCCAAGATAGTGCCAGAGATTCAACGTTGCATAAAAAATAGGTAAGTGCGGGTCTGAAATCGGAGTTATCCATGTGCCATTTTTTTCGTCGTATCGGGCAATTGCATGGGCTAATTCAGGATCGCCTTTAATCGCATAAGGAATCTGTGACATTCCTCGTGGCAACTCTTCAGAGGTATATAGTCCAGAACGCTCCGCGGCGGCAGTCACCACAAATTCGACGGTCGTGGCCCAGTGACTGTCTAAGACGATTACTGTCTCGTAATCTAAAGTTTCAAAGATCTCTCTTCGAAGGCGTTTTAATCCTGGGACGAGGCTAATCTCTTTTCCGTCATTTAGATCTTTGCGAACCGACTCTGGCAACATAATTGTTGGGACATGTGCAAGTAGTGCTGCACCTGCGATTTTACCCATTTCTTAGTCCTTCCATCCATTAGGCGCTACAACGGTATTTTTAACATCGGCATAAAAATCAAAAGACCAGGTTCCACCGTCGCGGCCAATACCTGATTTTTTCGAACCTCCAAAAGGAGCTTTTAAATCCCGAACAAAAAAACAATTCACCCAAATAGTGCCTGCGACCAAGTTCTTAGTGATCTTTTCTGCATGCTCACGATTGCCCGACACTACGACGGCGGCAAGTCCGAACTCAGTTCCATTAGCCATGGTGAGTGCCTCTTCATCATTGGAAAATGTTTGCATACACAGCACTGGTCCGAAAATTTCTTGGGTGAGAATTTCGCTACCGTTTTTTGGCTGCATAACAAGAGTTGGTCTGAAATATAATCCACCTAAATCTGAATGTGGAGTTCCTCCAAAGACAATGTTTGCACCCTCATCTTTAGCGCGAGCTACAAACCCTGCAATTTTATCAAAATGATCTTGGTGAATCTGCGGCCCCATATGTGTCGTTTCGTTTCGGGGATCGCCTTGTATGAGTTTTTTCGTTTTTTCACCAAATATGTGGCTGAACTCATTGGAAATACTTTCATGTACCAATATGCGTGTTCCCGACAGACAGACTTGCCCCGCATTGTCATACTGCTCAACGGCTAAATCAGTTGCTAACTCTAAGTCGGCATCTCCTAAGACGATGAATGGACTCTTTCCACCGAGTTCAAAATTCACCGGCGTTAAATTTTCTGCTGCTGCTCTAGCAATTTTTTTTGCAGTCGGTACTGAACCAGTAAATGAGATACGCGATAATCCTGGGTGTTGTGTTAACGCAGCACCGGCTTCGGTTCCAATTCCAAACACGACATTGAAAACACCGGCAGGAATCCCTGCTTTTAAAGTGAGGTCAGCAAAGAAACTTGCAGTTAACGGTGTCCATTCGGCTGGCTTCAAAACGACGGTGTCTCCGGCCGCTAATGCAGGTCCAATTTTCCAAGTAGCGAGCATAAGTGGTGCATTCCATGGAGTTATGAGTGCGGCTACTCCAGATGGATCCCAAGAAATATGATTTACGTGTCCCCTTGTTTCAAAAGCCTCATGCTTTAATTCATTGATAGCCCAATCGGCAAAGAATCTAATATTTGCCGCCGCCCTAGGCATTACTCCCCGTCGGTTGGATCGAAGTAGTGATCCATTATCTAGAGTCTCTATCTGAGAAAGTACTTCAATATTTTCCTCCATCAGGGTCGCAAGTTTTTCTAGCTTGTCGCCGCGGCCTCTGGGTCCAAGATCTCTCCACTCTGGAAAAGCAGTTTTGGCGGCAATCACTGCAGCGTCAACTTCCGATGCTCCCGCGCGCGAAAAATTGCCTAAGAAACTTCCATCAATGGGTGAAGTATTTTCAAAAGTTTCAGCTGATGCAACACGTTTTCCGTCAATGAAGTGGCGGGTATCAACCAATACTCCTGCAATCTCAACAGTGTTCATGCCTCTCCCCAGTCGAACGTAACACCTAAAAAATTGATGTCATTTGGATACAAACGATTTTGGCTTAGGCTATCGTTAAATTTTCCAAAAGGGAACGACAGGTCTGCCCATCATGCTGTGGATGCGGGTCACGAGCCATCAAGGCTCATGCCTATCAGCGGAGCAACTTCGAATTATTTGCGTATTCATTGAAGCTGCCCGAAATTACTCGCGTCGGGATTGAGTCAACTGTGCATGAATTGCTAATGCTCTTAATGAATTAGCGGTTTGAGTTCTAGATTTTGGATTAGTAACTTTCGCCAAATATATTTCCTCCTTGTTAAATTCCGGAAATAACTGCCGCATGATTTTTTTACCCGCTTTAGTTAACTTGACAACAACCAATCTCTTGTCAGTTTTACTCTGGCTTTTTATTACCCAACCTTTTTTCTCTAAAGTTTTTAAGACACCAGTCAACGTTGGCTTAGACGTTCCAACCTCTGCAGCAATGTCTCTAGTCTCAATCGGCTCCCAGATCCAGATAACCCAGAGGACTACAAATGCTGTCCATGAGAGTTCATATTTGGCTAAAACACTTCGCTCTAAGTGGTTCTTGACGGCATTACCGGCACGAAATAAATTTGAAATCAGAGTCATTGATTCGAAATCAATTGGCAGGTCGCTCAATAAGGTTGATACTTGGCGTTCGGTCTCGTCTAAGGTATGTGGGCCAGCCATGTAACTGAGTCTATATTGAAGAATAATTTATATGAACCTGCACATTTTACTTGGCTGTGGCTATACTCCGATTTAATTCGTATCCTAACGATTGGATTCCACATGACAACTCAATCTGTCAATTTGTCTGATCTAGATTTATTTGCATCAGGTGCTCCATGGCAAGAATTTGAGAAGCTGCGCGCCGATGAGCCCCTTCATTGGAGTGAAGAGGATGCCCCTAACCATGGATTTTGGTCACTTACTAAATATCACGACATCGTTTCAGTGCTTAGAGATCCAGATACTTTCACAAGTGAGCGCTTTACGAATTTAGAGGAAGTAGATAAAGAACAAGAAGAGGCCAGGCGATCGATGCTAGAGACCGACGGCACAAGGCACCGCGCCATGCGCCAATTACTACAAGGACAATTTACACCGAATGCGGTTGCTCAATACGAAGTTTTCTTGCGTGGATTAACTGCTACTACATTAGATAAAGCTTTCGCTATGGGTGAATTTGATTTTGTTAAGGAAGTTGCTGCTGATTTTCCCATTAACGTCTTAGCGCGACTGCTTAATGTCCCTGACGAGGACACTACCCAACTTATTGAATGGGGCAATCGAATGATTGGCTTCGATGACCCTGAACATGCAGATGTATTGATTAGTGACCCTGAGAGTGAGAAGTATCGGCTTATTCCTTTCCGTTCTCCAGCTGCCCTTGAAGTTTTTGCTTACGGAGATGCGCTTGCCAAAGATCGACGAGGCAAAGATGGTACTGATTTAGTCTCTGTATTAGTTAACGGTAAAATGCGTGACGGAATCCCTTTAACTGAGCGAGATTTTCAAACCAATTTCCTATTACTTGTTGTTGCAGGAAATGAAACAACACGCCACACAATTTCTCATACAATGATGAATTTAATTAATAATCCTAAGCAACTGCAAAGATTGCAGGAAGACCCCGAACTCATACCTTGGGCAGTTGAAGAGTTCCTTCGCTATGCAAGCCCTGTCTATCACTTCCGTCGTACTGCCACAAAAGACGTTCAGATGCATGGTAAAACGATTAAGACTGGCGAGAAAGTTGTTACTTGGTTTGCATCTGGAAATCGTGATTCCGAGATCTTTGAGGATGCAAATGGTTTTGATATCGCAAGAAATCCTAATGAACACATGACGTTTGGCCGAGGTGGTCCCCATATGTGCCTTGGCAATGCTCTAGCCCGAATCGAATTACGAGTTATGTTTGAAGACTTGGTGGCACGAATTGATTCTATGGAAATCGTTGGACCAATAGACTTTTTACGCTCGAACTTTGTACATGGAGTTAAGAGAATGCCCGTAAAAGTACAGCTGCGCTAGTCAAATGAATAAATTAGGAAATAGTGTTGCGAATGATAACTCAATTGGAGCATAGTATACCGTTCGTATCCGAATGAGGTGATGTTTATTTTACCGGGGGGGGCACTTATGTCACATGCAATACATGAGATTCGAGATAGGTTGGAAAAAGAAGGCTTAGATATTTTGCAAGTTATATTTGCAGATGTACTTGGTACCACTCGCTCAAAATATATCTTGACCTCTGAATTAGAAAGAGGCGTAAAACACGGGCCTGCTTTCTGCCAAGGCGTGTGGGTTACCGCCAATGATGGCGGTGTACTTGATGCGGGCAATATCGTTTCCGATGGTTTGCAAGATTTCATAACCAAACTAGATCCGAAAACTATTAAGAATCTCCCTTACGAACCAGGAATGGCATGTGCAATTGTTGATGCATATAATCCAGATTGGTCTGAAAATCTTTTCGCTCCACGAACCGTTTTGAAAAAAGTTATCGCAGAGTATACGAAATTAGGTTTAGTGCCAGTCGTTGGACCTGAGCTCGAATTCTATATTGCTAAAAAAATTGATGGTAAGTATTCGCGTGCGCATGAAAATGTCGGTTTTGTCTACACAACGGGCGCAATGGTTGATCCAGATGGAACTTTTTTACGCATAATTCGAGCGTTAGATAAAATGAATATAGGAGTCGTTGCGGCAAATCATGAATTTAGCCCAAGTCAATATGAAATTAATCTTTGGCACTCCGAGGCCTTGAGTGCTGCTGATCGAACGTTTATTTTCAAAACCGCAATAAAGGATATGGTGGCAAAAGAGAACAAAATTGCAACATTCATTGGGAAGCCTTGGTCGGATGAAGGTGGAAGTGGTTTTCATTTACATTTCTCAGTTGAGGATATGCATGGCAAAAACAAAATGCACGACGGAGGTGCGGGGTTATCCGATATTTCTCGCCACATGATTGCTGGAATCGTAGAAAATGCGGCGGCGATAACTGCTTTGTGTAATCCGACTGTTAATGCTTTCAAACGACTTGGCCCAGATACGTTGGCGCCATACCGTGCAAACTGGGGCTTTGATAATAGAAGTTGCATGGTCCGTATCCCTCCAGAGCGCGATGCTGGAACCCGATTGGAAGTACGCGTTGGAGATGGCGCCGCAAATCCATATCTCATCATTGCCGTCATTTTGGCAGCTGGTTTGGATGGAATTAATCGAAAGCTTTCTTGTCCGCAACCTGCAGAGGGAATGGCCTACGATAATGAATCAGCGCCGATACTGCCGATGACATTGAAAGATGCACTTGATGCACTTGATGCAAATGAAAATATTAAGAGTTATCTTTCTACAGAACTTGTCGAAGCTTTTCTTGTCTTAAAGCGCGATGAGATTATGAGATACGAAAAAAATGTCGATGATCCCGATACTCGGGAAGTTACCGGATGGGAACAAGAAGAATACTTATTGCGCTTCTAGAAGAGTTTAAACTTTTGGATTTGATGTGTCTAAAAGCAATGTGCCACCGTTGAAAGTCACTCCGACTTCGCGATAGTAGCCACCAATAATCTCATCGATGGGAAGAATTGAAGCCAACTCATCCCATGGAGAATCCATTAGTGATAGCTCGGCCGTGCCTTCCCAAGGTTCACCTAAATCCAAATCAACGCCACTCATGGTGATGAGTTGGTCAAGGGAATTACCTAAACCTGGAGTAATTGAGGGTACCCAGCGGCTATGTAGCATTGGATGGCCGTTAACAAATCCATTTGTTTTTGATGGAGCAGTAAGAGTAACTCGTGCTGAAGCAAGTCTGTGATCGTAGGCAGAGACGCTTGCACCTAATTGTGAACCTGCTTCCAGTTTTGCAGTTGCCTTTCCACGATTGAAAATTCGAGTCATTGCAACAGATCCAAGCTTCTTGGGATAACCCTGAAACCAGCCGCGCGCAATTGCAAAATCCTTAGTCACCCAAATCGCAACACAACGACTATAAGTTTTTCCTTCGTATCTACATCGAACGACAACAAATGCCTCCAAATATTGAGAGCGCACCGGATCTAGGAGCTCTTCTTTTGAAGTTGAACAACTCTGCCAATCGGCCCAAATGAAGGCAACGGCACCTGGATCTTCATCAACTAATTCAACTCCAGGTGGAAGCAGTGCCGCAATATTCTTTGGATTTGTGCGATATTCAACGGTCAGAAGATTTCCAGAATAAAACCAAGGCATTTCAGGGACAATTGCACTTTTTCCTGTTGGAGTTTGTGGAGCGTATAGACCTTTTAATATCGACACTTTTAAACTCTCCTTTGCTAAAACTCTCCTTTGGTCAATTATAAATAGTTTCCACAGCCATCAAATTCTCTAGCAAATCAGTGGAAAACCCTTGACACCATCACCTTCAATGCGCAATCCTATCTCAAAATCGTTTGGATGTGAACGATTAATAGAATTGTTAAGAGGAGAACAAATGTCTGAACAAAGTTCAACACTTCGTAAAGGTCGCCTTGGCGTTTTTGGAATCGTTTTTTTTGTTGTTGCAGCATCTGCGCCACTAGTTGGTATGACCGGTGCAGTTCCTGTTGCGATGTTACTTGGAAATGGAATCGCCGCTCCCGGTGCTTACCTTGCCGCAGGTATAACACTTTTGATTTTCTCCGTGGGTTATGCGGCAATGAGCCATCACGTAACAAACGCCGGAGCATTTTTCGCATTCGTAGGAAAAGGTCTGGGAGTTAGGGCAGGAGTATCTGCTTCCTATGCCTCACTGATTGGCTACATAACAATTCAACTGGCAATTTATGGATTTTTTGGGCTTGTCATGAATTTAACGATGGCCGAGCATGGCATCAATTTGAATTGGTATGTATGGGCGCTTATTGGTCTCGTGATTGCAACTGTTTTATCAGTTCTCAGTGTCGATGTTGGCGCAAAAATCCTAGGAACTCTACTTATAATTGAAATACTCTCACTTCTTGTTACAGCAATTTCCATCTTCATCAAAGGCGGACCTGAAACTCCGAATATGTGGAGCTCATTTAACCCATCCGCCGTATTTGCTGGCGGCTTCACTGGGCCGGCTGGAATTGCTTTAGCCTTTGCTTTTGCTTCATTTATTGGCTTCGAAGCAACGGCAATTTATGGCGAGGAGTCTCAAAATCCTAAGCGTGATGTTCCGCGCGCGACTTACTACTCCATCATTGCGATATCAGCTATTTTTGCCGTCGTTTCATTTGCAATGGTTGTAGGTATGGGAGGTTCAAAGTTGATGGATGAGATTGTTACAAGGAGTTCAGTTGACGGCGCACCTCTTGCAAATCCCGCAAATGTTCTTTTTAGTTTGGCGGGTCAATATGTGGGTTCAGGAATCGTGGATTTAATGAAGATCTTGGTACTTACTTCTCTTTTTGCTGGCCTGCTCGCTTTTCAAAATGCTGCCGGTCGCTACTTCTTTGCTATGGGACGCGCTGGCGTTATGCCAAGCATACTTGCGAAAACTAACAAATCAGGTGCACCTCAGAACGCATCATTAGTAACATCATTAATCGCAGCATCAGTCATTATAATTTTTGCAGTTGGTGGTTTGGATCCATATACAAAACTATTTAGTTGGATGAGTGGTATCGCCGTCATTGCAATTGGGGCAGTTGAAATTCTCGTCTCAATTGCCGTGGTCAAATACTTCTCTTCAATGAGTAATCAAAATATTTGGAAAACTAAGATTGCACCTAGCGCATCGGTCTTACTTCTCGGAGGTGGCCTTTATCTATTAATGGCCAGATTTAACCTTCTTGCAGGAACCGTACCCGCAGGAGTAGATCCATCACTTCCTGAAAGTGCATGGAAACTTTCTGGCCTAGGGTGGTTCTTAATTCTTGTGCCGTTTATTGCGATGGTCGGCGGTTACATTGTTGCAACAATGTCGAAAGGCAAGCATGAATCTCTTACGCAAGACTTCTCGTAGCGGTAATTGAAAGTGGCGCAACCCTTAACCCTTGGGATGGATAGAGACTATCTCAAGAGTTAAGGGGACAAACCTATTCATACGCTAAATAAGTACTTGGAAATAAAACGACGTGGGTGCAACTCTAAATACGAAAATCTCATGTTAATCGTTTTGAGGAAAACCTAAATTAATTCCGCCATGGCTTGGATCTAACCAGCGACTTGTTACAACTTTGCCACGAGTAAAGAATTGAACGCCTTCGGTTCCATGTGCATGCGAGTCGCCGAATAATGAGTTCTTCCAACCACCGAATGAGTAATAGGCCATTGGTACAGGTATAGGTACGTTGATACCCACCATTCCAACTTCAACTTCATTTTGGAATCGCCGGGCAGCCCCGCCATCATTAGTAAAAATTGCAGTTCCATTTCCATATTGATGGCTATTAACAAGGGATAGGGCCTCGTCATATGTATCAACGCGAATAACACTTAACACTGGTCCAAAGATTTCTTCCTTGTAAATAGACATCTCAGGGGTAACGTTGTCGAATAATGTTGGCCCAAGCCAAAAACCATCTCCAGCAATGTCTAGGGCTCGGCCATCAACGACAAGCGTCGCACCGGAATCTACGCCGGCGCCAATATATGAAGCGACTTTATCGCGGTGAACTGCGCTAACAAGTGGTCCCATATCAACGTTTTGTGTTCCATCGCCAACGCTAATGCGTGCCATGCGAGATTTAATCCGTGCAACAAGGGCGCTAGCAATTGGTTCGACGGCAACGATCGCAGAGATTGCCATACAGCGCTCGCCCGCCGAACCAAAGCCGGCGTTAATCGCGGCATCAGCTGCAAGTTCAAGGTCGGCATCGGGTAATACCACCATGTGGTTTTTTGCCCCACCTAAAGCCTGTACACGCTTGCCTGCTTTTGTTCCAGTTTCGTACACATAACGAGCAATCGGGGTAGAACCGACAAATGAAATCGATTTAATCCCGGGGTGAGTAAGCAACGCATCGACAACTTCTTTATCTCCATGCACAATATTGAAAACGCCATCTGGCAGACCTGCCTCTTTCCACAGCTCGGCCATGAACATTGCAGCACTTGGATCTTTTTCAGATGGCTTAACTATTACGGTGTTACCGCAGGCGATTGCAACGGGGAAAAACCACATGGGAACCATCGCTGGAAAGTTAAAGGGAGAGATAATTGCAACTGGCCCGAGGGCTTGGCGAATTGAATAGACATCCACGCCGGTCGAAACCTCTTCGGAGAAACCACCTTTTAATAAGTGTGGAATTCCGCAAGCAAATTCAACGACCTCTAGACCGCGAGTAACTTCGCCCGCGGCATCACTTAAAACTTTTCCATGTTCAGCCGTGATAAGAGCCGCAATCTTCTCTTTGTTTGCTTGGACGAGTTCGCGAAAGGCAAAGAGTACTTGGGTGCGTTTAGTGAGCGAACTATGGCGCCACGTTGAAAACGCCGCTGTTGCGACATCGACTGCGCGGTCAACGGTTACTGCGTCGCCAAAGGCAACGCGCTTACTAATCTTCCCAGTGGCAGGGTTGTAAATATCTCCACCTCGTGCAGATTGTGTTGAATCTAAGGTGCCATTGATCCAATGCGTAATCTGTTCCATAGGTGCAATCTACTTCAGGGCATTAGAATGGCGCTAATTACTAGTAAAAAGGTTTGAGGCTATTTTTATGAGCACACCAATCAATGATCCGATTAAACAAGCCGCGGTATCTGCAGCTGATCACAAGTATGTATTCCACTCTTGGTCAGCGCAAGGCGCAATTTCACCTCTCCCCGTTGCGGGTGGCTCTGGGTCTTATTTTTGGGACTTTGAAGGCAAGACCTATTTAGATTTTTCCTCACAATTAGTCTTTACAAATATCGGCCACCAACACCCTAAAGTAATAAAGGCGATTCAAGCACAGGCAGAGGTTTTGACAACGATCGCCCCACAACACGCAAATAATGCGCGTAATGAAGCGGCCCAACGTATCGTTGAATTAGCCGGTGAAAATTTTGTCAAAGTTTTCTTTACTAATGGCGGTGCCGATGCAATTGAAAATGCCATCCGAATGGCGCGTTTGCATACGCACAAGCACAAGATTCTTTCAACGTATCGCTCTTACCATGGCAACACAGGCGCTGCGATTAATGCAACCGGAGATCCCCGCAGATTTCCCAATGAGTTTGCATTTGGCCATGTGCATTTCTTTGGACCATATTTATATCGCACCGCTTTTTGGGCTCAAAGCGAAGAGGAAGAGTGCACGCGTGCGCTAGAACATCTTGAGCAGACAATTATCTTTGAAGGACCTAACACAATCGCCGCAGTATTAATTGAATCAGTACCAGGAACCGCAGGAGTTTTAATGCCACCAAAGGGATACCTCGAAGGCCTCCGTGCGCTCTGTGATAAGTACAAGATTATGTGGATTGCCGACGAAGTGATGTCGGGCTTTGGGCGTACAGGTAAGTGGTTTGCCTACCAACATAGCACCGCGGTTCCAGATCTCATTACTTTTGCTAAGGGCGTTACTTCGGGATATATCCAGTTGGGTGGCGTTGTGATTAGCGAGCCAGTATCAAAGACTTTCGATGAGAAAGTCTTTGCCGGCGGCCTGACCTATATGGGCCATCCATTGGCATGTGCAACTGCCGTTGCAACTATCGATGTCATGAAGCAAGAGGCGATGTTAGAGAACGCCACAATGATTGGTGAAAAAATCTTAGGACCTGGACTTGTTGAGTTGGCTAAAAAGCATATGGTCATCGGCGATATCCGTGGCGCAGGTGTTTTCTGGGGCGTTGACTTAGTCAGCGACCGTGCTACCCACGAACCTCTTGCACCATATGGGGCGTCGAGTCCTGCAATGAATGAATTAGTCGCGGCCTGCAAAAAGCATGGCCTGATGCCATTTAATAACTTCAACCGTATTCACTTGTGCCCGCCGTGCAATATTTCTATTGAGGATGCCCGACTCGGTCTTGAAATGCTCGATAGAGCGTTGGGTGAAATTGGAAAGTACTACACCGGAAAATAAAAACTTTAAACGTTGAACCTAAATTCAACAACATCACCATCGTGCATGACGTACTCCTTGCCCTCCATACGTACTTTACCTTTTGACTTTGCCTCGGCCATTGACCCTGCAGCGACAAGATCATTGAAGTTTACGATTTCGGCTTTGATAAAACCTTTTTGAAAATCGCTATGGATAACGCCAGCTGCCATTGGCGCGGTATCTCCTTTGTGAATCGTCCACGCCCGAACCTCTTTAGGACCAGCAGTTAAGTACGTCTGTAAACCAAGGGTGCGAAATCCAACATGGGCAAGTGTTGCAAGGCCGGGTTCTTCTAGTCCGATAGATTGCAAAAGCTCGAGGGCATCTTCATCGCTTAACTCTGCTAATTCAGCCTCAGTTTTAGCATCTAGGAAAATCGCCTCGGCCGGTGCAATAAGTGCCGACAGAGAAGCGCGCAACTCTTTATCATTTAATTCGGCGGCATCAACGTTGAAAACATAGATAAAAGGCTTAGCCGTTAAAAGTTGAAGTTCGCCAAGGAGTACCAAATCGACTGTGCTACTCGATAAAGGTTTTCCTGAGTTTAAAACCGCCTCAGCCTCTTTAACGGCATCGAGAATATGTTGGCGCTCCTTATGTACCCGTGCCTCTTTTTCAAGACGAGGAATCGCTTTTTCAATTGTCTGTAAATCTGCGAGCGCAAGTTCGGTGTTAATAATCTCCATGTCACTTTCTGGATCGACTCGACCTTCGACATGAATAACATCGCCATCGCTAAAGACACGGATTACTTCGCAGATAGCATCAGCCTCTCGGATATTGGCTAGAAACTTATTGCCAAGGCCCGCGCCCTCAGATGCGCCTTTAACGATTCCGGCGATATCTACAAAGGAGACAACGGCGGGCAACAAAACCTTCGAACCGACGATCCCGGCCAAAACTGCCAGCCGAGCATCGGGGACTCCTACAACGCCAACGTTTGGTTCAATCGTGGCAAAGGGGTAGTTCGCGGCCAGGACGTTGTTCTTGGTCAAGGCGTTAAAGAGGGTTGATTTACCCACGTTTGGCATGCCAACGATTGCTATAGAAAGGCTCATAAGGGGTAGAGCCTACGCGGAATTGTCGGTGTCGACTGACACGATAGCCCCATGCCTGCAAACGTAGTACTACTTATTATCGGCCTCTTCGCCGGGGGTGCAATCGGATATCTTGTGCGAGGAAACAGATCCGCCTCTTCCACGGCCGATCGCGCATTGCTCGATGATTACAAAGCCCAGTTAGCCGCTGAACGCGGCAAGACTGAAATGGCCGTTACATTAAATGCCGAACTCAATGCAATGAAAGAGTCGGTGCAAAGACTTTCAACCCAGTCCAACGACGCTAATCGGATCCGGACCGAGGCCGAGGCAAAACTTGAAACAACTATTAATGAGATGCGCCGAGCATCAGAATCTATATTTGATGAAACAAAGAAAATTGCCGGCGCTTTAAATAACACCCAAGTTCGCGGAAAGTTTGGTGAGGCCCAACTCGAACTACTTTTGCAGGGCGCCGGTCTGCGCGAAGGCCACGAATACACGAGACAACGCTCGACTACTGATTCCGACTCATCAGGTATTCCAGATATCACCGTAAAGATGCCGGGCGGTAGTTCGATTTTTATCGACTCAAAGTTTCCCTTTGATCGCTTTCTTGAAGCTTTCGAAACCGAGGTGCAATCAGCGCGCGATGAGTCTTTAACTCAACACACCAAGGATTTACTCAAGCATGTTGAGGCGCTGGCAAAGCGTGGCTATCACAAGTCACAAGGCTCCCCCGATTTTGTAGTTCTCTTTGTTCCATTTGAGACTTTATTATCTGAGGCATTACGAATGGATCCACATCTGCTTGAAAAAGCATTCAAAGTCGGTGTCACTATTGCAACTCCAACATCGATGATGGCACTTTTGCGCACTATTGGTTATATCTTTACGCGCAATAAATTGGCAGAAAACGCCGATGAAATCCAAAAAGTCGCCAGTACTTTTTTAAAAAACATCACGTTATTGCATATTAAAATCGTCGCTGTTGGTAAAGCCATTACATCGACATCTAAGGCCTATGAGGACTTGGTTCCAACGGCCGAAAAAACGGTCTTGAGCCCTGCTAGGCGTATACATAACTTGGGTGTTATCGGGGATAAAGATAAACTCGCCATTGAGTATCCAGAGGCACCGGGCTCGATGCGCGAATTAAAGAGTGATGAGTTGCCTGATGATGATGGGTTTATCGATGCTGAAGAGATAACGGATGAGGAGAGATAAGTGAGCTCTTTAAACAAGATTGCTATCCAGGGACCGGGGTTAAAAAAGCAAGGCATATTCGTTCTGCAAACTTTCTTTATTGGAGTTTTTTCTTTCCTAGATCTGTGGCTTCGTAGCGGAGTTGGAGTTATCACCGGAATCGTCATACTCGCCTGTTTTTTCACTGGCATTCGCTTTGGCCGCCCTGGAACTACCTATGTCGCAGTCGTGGTTCCACCTCTGGCATTCGCAGGTACTGCTCTATTGTGGATTCTGCTTCTCGATGGTTTGAAGCCTTCGCGCGTTGGGATTGATTTTATTGCCGCCCTTGCAAGCCAGGCGCCTTATTTAATTATCGGCTCCTTATATGGTTGGTTTGTCTTTCTCAACGCTAAAGCAAAGAAGAAGCCCCCTAAAGCCCGTAGTTAATTAAATAATTTTCCCACATCGACATTGCAACCTCTGCATCCATGAGATCAATCTCCTCTTGGCTTATCTGTAGATTCTTAAGTAGGCGGTTTGCAAGCCAGGTTGGAATGGGTTCACGATTCATCGAATCTTTAATAGGCATCGGACCATGGCCTAAATAGGCTAAGACCTCTTTCAAGCTTTGAACTTTTTGATTAGGAGCCAGTGTGTTTAATCGCTCGCGCAGTTCTTTGTATATCTTTGAATCCGCACGTGCACCGATGGCCCAGATTTCAGCGATCTCTATAATTACTGTGCCAGATTTATCAGTGTGAGTGCGCCAAATTATTCGCCAATGGCGATCTCCAACCGTCAACTTTCGCCAACCGATGGACCCACCAAGAAGTGGTTGGCCAGCCATTGGATTACGCTCTATTAAAAGAATCTTTTTTAAAACCTGACGTAATAACTCTTTATTTTTCTTTGACAGCCGTCGCAAATCTTCAACCGCTGGAGCAATAAACCGAACCTCTACAGATGCTTCTCTATCATGCGGCACTTTAAATTAGTGTTTTCCGGCAAACAGTTCACTTTCGAGTTCGGCCTCAAGAACTTCGCGATCGAACCCAAATGAAGCGATGACCTCATCAAGAGTAGAGCGCTTTCCATCATCACTTGCAAGGCGGGCCAAAACAAGTGCCGCGCTTCTTAAATCTCGTTCAAGCTCGATTAACTCTTCAAAGCGAGAGATACCAACTACGGCAGCTACAGGGACGCCGTGTTTTTCGACGATTAAATCCTGGCCATCGCGTGCTTGACGCAGGATTGCAGATACCCCGCGTTCCGTCGCCTGTGTGACCGTAAGAGTTTCAAACTGGGTTTTGTCCATGTTAGAAGTATATAGATTTCTATATAGATTTCAATCCGCAGCTTGTAAGCCATCAAAGGCCAAGTAATTAAACTCTCCCTACCGCCTTTAAATCTTTTCGAAGCTCCGATGGAAGTGAAAAAAGCAGCGTCTCTTCGGCCGCAGTGACGGTTTCAACATCGCTAAAACCTCGCTCCGCCAACCACGCCAAAACATCATCAACCAATATCTCAGGCACCGATGCCCCACTCGTTAAACCAATAGTTTCAACATCGGTTAGCCAGTGCTCTTGAATCTCATCGGCATAATCGACTAAATGTGCAGCCTTTGCACCGTATTCCAGCGCGACTTCAGCCAAACGAACTGAGTTAGAAGAGTTTTGAGATCCAACAACAATGACTAAACCGGCCTGCCCCGATATTGCTTTAATAGCCTCTTGTCGATTCTGTGTGGCATAACAAATATCATCACTAGGCGGATCCTGTATATCCGGAAAGCGCTCTTTTAATATCGCAACGACAGCCAGAGTTTCATCAACACTCAGAGTGGTCTGCGATAGCCAGATTAATTTTTTCCCTGGAGTCGGAATCACGCCGCGTGCACCGTCAAGGCCATCGATTATTCGTACCTGATCGACTGCCTCGCCAGCAGTGCCTATAACTTCTTCGTGGCCGTGGTGACCAATCAATAGAATCTCAAAGTCTTCTTGGGTAAATCGACGTACTTCATGGTGCACCTTTGTCACTAATGGACAGGTTGCATCGATTGTCTTTAGATTCCTGCTCGCGGCCTCTTGATGAACAACGGGGGCGACACCGTGCGCAGAAAAGACAACAATCTTTCCCTCTGGTACTTCATCGGTCTCATCAACAAAAATTGCCCCTTTTGATTCCAAACTCGCGACAACATGAACGTTATGCACAATCTGTTTGCGGACATAGACCGGTGCACCATAGAGCTCGAGCGCCTTTTCGACAGTAACTACTGCGCGATCTACTCCAGCACAATACCCACGGGGCGCAGCAAGGAGAACTCTCTTGGCCATGGGCTCAGTCTATTAGGCTCTCCTTATGTTCGAAACTTCACGTGAGGCACCTGCTACCGTCAAGGTAGTCACTGAAGCGATAAAAGAGTACGTAGATCGCTTGGGGCCTATCTGGGTCGAAGGCGAAATTAGTGAACTCAACGAACGAAGTGGCGTGATGGCATTTATTAGGTTACGCGACCCTAGTGCAGATATGTCTTTGTCGGTCATGTGCCATAAATCAGTTATCGCAGCAGCTGCGCCACTTCCGGCTAATGCCCGAGTAATCATGTATGCCAAGCCATCCTGGTATACAAAAAATGGATCCCTGACTTTATCTGCGCGTGAAATCCAACATGTCGGTGTGGGTGAGTTATTGGCACGCCTTGAAGCGTTAAAAAATCGCTTAGCCCTTGAAGGTCTTTTTGATTCGGATCGAAAAGTTGATCTCCCCCTTTTACCAACGAAGGTCGGGCTTATATGTGGTCGCAATACCGATGCTGAAAGAGATGTCGTTGAAAATGCGAAGCGTCGCTGGCCAAGCGTTGTCTTTGAAATTCGTGAAGTAAGCGTGCAAGGCGCCGCGGCCGTCACGGAAGTTTCTCAAGCGTTACGCGAATTAGAGGCCGATAGTGAAGTCGATGTCATCATCATTACACGTGGTGGTGGCTCATTTGAGGATTTACTGCCCTTTAGTGACGAAGGTCTGGTGCGCTTAGCCGCTTCTTGTGTGACTCCGATAGTTAGCGCAATTGGCCATGAAAAGGATTCACCACTTCTGGATTTAGTCGCAGATTTTCGTGCATCAACTCCGACCGATGCAGCCAAACATGTCGTGCCAGATATTGTTGAAGAGATTGAATTTCTCTCAGGACTGCGCGAGCGTTCCCGTCGAAGCGTGATGAGGCTTATTGATTTAGAGATGGCGAGAATTAGTAGTTTCAGAGACCGCCCCGTTATGAAAAATCCGCACCTGCTCATTTCATCTCGCGCAGAAATTATTATGGCCCTTCGCGCGCGCGCTAAACGCAGTTTCGCCAGCCGCCTCACACTTGCTAAGGAAGAGTTAGTGCAGGTCAAAGCCCGCGTGCGAGCACTCTCACCACAGGCCACATTGGATCGCGGCTATTCAGTCGTGCAACGCACTAATGGCGACATTGCACGCGATGCCTCGCAATTAAAGCTCGGTGAATCTCTACATCTGCGCTTAGCTAAGGGCGAAACCAACGCCACAGTGACTTCAAATTCTCAGAAGGAGTAGATTTAACCCATGGTCGACAAGAAGATTTCTTATGAAGCCGCACGTGAAGAATTAGCCGAAATTGTTGCATCCCTTGAAACCGGAAACGCCACTCTTGAGGAGTCTTTAAAGTTATGGGAGCGCGGGGAAGAGTTAGCGGCAATCTGCCACGAGTGGCTTGATGGCGCAAAAAAGAAGTTAGATGCGGTTAAGCCGTAATCACTATGGCTAATTTTTCATACTCAGAACTTCTACCCCTTGGAAAAGATGAGACGACATACCACTTCATTGGCACCGAAGGCGTAAGTGTTGTACAGCTCGGCGATAAAGAGTTTCTGCAAGTAGAGCCGCTAGCTCTTGAAAAACTCGCCTCTGAGGCCATCCATGATATTTCGCATTATTTGCGCTCGGCGCACTTGCAACAGTTAGCTAACATCATCAAGGATCCAGAAAGTTCGCCCAATGACCGCTTCGTTGCAACCGACTTATTAAAAAACGCCAACATATCGTCCGGTGGAGTCCTGCCCATGTGCCAAGACACTGGAACTGCCTTAGTGATGGCGAAAAAGGGCCAGTATGTTTTAACAACGGCAAAAGACGAGGTCGCAATTTCGCAGGGAATCTATGAGGCATATACGACTTTAAATCTGCGCTATTCGCAGATGGCACCCGTAACAATGTGGGAGGAAAAGAATACGGGCAACAATTTACCTGCTCAGATTGAAATCCTGGCCGACAGTCATCACCCAGATGAGTACAACTTCTTATTCATCGCCAAAGGTGGCGGAAGCGCAAATAAATCATTTTTATACCAAGAGACGAAAGCGGTTTTAAATCCAACTTCTTTTATGCTCTGGCTAGAAGAAAAACTGCGCTCAATCGGCACCGCGGCCTGTCCGCCCTATCACTTAGCAATTGTCATTGGTGGCACAAGCGCCGAGCACACGATGAAGACGGCAAAGCTCGCAAGTACTAAGTATTTGGATTCTTTGCCAACCACTGGCGATGCCGCAACGGGCCACGGTTTTAGAGATCTTGAATTAGAGCAACAAGTATTAGAGCTAACAAGAAAACTTGGAATTGGTGCCCAGTTTGGTGGAAAGTATTTCTGTCACGACGTGCGCGTTGTGCGCCTGCCAAGGCACGGGGCATCTCTACCCATTGCCATCGCAGTCTCCTGCTCAGCCGATCGCCAAGCTAAAGCCAAAATAACTAAAGAGGGAATATTTTTAGAGGATTTAGAGCGCGATCCAGCGCACTTCCTACCTGAAACAACCGATGAGCATTTAGATGATGAGGTAGTCGCAGTCGATCTCAACCAATCTATGGATGCAGTCCGCGCCCAACTTTCCAAGTACCCAGTTAAAACGCGACTCTCACTTACGGGAACTCTCGTTGTCGCCCGCGACTTAGCCCATGCCAAAATTAGAGCCGCGATGGAAAGCGGTGCCCCGATGCCGCAATACTTAAAGGATTTCGCGGTCTACTACGCAGGTCCTGCCAAAACTCCCGTGGGTTATGCATCGGGCTCTTTTGGTCCAACAACGGCAGGTCGTATGGACTCTTACGTTGATTACTTTCAATCCAATGGTGGCTCGTTAGTAATGCTCGCAAAAGGCAATAGATCCAAAGCCGTCACCGATGCCTGCAAAGTTCACGGAGGCTTTTACTTAGGTTCGATTGGTGGACCAGCTGCGCGCCTTGCCCAAGACTGTATTAAGAAAGTTGAAGTCTTAGATTTCGAAGAGTTGGAGATGGAGGCCGTCTTTAAAATCGAT
>JANYCW010000031.1 GCA_025360085.1 Actinomycetes bacterium
AACGCGATCAGAGATTCCCATGATCAGTGACATGTCATGCTCGATCAATAAAATGGTGTAACCGGCATCGCGAATCTTTTTAATGAGCGTTGCTAACTCCACTTTCTCAGCTGGATTAAAGCCGGCAGCGGGCTCATCAAGAAGAAGAAGTTGAGGAGAAGTGCCCATTGCACGGGCGATCTCTAATCGACGCTGATCTCCATAAGGAAGATTTTTACCTAACTGATCGGAGCGGTGACCAATACCCATGAAATCAAGAAGCTCTTGAGCGCGAATACGATCTCTTTTTTCTTCATGGCGAGAGCGCGGCAAACCAAAGAGTGCTCCCGGTAAACCTGAGCGTTTATGAACATCGGTTGCCGTTATAACATTTTCAAGCGCCGTCATTTCTCCCCATAAACGAACATTTTGAAATGTTCGTGCCATTCCAGATTTCGTAATGTGATGGCGCTTCATACCAACAATATTCTTACCCTTGAAAATAACTTCACCAATAGTTGCCTGATAGACACCTGTTATAACATTAAAAACCGTGGTCTTGCCGGCACCGTTTGGACCGATGAGGGCGCAGATTTCCTCTTTATGAACATCAAGGTTGAGCGAATCTAAGGCCGTTACTCCACCAAAGCGCATGGTGAGATTTTTTAGTTCAAGAATCTTTTCACTCACTTATTTGGCCCCTTTCAGCTTAATTTTTTCGCGTTTTTTGCGCGGCAATAGACCATCTGGCCGTACATTCATAATCACAAGTAGAACCAATCCAAAGACAAGTTGACGCGAATTGCTAATAAATCGGATGCGCTCTGGAAGGTAGGCCAAAATAGATGCACCGAGGATTACTCCCCACATGTTTCCCATACCACCAAAAACAACGCAGGCGAGAATGAGAACTGAAACATTGAAAGTGAACATATCTGGTGCAATAAACATCACTTTGGATGCGTAAATTACACCTGCCGCTCCACCAATAGCCGCGCCGATGCTAAAGGACCATAACTTATAAACAAGCAGGTTCACGCCCATGAGCGCGGCAACATCCTCATCTTGGCGAATCGCCTCCCATGCCCGACCTGGTCGGCGAATAGTAAAGCGTCGAACCATCCAAATCACAAGAAGAATCATGATGAAGATAATCCAAAAATATCCAGCATGATCATTGAGTTCAAACTTTTGACCAAAGATTGGCGGTGGATTCGGAATTCCAACTACTCCGTTAGGCCCACCCGTTTGAGTTAAATTCAGCGCAATTATTCGAACAATCTCGCCAAATCCCAGAGTTACGATAGCTAAATAATCACCGCGCAAACGCAATGCAGGAAGTCCAAGTAAGAGGCCCGCTAGCATCGCAAAACCAATCCCAAATGGCAGGATCTCCCACGTGTTTAACTTTGTCGTTGTTCCTAAAATGCCCATGGTGTAGGCGCCGATAGCAAAGAAGGCGACGTAACCCAAGTCCAGAAGTCCTGATTTTCCAACCACAATATTTAAACCCAAAGCCATCAAAACAAACATCGCGATGGGATAGACCAAAACCGCCTGATAGGAAGTAATAGGGGTATTCAAGAAACTGGTCAGAGGAAAGGTGCCGGCATATGGCAAGAGCCCCACAAGAACGATGACCGTGAGCACAAAGCTCACTCTCTTCATCCGGTTCCAGTTTTCCCAGATTGAGGCGCCTTTATCCCGAATATTTAACATCATGTTCTCGTTTGCTGGACAGCTTCACCGAAGATGCCACTTGGTTTGATGAGTAGAACTAGGACTAAAACTAGAAAGACCGTTACTGATTTCCATTGTGAGCCAAGAATTGCCGACGAGAACTGCTCTAGGACGCCTAAAAATATTCCCCCATAAAATGCGCCTCGCAAGTTACCGATTCCTCCAAGAACTGCGGCGGTAAATGCAGCCAACCCTAAGTTAAAACCTACGTTGAACTGCGTAGTCTCATACACAGTTGTGTAGAAAAATGCGGCTGCGCCAGTGGTTAACCCGCCGATAAAAAAAGTCAATGAGATGACTCGATTGAGATTGATACCCATCAATTTCGAATTTTCTTCACTCATAGAGACCGCTCGAATCGCTTTGCCGAGGCGGGAGCGATTAACAAAGCGATCAAGGGCAAAGAAAATGATTGATCCTGCAACGATAATGAGTACGGTATCGATTCGAAAGTTTGCCCCTGCAACTTCACCGAAAGACCATTTTTCAAGTAGTCGCGGCGACGTGAGAGGCGCGGAGTGTGAATAAATGCGCACTGCCTCTGACAGAACAATCGAAACCGCAATAGCAGAAATTAAACTTGCTAGACGATTTGTACCTAAAGCGCGCAAGCGTCGATAGGCAACTAATTCGACCAGCACCCCGAGAACTCCACAAATGAGGGCTGAAAAGACCAGCGCAAATATGAGCGTATAGATTAATTTAAAACCATGGAGAGGATCGGAGTCAGTTGCATTCTTGAGAATCGTGACTTGGGCAATTACGGTTGCAAAAGTCCCAACCATAACTACTTCAGAGTTAGCAAAGTTTATAAGACGTAGTACGCCATAGACCATGGTGTAACCAAGTGAGATCAATACATAAATAAAGCCAAGAGCGACACCTTGCAAACAAAGCGACCAAAACTGTGTTGCTAAAACTGAGAAATTCATATCATCCACTTCATTGTAGTAATCGCAGCCACCCCTAAATCTATATTTCTAGATCTAGGTGTGGCTGCGATTATTTGATTCTTATATTATTTATGCAACGCCTACGTAGGCGATTTTCCCATCCTTGATAGTGAAAGCACCAACTGCTGCTCCACCGATGATGTCGCCATATCGGTCGAACCTAATTGTGTCGCCAGCGATGCCTTTGAAGGAGCCGTTGGTTATGCAGTTTTGTATTCCTGGGCGACTAATAGCTCCCTGCTTGATGCATGCAAGGAAGATATTTGTTGCATTGTATGTTGATGTGACATACGTACCAGGAACTTTAATTCCAGTGAGCTTAGTAAATGCAACCATCTGCGCAGCAGTTGCCACATTCTCAAATGGGACATCGGCTGCAGTTAGACGTGAACCTTCGGCGGCATTTTTTCCAGCATTAACTGGGAAGTCAGCCTTGAGCGTTCCATCTCCTGATGCAAAGACTCCTGTATAACCACCGTCGCGCAAAGCCTTAACAAACTTTGCAGCATCTGGTGCATATCCGCAATAAATAACTACGGTTGCTTCTGAGGCTTTCACCTTTGCAACTACTGATGTGTAATCACTTGTATTTGCAGGAACTGAATCTTTTCCAACATTCATTGCCGCGGTAATAGTCTTCTTTGCATACTCTGCAAGACCGGCACCGTAGGCACTTACGTCATCTACTAGGTAAACCTTTGGAGCAGTAATTCCCTTTGTTGCATAGCGAACAAGGGCTGGACCTTGGAACTTATCGTTTGCGACAACACGCTTGAAAATTGGAAAGCCGTTAACTGGAGCTTTCTTATCGGTCAATGACACTCGCGTTGCAGACATTGAAATCAATGCAAGTCCGCCGGCTTTATATGCAGGAAGTGAGGCCTGTGTTGCGCCTGAATAAGCAGGTCCGATGAGACCAATAATTGATTTATTTGACGCAATACCAGGTGCAACCGATGCTGCAACTGTTGGATCTCCCTGATCATCGGCAAGAACTAATTCGACCATAACCGATGGATTTGATGCGTTGTACTCAGAGAGTGCAAACTTTGCACCCGTTAATTCATCTTGTCCTGTTAACGCGTTGGGTCCAGTTAGTGGAGCTTGAAACGCTAAATAAACAGTCTTAGGTGCTGCAATCGCTGATGAAACTGCAGAAACGCCAAAAATCAGCGATGCGACAGAGACCACGGCGAGGGACCGCTGAATCTTCTTATTCATGTAAAGCCTTCCTGTAAGTTTTTTTGTCCCGGTTGGGGAAGATGCAAGGGTATGGTGCCAGCACACATATGGCTAACCCAAGTCAGGCGCGTTATATTACTTTTGTGTTACAAAAAATGAGGGCAATAACAGTTAACTATGCGCCCCAGTTCCTAAATAAGCCTCGCGCACTGCTGGGTCATTGAGTAGATCGGCAGCGGCTGCCTCTTTCACAACGTTTCCTGTCTCAAGGATGTAGGCGCGGTGGGCTCTTTGTAAGGCCTGCTGGGCATTTTGCTCAACAAGCAAAATTGTGACACCTGTTTTATTGATCTCGGTGATGATGCGAAAGATATTGGCGATCATCTGGGGAGCAAGACCCATCGATGGCTCGTCAAGGAGTAGGACTTTAGGCCGTGCCATCAGAGCCCGGCCAATGGCCAAC
>JANYCW010000053.1 GCA_025360085.1 Actinomycetes bacterium
GCAGGCCATGCGCCAGATCGGGAGCAGTTATGTCGCGCGCACTAGTCCTAAACGCCACCTATGAGCCATTAGGTGTCGTCTCAGATCGCCGCGCTCTGATCCTTGTCTTAAACTTTCGGGCAACTGCGATTGAAAACTCAGGCGATGTCGTGCACTTCTCGGGTGGCCAGTTGGATTTACCCTCAGTGATTCGACTTAATAAATTTGTGCGAATTCCTTATCGCCACGCTGTGCCATTATCTCGCCGAGCAATCTTTGCTCGCGACGGAGGGCGATGCGTTTACTGCAACGCCCCAGCAACATCAATCGATCACGTAGTTCCACGTAGCCGTGGAGGTGGCCATATTTGGGAAAATGTTGTCTCTGCCTGTCACAAGTGCAATCACTTAAAGGCCGATCGACAGCTCAAAGAGATTGGCTGGCGTCTGCGTCATTTGCCTCGCGAACCCGTGGGGTCAGCATGGCGCATTCTGGGTACTGGTCGCACAGATGATCGATGGCTTCAGTATTTAGAGCCCTTTGGCGTGGCAGCCGCGACAGCCTAAGTAAATTACACTCGCACAATGCATTTAATAATGGGCGCAATCGAAGATGGCACAGTCGCAGGACCAGGTTTAAACGTGCTTGAAACCCTCGTAACATTTTTTCTGATTCCAATGACACTGTTTATTGTCATTGCGGGTCTGTCATGGATTGCATCCGCTCCGCGCAAAGAAAAAACCAAAGAAAGAACCGAGTCCTCGATTACATCGATTGATTAATTATCAAGGGACTGAACTTTGAGTGCACGCGATTGGGTATCGCGCGCTTCCATCACTAGTTTGCGCAAAACCGCGGGTGAATCTTTGCCCGTTGTATTGAGCCACAAAGCCGTCTTATCGAGAGTTTCTTGGGATATGACCCACGTTGGATAGAGACCGATGGCAATCGTGCTTGCTCCTTCATATGACTTTGTTTCCCAGACATTGATGATGCAATCAAAATAGCGATCGACGTAGGCAGTCATGAGATTTCGTTGAATGGAACTCTGAAAACCTGAAATCAATGCAGCTCTCACTGAAGTCATGATGTCTTCATTAATAATTTTGTTCCATGCATAATCCTTGGCTTCGGCGGTAGGTGTGCCGGCTAGGGCGGTTTCATAGGAACAGTTGCCGCTCGTGGTGTTGTCATTTGCAAGCTCGCGCTCTAATTCAAGCCGAGTGAAAGCATTGCGTTTGGTCAAGCAGATGATGAAGTGCCAGCGAAGATCGGCATCGACTTTTAAGCCCGGTGCGCAGCCATCGAGCAACGCACGCAGTTTTTCAATTTGGGCCACTGAATGCGCATTGAGTGCAAAAGCACGTGCGTACAAAAGCTGTAAATCACTACCGGCCGCGGCGCTTTGGGTCAGGGCATCGAGACCATCAGCTAATTTCTCTCTTGCCGCATCACGATTTTCATCCGTGGTGTATGCCTCAACTGATGTATGCAACTGTTGCAAAGTAATATTAACAACGGCGTCATCACTTTCACCTGGCAATCCTGCCAATGCGATATCCACAAAATCCTTTGATGAGATTTCGGCATCGCGGTGCATGTCCCATACCGCGGCCCAACACAGAGCGCGTGTTAGCGGATCAGAGAATTTGCCGAGGTGAGTTTTAAGCGTTGTCAAAGATTTAGGATCAAAGCGCAGTTTTGCATATGAGAGATCGCGGTCGTTGATTAAAAGTAGATCAGCAACTTTTTCACCTTCAAACTCTGGAACTTTAGTCAAAGCGCCTATAACATCGAGTTCAACGGATTTACGTAATTTCACTGAATCTGCAGCAATATCGTAAAGCGCGATAGCTAAGCGATGTGGGCGCAGCTCCTGTGAAGCAATCGGAATCAGTGGCGAATCCTGTGCGATGGTGACGGAGGTATAAACGTTGCCATCTATAACAAGTTCTGGGCGCAGCGTATTGACACCAGCGGTTTGCAACCATGTACCAACCCAGGCATCTAGCTGACGACCACTTGTTGCTTCAAGCTCAATCATCAAATCCTTAAGAGTTGTATTACCCCAAGCATGTTTGGCAAAGTACTTCTGCAGCGCTGCGATGAAGTTTTCACGTCCAACATGGGCTGCTAGTTGTTGCAGAACCGAGGAGCCTTTTGCATAGGTGATTCCATCAAAGTTAGCGTTAACTGCTTCTATATCGACCATATCGGCGATGATTGGGTGAGTTGAGGAGAGTTGATCTTGGCGGTACGCCCAGTTCTTTTGCTCGGAGTTAAATCCAGCCCAAGCACCCTTAAAGCGCGTGCCTTCTGCCAGTGCAAGGTAAGAGACGTATTCGGCAAATGACTCGTTAAGCCATATGTCATCCCACCAGAACATCGTCACCATATTGCCAAACCACATATGCGCCATTTCATGAAGAATTACATTCGCACGGCTGTTATAGGTTTTCTCCGGCATATGGCTGCGGAAAACTAATAGTTCTTCTCGGAAAGTAACTGCGCCAGCGTTCTCCATCGCACCAAAGTTAAAGTCTACGACGGCAATCTGATCGTATTTTTCAAAAGGATAGGCAAGACCGAAAGTCTTTTCAAAGTATTCAAATCCCTGTTTCGTTATAAGAAAAATATCATCGGGATCTAAATACTGGGCCATTGATTTACGACAGTAGATTCCCAGTGGCACTTCTTTTTCGCCCTTATAAGTATCGTGTACATGCGAGTATGGACCCGCGATGAGCGCCGCCAAGTACGTTGGGATGCGCGGAGTTGGGGAGAAGTTCCAGAGAGTTTTATCACCAAGGTTTTCCTTTGATGCAACTGGATTATTTGATATCGCTTCCCAGTGGCTAGGGGTCGTTGCCGATAACGTAAATGTCGCTTTTAATGATGGCTGATCAAAGCAGGCAAACATGTGACGGATATGGGCGGTCTCACCTTGTGAATATAAATACACCTCACCATCAGATGGATCAACGGAGCGCTGTAGCCCCTCGCCAGATTTTGAATAGTTACCTTCGATCTCAATGATTAACAGATTTTCCGCGGCAAGGTTCGTTAAAAAAATTGATTCGCCATCAAAGTTAGATGTATCGACGGGGGCACCATTTAAGGTTGCAGATATAACACGGCGCCCACAGGCATCGATGAAAGTTGAATATCCAGCCTGATTACAGGAGAAAACGATCTCTGACTTTGAGTAGAAAGTCTCGGCTCCAGTCGTAACATCGAGAGTGACTCTGTAACTTTCAACGCTTAAGTGATCGGCGCGCTCTTTAGCCTCTGAACGGGAAAGATTAATTCCTGGCACTGTAAAACTCCCTTGTGTAGGGAGCAATCCAACCATGACATTCTTACTCCATGGAACGCCCCTCAATTCGAAGCTACCGAATCCGTGGGACCCGAATTACCGAGGGTCAACGCATAGCTAAACGCGCGCTTCAGGAGATTTACGGAATTCCTGTTGAGAATAAAATTTTGGATCTGCGAGCGATATTTCCTGCGGCTGAAAAAATTATTATGGAGATCGGCTTTGGCATGGGTGAGGCCACCGCAATTATCGCCGAGCAGTCACCGCAGAATGCCTATATCGCCGTAGATCTTCACCCGCCTGGCATCGGCAAACTTCTATCTCGGATTCAAGTGCAAGGTATTAAAAATATTAAAGTAATAGAAGATGATGTCCATGTTGTTCTGCAATACATGATTGAAGTTGGTTGCTTAGACGGGGTGCATCTCTATTTTCCAGATCCATGGCCAAAATCCAAACACCACAAACGCCGAATTGTCACGACTTCTTTTCTCGACCTTATCGCCACAAAGTTAAAGCCGGGTGGTTATTTTCACTTAGCCACTGACTGGGTCCCGTATGCCGCATCAATGATGAGCGTGTTTAATGGCTCAACCCAATTTACTGGGGGAGAGATTGCAAAACCAGACTGGCGGCCAGTGACCCGCTTTGAAGGCCAGGGTATCGACAAAGACCACCGAGTTACCGACCTGCTTTATTTTCGTAGGCCGTAATTTTATTAATGCGACGAATATGACGCTCGTCATTACTAAAAGGGGTTTCAATAAAAGTATCGATGATGGCTTTGCACTCATCGATTGAATGCATTCGACCGCCGATAGCAACGATATTTGCATTGTTATGTTCTCGGGCCAATGTGGCGGTCTCAATGCTCCAAGCCAACGCCGCCCGCACACCCTTTACTTTGTTGGCAGCTATCTGTTCGCCATTTCCCGAGCCACCTAAGACGATTCCAAGCGAGCCATGATCTGCAACGGTTGCAACTGCAGCTGGGATACAAAAATCAGGATAGTCATCAAGGGCATTAAACTCATCTGGGCCGTGATCTGTGACGGCATGACCCTTTGATTGTAAATATTGAACCAGGGCAGTTTTCAATTCAAGACCCGCATGATCGCTCCCGATATGAATTCTCATAAGAGCATCTTGCCATTAACTCTCACTTGGCAAAGAAAAACCCGCCACATGCTTACTCACGTGGCGGGTTTTTCACCCTTTTCAGGCTACTAGTATGAAACTAATAGCTTAAATCTTTAGTGTTTCTTTCCTTTGAACTCACCCATCTTCTTACCTTCGAACTGACCCATTGCGCCATGAACAGAATCAACTTGCGCAGTGATACGAGTAGTTAGGTCTGCCTTAATTGTTGTTGCCTGTGCTGCTGTTAATTTACCTGAGACAACATTGGCATCAATTTCCTTGGTGGCCTCGGCAATAAGAGCGGCGATCAGTGCAGGCTTTTTTGCACCAGCGATTGCTCCAAGAGTTTCTCCAGCTTCAAGGCGTGTTTTAATCATTGCAGCATCAATTCCAATGGTGGTCGCGATGAGCGCCTCATGCTCGGCACGACGCGCATCCTTTGCTACATCATTTGAATCCTGCATTCCTTCTTTCGCTGCATGCGCCGCAGTTAAAGCTGCAGTTATGGCATCGGCCTGTACCTGTGTGATTGTTCCCTTTGTTACAAGATCTGCGAGAACACTTTTGATTTCGGCCTCATGTTTATCCATTTTTTGACCTGTCATTGGATGACCCATTGCATTAAAAGTTGTTCTCGTTGAACTCTGTTTGTGCGAAACAAACTTGCTGTGGGAACCTGATGCATTTGCAAAACCAACCGTTCCGACCGAGAGTGCAACGGTAGTTAATACAACTGCAACTATCTTCTTCTTTGATGACATGTATCTGTCGACCTTCCTTTTCGTTGAACCGTCAGTGACCCTTCGTCATCGACTGCCCATAATTAACTCTCTGATCCTGAATATGTTAGTAATACATCCTTAAAACACCGTGTGAGTACCGTCGAGCGGCAAGGCGAGTCTGTGGGGGATACCCGCCAACCTCACGCTCACAATCGTGTGGGATTCCCTATTGGCCAGCCCTGCCAGCGATTTCATAATGATTCCCAGTTCTTTCCCAGCATTCAAGAAGAGGAATTCCCCATGAATCGTCGCACGAGCGCCATCGCCATGTCGTTGGCTCTGATCGTATTAACCTCACAAAACGCTTTTGCTGCAGGTAAAACCACCATCATCATTAAAAAAGCTGGACGTGCAACCTCGGTTGCCCTGAACACAATTCTGAGTGGCGTTGGCATACCAGCAAAGTCACTTGGGATCGATGGTGATTTCTATATCGATACTAAAAATGCCAACCTTCATGGACCAAAG
>JANYCW010000032.1 GCA_025360085.1 Actinomycetes bacterium
ACGTTGGAGAGTTCAAGGGTGATATGGCCGCTAAATCCTGGATCAATAAAACCAGCCGTTGAGTGGGTAAGTAGACCAAGGCGGCCCAGTGATGATTTCCCCTCTAAACGTCCTGCGATGTCATCTGGCAGAGTAATGACTTCATATGTGCTGGCTAGAACAAACTCACCTGGGTGCAAGATAAATGGCTCATCGCCCTCAGTGATAACTTCGCGCGTTAAATCCGGCTGCTCCATCGAAGGATCGATCACGCTGTACTTATGGTTTTCAAAGACACGGAAGAACTTGTCTAAGCGAACATCGACCGACGAAGGTTGGATCATGGACTCAGTAAAAGGATCGCACCCCACTCGGCCGGCTGCGATTTCGGCGCGTATATCGCGATCACTTAATAGCACGCTCGGAACCCTATCCCTTTCTAGCCTGCTATCAGAGTAGTGAACTCCCTTGTCGGTTTTGAGGTTGCATAAGTTACTGGTGAGTAGCAAAATTACGCCATGAGCCACTACACCGCCAATCTTCGCGATATTGAATTCTCACTCTTTGATCTGCTTGGCCGCGACAAAGTTCTCGGCACTCCGGCCTATCCCGATGTCGACCGCGATACAGCTCTGGGCATGTTGGAAGAGATGAAGCGTCTGTGCGAAAACGATCTTGCCGCATCCTTTATTGAAGGTGACCGTCTTGGAACTACCTTTAATAAAGAAACAGGTGATGTAACAGTTCCTGCAAGTTTTAAGAAATCATACGAATCATATGTCAACGGTGAATGGTGGCGACTTGATGCGCCAGTAGATCTCGGTGGAATGAAAATTCCTCCATCAATTCGATGGGCCATCGCCGAAATGGTTTTAGGTTCAAATCCCGCAGTTCATATCTATGCATCTGGTTATGCTTTCGCGCAAGTCGCCTATGTTCTTGGAACAGCTGAACAAAAGCAGATGGCAAAACATATGGTTAATCGTCATTGGGGCGCCTCAATGCAACTAACTGAACCTGATGCCGGTTCCGATGTTGGTGCAGGTCGCAGCAAAGCGGTGCAACAGGAAGATGGAACGTGGCACATCACTGGAACAAAACGCTTTATTACTTCTGGTGATGCCGACCTTTATGAAAACATCATGCACTTTGTTCTAGCACGTCGAGAAGGTGGAGGACCGGGAACAAAAGGGCTCTCACTCTTTTTGATTCCGAAGTTTATGTTTAATCAGGAAACTGGTGAACTTGGAAAGCGCAACGGGGTTTATGTAACTAACATTGAAAAAAAGATGGGATTAAACGTCTCTTCAACATGTGAAATGAATCTAGGTGAACACGAACCGGCAGTCGGATATCTTCTCGGAGATGTCCACCAAGGTATTGCTCAAATGTTTAAAGTAATTGAGTTCGCGCGGATGATGGTGGGCACAAAAGCAATTGCCACGCTCTCTGCCGGATATCAACAAGCACTTAGCTATGCCAAAGTTCGCGTGCAGGGCGGCGACATGAAAGTAATGAACGATAAAGCCAGTCCGCGCGTGACCATAATTCATCACCCCGATGTGCGCCGTTCACTGATGGTACAAAAGTCGTATTCAGAGGGCATGCGGGCATTAGTGCTTTATACGGCTTCTCTACAAGATGAAATCGAAATGGCCGAACATGAAGGAGATGCTGATCGATTAGCCGACATGATTGCGCGTAATGATTTAATGCTTCCAGTTGTTAAGGGGTATGGATCAGAAAAATCTTGGACACTCCTTGGTACTGAATCTTTACAGACTTTTGGTGGCTCGGGCTTTACGCAAGACTGGCCACTTGAACAGTATGTTCGCGATGCAAAAATCGATACGTTATATGAGGGTACGACTGCGATTCAAGGCCTTGACTTTTTCTTTCGGAAAATTGTTAAAGATGGTGGACGGGCAATTGGGTTACTAGGAAAAGAGATTCAAAAATTTGCCGAATCTGGTGGAGCTCATACTCAAGAAAAAGCCGCACTCTTTACAGCCCTCGGCAATCTCAATGGAATTATCTCTTCCATGCTTGGACATGCGATTGAATCCCAAGAAGACCCAGAGAAGATTTATATCGTCGGATTGAATACCTCTCGCTGCTTAATGGCAGTTGGTGACATCATCACGGCTTGGTTATTAATTCGGCAGGCCGATATCGCAGAAGAGAAGCTACCAAATGCAGGTAAGGATTCTGATTTCTATGTCGGCAAAATTGCCTCGGCGAAGTTCTTTGTCACCAACTTTTTACCTCAAATCGCGTCCGATCGCGTTATCGTTGAAGCAACTAATGGTTCAATCATGGATATTCCAGAAAGCGCTTTTTAAACCACTACGCTGTCACCGTGTTGAGTAGATATAAAGGCGAGATTTTTACCCTTAGTGGTGCAGTTCTCTTTTCCTTCAATGGAATCATCTCTAAATTAGTTTTAACATCCGGGCTTTCGTCTATGCGTTTAACTCAAGTGCGGTGTGGCGGAGCCTTTATTCTTCTTGGGGTATATATATTTTTTCGTTACCGGGAAAAACTACGCGCAACTAAGGCAGAGCTCCCACAGTTGGCAATATATGGCCTTGTGGGCTTCTTGGCCGTACAAGCCCTGTATTTCGTAGCAATTACACGATTGCATGTGGGTATCGCTTTAATCCTTGAGTTCACGGCTCCAATCTGGATTGTTCTGTGGCTGCGATATGTGAAGAAGAAGTCTGTCCCTGAGCTTATGTGGGTGGCGATCTTTTTAGCATTTAGCGGACTTATATTAATTGCTCAAGTTTGGAAGGGCCGCACCCTCGATCCCATCGGTGTAATTGCCGCGCTTTTGGATGGAATTGTATTGGCAGCGTTTTTTCTATTTGGCGAAGAACTCACTCGAAAACGCGATGTGGAATCATTGATGGTTTTCGGTTTTGGTTTTGCATCCGTTGGTTTAGCGATTGCTATGCCATTATGGTCCTATCCGACTGAGATTTTTACACAAGTGATGAATTTGCAGGGACGTTTTGCCGCACATAGTTTGCCTGGTTGGGTTTTAATTGCATGGATCATCATCATGGGCACGATACTTCCGTATTTACTTGTTGTTAACGGATTAAAACTCCTATCTGCCTCAACCAGTAGCGTGATGGGAATGTCTGAACCAGTATTAGCTGGAGTATTTGCTTGGATTTGGTTATCTGAAAAATGGAGCATCATCCAATTAATCGGTGGTGTAATTGTAATCGTTGGGATTATTTTGGCTGATAAAGCGCGTACAGCTGCGCACTAACGCTTAGGCAAACTCCATTAGTTATTTCCAAAACTACTATCTTCATTTGTCGTCTCGCGCGCCTGTGTCCAGTCAGTACCTGCTCCTGGATTTTGTGGCATATCGTAGAAACGTGCATAGTGCAGTTGAGCCGCGACCGTTATTGTGCGCGTCGGTCCATTACGATGTTTAGCCACGATTAAATCAGCTTCGCCCGTACGATTTTGTTGGTCGTACATATCGTCGCGATGAAGCAGTATGACAACATCGGCATCTTGTTCGATTGAACCAGATTCACGAAGATCAGATAACATCGGCTTTTTATCACTGCGCTGTTCAGGAGAGCGATTAAGTTGTGAAATCGCAATAACGGGAATATCTAACTCTTTAGCCATCAATTTTAAATGTCGGGAAAATTCGGAGACTTCTTGTTGGCGATTCTCAACTTTCTTACCCGACGACATCAGCTGTAAGTAGTCAATAACAATGAGTTTTAGGTTGTGGCGCTGTTTTAAACGGCGGGCTTTAGCACGAATCTCCATCATAGATAGATTTGGAGAGTCGTCAATAAATAGTGGAGCCTCCGAAATCTCTCCCATTCGACGTGCAAGACGTGACCATTCATCATCCGATAATGTACCTGCACGAATATTATTTAGACCAACGCGCGATTCTGCCGACAACATACGCATGGTGATTTCAGATTTCGACATTTCAAGTGAAAATATAACCGAGGTCAAGCCATTATGAATTGAGGCATGGCGTGCGATATCAAGTCCTAACGTTGACTTACCCATAGCGGGGCGCGCCGCCAAAATAATCATGTTACCTGGGTGAAAGCCATGAGTGAGTGCATCAAGATCTTTGAATCCACTCTTAACACCTTCAACACCAATACCTTTAGAGATTGCTTCAATCTCATCGAGTGCCTGTGGTAACAAGGTTGACAGTTGTACGTAGTCTTCAGAGGAACGACGTTCGGTCACTGCATAGACTTCAGCCTGCGCTTGGTCGACCATGTCATCGACTTCGCCCTCTGATGTATAACCAAGTTGAACTATTTTTGTACCGGCCTCAACTAAGCGACGCATGATTGCATGTTCGCGAACAATCTTGGCGTAATAGCCTGCGTTAGCTGCAGTTGGAACCGATGAGATTAAAGTATGCAGATATGGTGCTCCGCCTGCTCGTGCGATGTCCCCGCGCTTTGAAAGTTCGGCCGATACCGTAACTGCATCGGCTGGTTCGCCGCGGCCATACAAATCAATGATCGCATCATAAATTAATTCGTGTGCAGGACGGTAGAAATCGCGATCGCGAATAATCTCAATGACATCGGCGATTGCATCTTTCGATAAAAGCATTCCACCGAGAACAGACTGCTCTGCGATGAGATCCTGCGGGGGTGTGCGCTCAAACTCTGCACCTACGGATGCGATATTGACATCTCTGCTTGCTCGGTTATTAGAAAATTCGGCGATGCTCACACGTACAACCTCTCACTAACCACTGACGTTTACTTTGCTTAGGCGTAACTTAGGCGCGCGCACCTATCGCAGGCGAGAACGCACGCGATGCGATGGGGACAAGGTGTGGACAGGGCGGTGGAAAAGGGGGTTTTTCTGTGTGCGAAACTGTGGATGAGGTGTGGATAAAACCCCTCAGAACCCATCCATATAGGAGAAAACGCAGGTCAGAGCCTATTTCTTTGTACACAAGCCTGTGCATACAACTACTTTTAGCAATCTCACATTATAAGATTATGTGCGAATCCGTTGGTTCGTTGGATCAAAAAGCGGCTCTTCTTTAATAGTGGCACGGCTCCATTGGCCAAAGAGTTCAACCTCAACCTCAATTCCCGGCGATGAATATTCAATAGGCAGGTAGGCATAAGCGATAGCTTTGTTGATCGTATAGCCCTGACCACCAGATTTAATGCGACCAATTATTTTCTCACCCATGCGTATTGGCTCTGAACCAAAAGGCACTGCCGTAATGTCCTCAAAGGTAATCGCAACAAGTTTTCGGTTTTGATTCTCATTGGCATTAATTGCGGCCAACTTACCGTGAAAGTTTTCTTTTTTTAATGCTATGGCGAAGCCCAGACCTGCTTCATATGGGTTTGTCTCCGTATTAATTTCTCCGGCCCAAGCTCGATAACCTTTTTCAAGGCGTAAGGATTCAATTGCACGATAACCGCAGGGAATTAAACCCATATCTCTTCCGGCCTCAATAATTTTTTTCCACAAAAATAATCCATCGATAACTGATGCATAAATCTCCCAACCAAGTTCGCCAACATAAGTGATACGGGTTGCACGAACTTTTATTCCTGCCACAGTAATCTCTTGCGAACTCATAAATGGAAATACCGGATGGCTTAAATCTGCTTTTGTAAGCGATTGCAAAATTATTCTTGAGTTCGGCCCCATGATGCCAAAACAAATTAAATCATGAGTGATATTTACAATCTCAACATCATTAAATTTAAACTCACGACGCATTTTTTCTAGCCAGCCAAAGTCGTGTGTCGCAAATGCAGTGCCTGTCACAATCATGAACTCGTTATCACCTGTTTGCGTAACGGTGTAATCAGATTCAATCCCCGCCTTGCTATTTAGGGCTTGTGTATAAACTGTTTTACCCACGCCTTTAACTACATTGTTAGCGCAGACATAGTTTAAAAATTCGCCTGCGCGGGAACCACTGATGCGAGCTTTAGCAAAAGATGATTCATCAAATAAACCGGCCGTGGTGCGCGTTGCATGGTGTTCAATTTGAACAGCAGAGGACCAATGTTTTCCTAACCAACCTTTAGGGCGTAGCGCTTCATTGCCAATGTTCGTTGAGTAGTAATTAACCCGCTCCCATGAGGCTTTTTCACCAAAAACCGCGCCATTATCGCGATGCCAGTCGTAAACCGGAGATGTGAACTTTGGCCGTGCACTTTTGCGCTCTTCGCCTGGATAGTGAATGTCGTAATACTCTTCATAGTTTTCAGTAATGCGTTGCAAAGTAAAATCAGGGAACTCGTAGGATGCACCAAAGCGTTTGATATCCATATGCCATAAATCCATGGTGGGTTCACCTGCAACAATCCATTCGGCAACGACTTTACCGATGCCACCGGAACCAGCGATTCCATGTGCGCAAAAGCCGGCGGCAACATAGAAGCCACCCACTGACGTCTCACCTAAACAAAACTCGTTATCAGGCGTAAATCCCTCAGGGCCATTAATAAAGTTTTTAATTCCCACTTCTGCCATCTTTGGTACGCGTTTTTGTGAAGCTTCAGCAATATCGTAAAAACGATCCCAGTCATCGGGCAGTAGCATTGAATTAAAATCTGCCGGGATATCATCAATGTTGTTGTAATCGGCCGACCAAGACTTGGAGCTTCGCTCATACCCTCCCATCAATAGACCCGATACCTCTTGGCGAAAGTAAATTAAATTGTCGGGATCGCGCAGTGATGGTAGAAATGCTGCATCAGCGGGTAAGAAATTCTCTGTAATTAAATATTGATGGCTCATTGGAACAATGGGAATGCGCACATCCACCATTCGTCCAATCTCTGGTGCATACATTCCGCCACAGTTAACTACGATTTCGCATTCAATCTCGCCTTTATCGGTGACTACACAGCTAACTCGGCCGTCAATTGTTTTAATACCTAATACGCGCGTATGCGTAAATATCGCTACTCCCATTTTTCGTGCACCGGCGGCCATCGCCATCGCCAACTGCGAAGGATCTACTTGACCATCGGATGCCATGAAGCAGGCACCAACAACACCATCTATATCAATGAGTGGAAATAGGTTTTGCGCCTCTTGTGGTGAAATCTCATGTAAATCAAGGCCATAGCTCTTAGCCCAACCAATTTGGCGACGAATCTCTTGCATTCGCTCGGGGGTCGATGCCAATTTAATACTGCCACACTCGCGCCAACTAGGTGGCGTCTCGGAGGCTTGTAGTTTTCGATACAAATCAACGGAGTGCATATTCATGAGTGTCAACGTTGGATCTGCGCGCAGTTGGCCAACTAAACCGGCACTGTGGAAAGTAGAGCCACTGGTGAGTTCATTTCGATCCAGCAGAATTACATCCTTTTCGCCGAGTTCGGCTAAGTGATAGGCAACTGAGGTTCCGCCAACACCGCCTCCAATGATGACTATTTTTGCTCGCGAAGGAACTGCTGACACTGGCACGCGTGAAATGTATCCTGAACGCGTGAGCGATGCCAGTGCACTTGAGCGTGAGTTCGCGCCGCTCTTCAACAAAGTAGCACGGTTGCAAACTCGAACCTCCATCACAGAGCTATCGGGTGGTTTAACGAATCGCAACTTCCTCATTGAAACGACTGAGGACAAATACGTCGCTCGTATCTCTAGTAATTCATCCTCACTCTTATCCATCGATCGGGGATCAGAGTTCATTAACTCAACCATTGCTGGCAGCGGTGGCGTTGGCGCTAAAGTCTTAGATTACTTACCCGGTGAAGGTTTATTGCTCATTTCTTACATACAAGGGAAAACGTTTGGCGCAAGCGATGTTGGCAAAAATTTAGAACGCATAGCAACCAGCCTGCGCCAATTGCATAGACTGCAGGAATTTGACCATGAGTTTAATATGTTTAATACACAGAAAAACTATCTTTCAATTGTTCAGGCTCAAGGTTTTAGATTACCCGAGAAATATTTAGATTTTGCGCCAAAGGTCGATGAAATCAAAAAAGCATTTGCCGTTTTATTTGAAGCTCTAGTGCCATGTAACAATGATTTACTACCCGGCAACTTTATCGATGATGGTGAGAAAATTTGGTTGATTGATTACGAATACTCGGGAAATAACGATGCCTGCTTTGAGATTGGCAACGTGTGGGCAGAGGCTTTTCTGCCATTGGGTGCACTTGAGGAGTTAGTTACTGCTTATTACGGTGGGTACCGTCCCGATAAAGTGGCACGTGCATGGCTATGGGCTTTAATGGCAAAGTATGGCTGGACATTGTGGGCCTCGATTCAATCGCAAGTATCTGACCTCGACTTTGATTTTTGGGAGTGGGGAATGGCTAAATACGAATTAGCGCAAAGTGAGTTTACGAGTGATTACTTCAAGCGCGCATTGGTGCAGGTCACACAAAATTAGAAATACCCGCCGCATAAGCGACGGGTATTTCTAATTTTTTACTTGAAGCGATAGTTATTCGGCGACAACAATTACTGTTGCAGATGCAACCACGTTGTGGCCAAGAGTGACTTTAACCGTATGGTTACCGACCTTCTTGATGTGGCCAGGGGTCTTGATTGCATGGCGATCGATATCCAAACCAATCGCTGCCTTGATAGCAGTTGCTACATCTTTATCGGTTACAGAACCGAACAAGACGCCTTTAGCACCAACTTTTACCTTTGCGGTAATTGTTGCCGACTCAAGCTTTACCTTGATTTCTTTAGCGTGGTCGATATCGCGGACCTCACGAGCAGAACGCGCGCGGCGAATACTCTGGATCTGCTTTTCTCCGCCAAGTGACCATGCAATTGCGTTTCCAGCAGGTAATAAAAAGTTGCGTGCAAAGCCATCTTTTACAGTTACGACATCGCCCGCAGCGCCTAGTCCTGCAACTTCACGAGTAAGAATGAGTTTCATAAGTAATTCACTCCCTATTTCGCTGAAGATGTGTAAGGAAGTAAAGCTACTTCACGGCTGTTTTTTACCGCGGTCGCGATTGAACGCTGATGCTGAGTGCATGCACCTGTAACGCGGCGAGCGCGGATTTTGCCGCGATCAGATATGTACTTGCGAAGAGTCGCAATATCTTTGTAATCGATATATGTGACCTTCTGCTGACAGAAGCCGCACGGCTTCTTTTTAAACTTTTTATTCAGGGCAGCGGCTTTTGCGCCCTTATTCTTTGGCTCGCGTAGAGCCTTATTATTTCTTGCTCCCATTGTGGTGCTCCTTTTCGGGCCCTAGTTCTTTAAAGCTATTTTTAAGTAACTTTTTTTTAAACTAGGAATGGATGGTTAGGTTGATTTAAAACGGAGGCTCGTCGGTTGTTGAGGTTCCCCAACCACCGCCAGCTGCCGGTGTTGACGATGCTGCTGCCCATGGATCTTCGGTAAATGAATCGGTCGCAGCTGGTGCTGAGAAACCTCCACTAGTACCGCCGGCGCGTTGGGTCTTTGTGACCTTAGCGGTTGCGTTACGTAGCGATGGTCCGACTTCATCTACTTCTACCTCAAAGACTGTTCGCTTTTCGCCCTCTTTAGTTTCATAAGAACGTTGCTTCAATCGACCAGAGAGGATGACACGCATTCCTTTTGTCAGTGACTCAGCAACATTTTCAGCTGCTTGACGCCAAATCTGACACTGCAGAAATAGGCTTTCGCCATCTTTCCACTCGTTAGTCTGCTTATCTAAATAGCGAGGTGTTGAGGCAACGCGAAACTTTGCAACGGCCGCACCTGACGGTGTGAAACGTAGCTCCGGATCGTCAACTAAGTTGCCAATCATTGTGATGGTTGTATCTCCTGCTGCCATTTTTATTTCCTCTTCTCTACTCGTGGAGTCCGTGCTTTATTTATTTTTCTGGGCGTATTACTTTGGTGCGCAGAATCGCTTCATTCAAATTGAGTTGACGATCTAACTCTTTGATTGCAGCTGGTTCGCAGTTCATATCGATAACTGCGTAGATACCTTCGCCTTTTTTCATAATTTCAAAAGACATTCGGCGGCGGCCCCACAAGTCAAGCTTGTTGACGGTTCCGCCGGAGTCTTTAATAATCTTTAAGTATGTCTCTAGGCTTGGTGTGACTGTACGTTCTTCAAGTTCTGGATCAAGAATGACCATTAGTTCATAGTGACGCATGCGTTAACCCGACCTCCTCTGGACTAAGACGGCCACGGTATTTCCGTGACAGGAGGGTTAGTGCTTCCTAAACCGACTTTATCTGCTGGCTCAAGAGGCCTAAGGGTAGGCCTTGGAGGCCTGAAAGAGTAAATCGAAGCGAGCGGCCTGTGGATTTCCAGCCTGAAAGAGTCTTCGGGCGAGAGCCCACATGAGGTACACGGTCGTTGCGATACGCAGAATTGTCAAAGCCGCATACCCACCAGCGGCCAGACCAAAGTGGGCTCCGGTTACTGACGCTATGTGCTGCCAGATTGCAACATGATAAATAACTTCACCTGCCTGCCAGAGCCAAAAAACAGGAAGTTCCTTTGTGCCTGCCAGTGCAATTATTGCCAGTGGGGTCAACCACAAAACATACTGCGGCGAGTAAACCTTACTTGCGACCATGACTGTTGCCAGCACAATAAAAGAGATTGATGCAAGCGTTGGCGTTGATGTGAGTTCGAAGAAAAAGATTGTTATAGCCGTTATCCCAACTAATAAAAGCAAGAGCGCTAAATAGTTCAAATTTTTTAAGCTTAACCCCAATTGACTTAAAGCTAACCAAATTGAGCCCCAATCTGCGCCTCGCTCCATATTCAATTTATAGAAGCGCCACCATCCTGTTGGTGTTGTAATGGCAATCGGGAGATTAATTGCCAACCAAATGGCAATAACGCTCGCCAAGTATTTAAATAACACTTTTATACGATTTTGGCGCCATAAGATAAATGCAATTGGAAACAGCAGAAATATCGGTAAGAACTTTGTAGATATAGAGATTCCCATCGCGAGCGCGCTATAGGTATAAGACTTGCGATCAAACCAATAAATTGCCAACATCATTGTAAAGATTGCCCATAAATCCCAATTGATAAACAATGATGCAATCATTGCCGGAGCAACTGGTAAAAGATAACCGAACTCCGGTTTCATTTTTCTTACTAAGAAAACTAATCCAATGAATATAGACGCTAATAAAATGGCGTTGAGATTGAAATAGGCTATTGGTGAATTTACGAAAGCGGCGGTTACAAACATTACGATTCCGGTTAGTGCAGGATACTCAACAGCATTAGTTTCGCTCGAATAAGGCCACTGGTTTTTATCTAAAGCACGCGCGCCATAGAGTGTAGGAAGGTCGCTATAGCAAGCATGAATATATTGATCTGGCGTCGCCCATGCTGTGCTTTCGCAATGTGAAAATTTCGCAAATGAAAGGAGGGATGCAAGAACCGCTAAAGCAAAAACTGCTTTAAAACCAGGTATTGCTTTCGAACCAAATGCTGCTTTAGAAAAAATTGCCATCAGGGAGTTCGTGTCTGTATTCCACCCGATGTCATCACAATAGGTTCTAAACCACCAATATTTGATGGGGCTGGAAAGTTTTCTATAGGTTGCCCTTTGAGTGCACCTTTCATAAACGCAGTCCAGATTCTTGCCGGGATAGTTCCACCTGTTACCGAAGTGAGCCCCCCAATTCCATTAAGGGATTCAGAGGCGCTATCTCGAAAAAGTGCAACCGATGCAGCTAGTTGCGGGGTGTAAGCACTAAACCAAGCCGATGCATTGGACTGCGATGTACCCGTCTTTCCTGCGGCTGGACGATTGAGGGCTAATGCAGCCGTTCCAGTTCCGCCAGTGACCACACCTTTAAGAGCATAAGTTAGATCAGCCATAACCTCTTTAGAAAATACTTCTTGGGATTCCTGCTTGGCCTCATACAACACGCCTTTATTTGACCCCAATACTTGAGCGACTAAATATGGTTTGGACTTAATTCCTTGTGCGGCAAATGTTGCATAGGCATTAGCGACATCAATCACATGTGGGCTGGCAACACCAAGAACGACCGATGGTGTCGGCATCATTGCAACTGATACAGGAATTCCTGCCCTTCGAGCAACATCAACGACGGCTGCTGGGCCAACTTTAATTCCTAAGGGGACAAAGACTGTATTAATTGAATGTTTAGTTGCATACAACAAATCAACTTGACCCCATCCTTCATTTCCATAGTTCGAAACTTCATAAGGTTTTCCCGCATCATCAAATACTTGTGGCGAATCACCGTTCCACATCGATGTCAGAGAAATTCCCTGTTCTAGAGCGGCAATAATTGCAAAGGGTTTAAACGTCGAGCCGGCCAATGCAATTGATTGGGTCGCATCACTTAGTTGACGAGCTAAGTAATCCCTACCGCCGTATAGAGCGACGATTTCGCCAGTACCCGGACGGATTGCAACAAGACCAATATGTAGATTATTTGGCGCTTTTTTCGGATAAAGTTTATTGATTGCATCTACCGCCGATTGCTGCGCTTTTTGATCTAACGTCGTCTTAATTACTAATCCACCAACTAATAATTGATCTTGACTAAAGCCTAGTTTTACCAACTCTTTTTGTACCGCTTCAATGACGTGACCTTTCGGTCCACTCAATTGACCAGAAGTTGAACGAGGTGCAATCGCTGGAAACTTCATTGTGGCTGCGTCTTTCTGACCAATCCAACCGGCGTCAATCATTCCTTTTTTAACATACTCAAATCGCGCCATCAATCTCGCTTTATTACCCTCTTTGAACGCAGGATCATATAAACCAGGTGAGCGCAAAATAGATGCAATAACGGCAGCTTGGGAATCAGTGAGTTGATCAACATTGCGATTGAAATACTGTTGCGATGCGGTCATGACGCCGTAAGAACCACGTCCAAAGTAAATTGTATTTAAATAACTTTCAAAAATCTGATCTTTGGATAATCGATTTTCCAGTTTAATGGAAATGACTAACTCTTTAATTTTGCGCTGAATAGTTCGGCTAGGTGATAGAAATGCAGTTTTTGCGTACTGTTGAGTGATTGTTGAGCCACCTTGCAGTGATCCACCTTTCAAATTATTAAAAATTGCGCGGACAATTCCCGTAACACTAAATGCCCGATTGGAATAGAATCCGCGATCTTCGGCGGCTAAGACGGCATGGCGTAGATTCAATGGAATTTTTGCTAGTGGAACTATCTGTCTATTTTGGGTTCCAACGCGTCCGATCTCTTCTCCATTAGAGTACTGAATGATCGTTGATTGACTATTGACATAGGCATTCGGATCGGGGATTTGAACCGAAAAGTAGGCCAATGCAAAGAGAATTGCGGCGGCAATAAAACCAAAGCCTCCAAGAAATACCGCAGTTCTAATAATCAGTTTGCGTAGCATTAGTTAAGGCTACCGTGCCGCGTAATCTTCATCCTCTAATGTGCGGGTCTTTCGAGGCGCTTTGCGCTCCCGCCCATCACCTAAGACAAATGAAGCACATAAATGATTCCACAAACACTCTCGGCAAACCTCAACGATATAGACCCGAAATTCACCGAATTCGCCCTCCATTTCGCGCAACTCTTCGGGAGATTTAATGCGGCCTGAGTATTGCCCTAATTGATCACCGAAGGTGTACTGAAGCTCGACTAGTGAGTTTTTTTTGCAGACTGGACAGTTTCGAGTTGTTCTTTCTCCATGCCACTTTGCCGCACGCAGCAGATAAGGGTCAGCATCACAGGCATCGACCTTCCCACGGAAGAGCGCTAAAAGCGTTGCGCGTTTTTCTAGCGAATAGTCAATGTGTAAGCGTTGAGATTTCATCATTGCTAAGAATAAACCAACTTCTGCGACTACGCTCTTTCTTATGGATTTTATTGCTCTTCTCAAACATCCAAGATTTTCAAGGTTGTTGGCTGTGCGTTGGTCCGGACAGGCCACCGATGGAGTTTTTCAGAGCGCTCTAGCCTCTTTCATTCTCTTTTCACCTGAGCGCCAAGCAAATGCGTTGAATGCCGCGCTCGGATTTGCCGTTGTTTTGCTGCCGTATTCAATTGTTGGACCCTTAATTGGAACTGTACTAGATCGAATTTCAAGACAACGGGCGCTGTTTTTTTCTAACCTCCTACGCTCCGCAAATCTCATTATTGTTTCTATCTTTATCTTTAGAGGCACTACTGGAATAGCGCTGACCATTGTTGTCTTGATTGCATTCGGCATTAATCGCTTAATTCTTGCAGCGCTTTCGGCGGGACTTCCTCTTTTAGTAGAATCCGAACCGTTAATCATCGCCAACGCGATTGCGGTTACAGGTGGGTCGCTTCTTGCCGTTATCGGTGGTGGAATTGGTGTAGGGGTTCGCTCGCTCGTTAACTCATCAACTGTTGCTAATCACGCCGATGCATTATTGATTCTCATAGCCAGTGCCGGATACTTAATGTCGGCTCTTCTAACACTTCGTCTAAAAAAACTTGAGCTTGGGCCTGTGAAACACAAGAAAGAAGTATCGAGTCTTTCCCAAGGTTTGACTGACATGCGCGAGGGGTTTAAGTTTCTTGCAATCCATTCAGATGCAGCGCGTGGAATTCTTACAACTGCCGTACACCGTGGAGGTTTAACGGCATTAACACTAACTGCGCTTTTATTGGAGAGAAATACATTTAATAGTCCAAATAATCCCGAGGCGGGTTTGGCGGGTTTTGGAATAGTTTTGACTATCGCAGGTGTCGGCCTTTTTTCTGGCGCTTTTTTAGCTCCGGCCGGTGTTGCAAGATTCGGGCGCCATCGCTGGATTAGGTATTCAATGTTTGCCAGTGCTTCTGCGCCGTTAATTCTCGCAGTTTCGCAAACTCAACTCGCTTTAGCCCTCACCGCCTTTTTAACGGCCTTCTTTGGACAAAATGTGAAAGTCACAAATGATGCTCTAGTACAGTCAAAGATTGATGATTACTTTCGTGGGCGAGTATTTGCCGTTTATGATGTTTTGGTTAATGGCGCGATTGTCTCAGGTGGCTTAATCGCCGCCGCATTGCTTCCACCGTCTGGAATATCGGCGACAGTGCCACTTTGTGTAAGTAGTACTTATTTACTTGTCGCCACTCAATTACTTCGGCCCTCGGTTTTCCCACCAGTTTAATAGCTCCGCAGTTGCCCTCTCTTGACCAATAGTTCCTTGATCAAGTCGAAGTTCCATTAGGAAATCCATTGCTGCACCAACCTCGCGTGAAGGCTTTAAATTTAGAAGCGCCATAACTTGGGCGCCGTCCAAATCTGGGCGAATCTTGGATAGTTCTTCTTGCTCCATCAAAATATTGATACGTGTTTCCAGCGAATCATAAACTCCAGAAAGATGCATCGCTTTGATTCTATTTCGAGTCGTACAGTCGGCTCGAGTAAGTACGTGTAAATGCGTTAATAACGCGCCTGCATCACGAACATATCGCCGAACTGCAGAATCACTCCACTCGCCTTCACCGTAGCCATGAAAGCGCAAGTGAAGTGCGGTTAAAGTTTCAACCGCCTCGCAAGTGTGACTATCAAATCGTAACTCTTGCAAACGTTTCTTCGCCAGCCTTGCACCGACGACTTCGTGGTGATGAAATGAGACACCACCACCTTCAATATAACTTCGTGTCTTTGGTTTTCCAATGTCATGTAATAGTGCAGCAAGACGAATAACTAAATTAGGTCCCTCAAGTCGATCTTCCTGTGCGATCGCCTGTTCAAGAACGGTAATCGAATGTTCAAAAACGTCTTTGTGATGATGGTGCTCATCAATTTCTAATCGAAGTCTAGGGATTTCAGGGATAACAATTTCAGCTAACCCTGAATTGACTAAAATGGTTATCCCAATGCGTGGATTTGGTGACATGAGAATCTTTATAAATTCATCGCGCACGCGTTCGGCTGAAACGATAGAAATTCGTGGAGATAATTTTTTAATCGATGTCATTACATTTGGACTAATTTCAAAATCTAACTGACTAGCAAACCGCGCAGCACGCATCATACGAAGTGGGTCGTCTGTGAATGAATCATCTGGATTTACCGGAGTCTGAAGTGCTTTCTGAGCTAAATCTTGTAATCCATGAAAAGGGTCTATAAATTCGGGCTCGACGCCAGTTAGTTCAAGCGCCATTGAATTCACGGTGAAATCACGGCGAGACAAATCTCCAAGAATATCTTTTCCATACACTACATCTGGTTTTCGTGAATCCAGATCATAATGTTCACTTCGATATGTGGTTACTTCAACAGTAGTATCTCCACGCCTACCAGCTACAGTTCCAAATGCAATTCCGGTGTCCCAAACATTTTCAGCCCATGCTTGCAAAATTTTTTTTGATTGTTGCGGCAAAGCATTTGTCGTGAAATCCAAATCATTTCCAAGCCTGCCTAAAATTGCATCGCGAACAGAACCGCCGACCAAGGCCAAAGTAAATCCCTTTGATTTGAATTCCTGAGCCAGTGAACTGGCCAGTGGTGCTCGTGCAATGAGAGAGCGGATTGCTAACTCGCCGGCAGCCCCTAATGCGCTATTCACAATAAGTAAGGTTAGAGCAGTACTCTTGCTCTATGTTCCCGGCACCTGGTGCGGGCAGCGATGGCATTAATAAGAAGCGGAAGCGCAAGCGTCCCGCTAACCGCGGCCCCCAAACACAAACTCAACTTAATGCCAATAATTCGAAAAGGCCGGCTGAAAAACGATTGTATACAAAACGCGTTGATGAAGTGAGTGCTGGTGGCTTAGTCATCGATTTAACCGGGTCAAAAGGCCTTCTTATTGGCCGCATAGATCATAAAGACTCCAGCGGTACACGGTTGTTGTGGTCCTTACCAAAAGGCCATATCGAAGCGGGTGAGACTCCTGAGCAAGCCGCAATTCGTGAGGTGGCCGAGGAAACTGGAATCACTTCATCAATATTGCGATCTTTGGGAGTTATTGACTTCTGGTTTATGGCTGGCGGAAAGCGAATCCATAAAACTGTACATCACTTCCTATTTTCAGAAGTGAGTGGGATTTTAATGCCGCAAGTGAGTGAGGTTGATGAAGTTTCGTGGTTTCCGTTAAGCGAAATAATTGAACGGTTGGCATATCCAGATGAAAAGAAACTCATTGCCCGAAACGGTGAGTTAAAGTTATGAAAAAGGTTTTCAGTTTTATGCTAGGACTTCTAATTTTTTGTCCCTCTTTTCCTTCCGCCATTGCCACTGCGGACGCCAATGTTGTGTATCTTGCCAGTTCACTTCATCAAAACTTTACAGGCGAATTTAGAAATGATGACCTAGCTCAAGAGCTAACACCATCGGGAAAACTAGGACAGTTAGTTTTTATTCCTGCAGATAATTCACGCGTGTGGGTTATTGACCCAGCACTCATTGATGAAGTTACGGTAATGAGTTCTGGATATAAACTCGCAACACAGGCCAAACCTATTGGGCAACAAATTGCGACTATCTGGCTATCGCAGTTAAAAAATGTTAGTGCAAAGAACAACGTCATTGCACTGGCCTATGGCAACCCTGATGTTTCAATGGCTAAGCGTTTAGCACCAAGCGAATTAAGAATGTACTACTCATTCGGAAAAACGCAGTTAGAGATAAGTCTGGGCCGGACTGTTAGTAGTGAGCCAAAGAGAGGATGGAATACTGGGGTTTCAAAACTGAGCCCACTTTTGCGTAAAAGCTATGGAGACGATAGAAAAGCGTTAACACGGTTGTCGAAAGTGGTTAATTCACCGGATTTGTTATGGTTGAGAGTGCGTTTAGCGCGTTTGCTTTCACCACAATTAACTTTTGAGGACCGCAAATATTTTGCATTTAATGCCCACGCTGCCGTTGATGCGCAGCTTCATAGACTCAGAATAATCCCAGGTAAGTATCAGATAACAACTGAAAAAAGTATGTTGCCCGTGACTGTTATCAACGATTTTCCAGTTGAGGTTACTATTGATATCCAAATGTTGGCAATGAATGCAAGGATTCTGGTCGATAGTTTTAATTCATTAAAATTGGCACCGAACTCAAAAACCCAGTTAGAGCTCAACACCTATGTGGTAGCCCCCGGACAAACCTTAGTTTTTGCCCAAATTACCGACGATGGAGGCAATGATGTGGTCCCATCTACAACTTTGGCGTTAAACGCTACGGTCATTGATCCTCGCGTCACATGGTTTACGACTGGAGCGGCAATACTTCTCCTGCTGGCCGCAGTTGCCCAGAGTGTTCGACGAGTAAGAAAGGGGCGAAAACGTGAAATCTAGTGAGCTATTTCGTGCCTCAGGAATAATGGCACTCGGAACAATCTTTTCCCGCATTACTGGCTTTATCCGTGGCATCCTTATTGTTGCTGTATTCGGCACCGCTCTATTGGCCGACACCTACAACGTAGCAAATACGATGCCCAACATTTTGTATAACTTGCTTGTTGGTGGTGCACTCACTGCGATTTTCATTCCACAATTAGTTAGATCCTTTGACCATGACGATGGCGGTGATGGTTTTGCTTCTCGTTTGATTACGACAATCTCGTTCATTCTATTTATTCTCGTCGCGGTTGGAGTTTATTTCGCTCCAGCACTAGTACGGTTATATGCTCCAGAGTTTTTTACAGCAGGCTTTGAAACTGAAAAAGAGATTGCAATCGCATTTACACGTTACTGCTTGCCACAGATATTTTTCCTTGGACTTTTTACAATGCTTGGCCAAGTTGCAAATGCCCGTGGCTCATTTGGGCCACTCATGTGGGCGCCAATCGCAAATAATATTATTGGCATCGCGCTCTTTGGCGGATTTTTATTGCTTTCGCCTGGGATTAGTTTAGAGACGATTACCTCAAAGCAGATTCTAATTTTAGGCTGGGGAACAACAATCAGTGTTGTTGTGCAGGCTCTCGTGTTGATTCCGGTTATTAGACATTTGGGTATTAAATTACGGCCCCGCTGGGGATTAGCTGGGCTTGGTAAATCATTTGGTTTGGCAGGTTGGACTTTGCTATATGTTTTGATTTCACAACTTGGATATTTAGTTACAGTAAATGTCGCAACAAGTGCGGCCGTTCGTAGCGCTCAAGAGGGAATAAGTCGAGGTGTCGGATATACCCCTTATACATACGCATACTTTGTAATGTTGCTCCCATACTCAATTGTCACAATTTCGATAATTACCGCAATCCTGCCGCATTTATCCCGTTTGGCATTAGTAAAGAACCGTGAAGAGGTTCGAGTTCAATTAATTCGAGCAATCAAATTGGTGGGAGTTATTACAATTCCGAGTGCCGTAGCATTCTTGTTCTTCGGGCCACTTATTACCCAAGTAATTTTCATTGGCATTCCAGCGGAAGATTCACGTTATATCGGTTATGTTTTGTCAGCCTTGAGTTTTGGATTAGTTGCATTCTCAATTAATCTAATTTTGATTCGAGGATTCAACGCCTTTGAGGATACCCGTACTCAAGTTATATCAATCTTTATTATTAACCTTATCTCGGTCGGTCTTTCTTACTTTTTCCTACATTTCTTAAAGAATCAGTGGGTCACGATAGGACTTGGTTTCGCTTTCTCTATTAGTTACATTGTTGGTCTGCTAATCACTCTTTCTTTGATTAAAAAACACACTGGTCCAATAAAAATTATGGATTTCTTTGGTCAACACCTTCGCCTCATTGGCGCCGCAGTTGGTGTAATGGCTCCCTTATTCGCGCTCACTCAGTACATTAACTGGGTAGGCGTTAATCTTTCACACCTTGCCCGTGCAGGAGAACTTGGAATCATTATGTTTATGGCTTTTCTTGGTTACTTGATTGCAGGAAAAGCCGCGGGTGTAGAAGAGATTTCAATGATAACTCACTTACGTGATTCGCTCGTGCGTCGCTCACCGGATGTGGAATAAAATGACTAAATCGAGGGTTCTAATAGGTAACAACAAATGAGAATGCTGGGGAATTTTGGTGAGTGAAGTTAGAGATGTGGTCATTGTTGGATCAGGTCCAGCCGGCTACACAGCTGCAATATATGCATCTCGTGCGCAGTTGAATCCAATCATTTACGAAGGTTCTGTTACTGCCGGTGGAGCACTGATGAATACAACAGAGGTTGAGAACTTTCCTGGTTTTGTCGATGGCGTGATGGGTCCTGATTTAATGGACAATATGCGTAATCAGGCTAAGCGATTTGGTTCTGAGTTGATCACAGATGACATTGTTGAAATGAATTTGTCAGGAAGTGTGAAGATTCTGATTGACGGCTCTGGAAACACAATTAAAGCTCGAGCTGTCATCCTTGCGATGGGATCGGCTTACCGAGAAATTGGTTTAGAGAATGAAAAACGTTTATCGGGACATGGGGTTTCATGGTGTGCCACTTGTGATGGTTTCTTTTTTCGCGATCAAATAGTCGCCGTCGTTGGTGGTGGTGATTCAGCCGTTGAAGAAGCAACTTTTTTAACAAAATTTGCTAGCAAAGTTATTTTGATTCACAGACGGGATTCTCTGCGTGCATCTAAGATAATGATTGATCGTGCAATGGCCAACCCTAAGATTGAATTTCGTTGGAACACTGAAGTAATAGATGTTCTTGGGGACTCCAAGGTCTCTGGTCTTAAGTTGCGTGATACTACTGATGGCAGTGAAAGCGAGCAGGCTCTCACAGGTCTTTTTATTGCAATTGGGCATATTCCTCGGAGTGAATTGATTGCTGAGCAAGTCACGCTCAATGCCGAGGGATATGTAGAAGTTGAGGGTCGTTCTACCCGAACTAATATCCCTGGCGTCTTTGCCTGCGGGGATCTTGTAGATCACACCTACCGCCAAGCGATAACGGCGGCAGGCTCTGGGTGTCAAGCCGCACTTGATGCCGAAAAATATCTCTCGCACTAGTAAAGTTCACTCACTACAAAAGGAAGATTTGGAGATTTTCGATGGCAACAATCAAAGTTACAACCGCGACATTTGATGCTGAAGTGCTCAAAAGCAGTACTCCGGTTTTAGTTGATTTTTGGGCTGAATGGTGTGGGCCTTGCCGCGCGGTAGGACCAATTCTTGAAGAAATCTCAAATGAGTACGGTTCAAAATTAAAAATTGTAAAACTCAATACTGATGAAGAGTCTGCAATAGCTATTAAATATGGCATCACATCGATTCCAACTATGAATGTTTTTGTCAATGGTGAGGTTGTGAAGACTATTGTCGGCGCAAAACCAAAACCAGCGCTGCTGAAAGATCTTGCCAGCTTTATTGCCTAAATATCTTTAAGGGTCACTAATGCATGAATTAAATGAAGCACAAATTCGCTCCTTTCAGCAGGAAAGAGGCTTGAGCGTTACTGGCTTCTTAGATGCAATTACTGTACGCGCCATTGGAGAGGCTCGGTGGAAACTTGGTGATCGCTCGCTCAATCTTCAAGAATCACCTCTCATGCGTGGTGACGATGTTGCCGAACTTCAGTCACGTTTAACGCAGATGGGTTTTGATTGCGGGCGAGTCGATGGGATATATGGTCCCCGTTTAGAATCCGGGGTTAAAGAGTTCCAAAAGTCCGTTGGCATATCTGTAGATGGTAAATGTGGGCCTGCCACTATCATCTCGCTATTGCGACTAAGCCGAATAGTTTCAGGAGGTGCACCAACGGCGATGCGAGAAAGTGCAACACACAGAAATCGTGGGCCAGCACTTGCTAACAAAGTACTAGTTTTAAACCCAGATGGTAACGATGAAACAGTTTATGATGTTGCGCTTCGAACAGAGGGACGCTTGCTTGCATTAGGTGCTTCCGTCTTTCTTACAAAGGGATCTTCAAATAATCCAACTGAAAATGAGCGAATTGCTTTTGCTAATCAAAGTGGCGCTGATCTCATGATTTCATTACGTATCGATAGTTATAAAAATGAAAACGCACATGGAGCAGCAACTTATTATTATGGCAGTGACGTCCACGGAATTCATTCCATTGTTGGTGAGCGTTTTGCGTCTTTGGTCCAACGAGAAATCTGTGCTCGTACTGATTTAGTGAACTGTCGTACACATGCAAAAGCTTGGGATTTACTGCGATTAACTCGAGCGCCGGCCGTGCAAATTGATTTAGGCTATTCGAGTAATCCAGGTGACATCAACCGTCTTTCTCGAGCAGATTTTCGTGATGTGATTGCTGAAGCGTTGGTGATTGCAATCCAACGGCTCTATTTAGCCTCAGAAGATGATGCAAAGACTGGCACGTTACGAATTGCTGATCTTCGAAAAGCCGGCATCCGCCGTTAATTCGTGTTCGAACAGAGTTGCTATGTGGCAGACTTAGGACATGTCTGACATCACGCAGCGATTTGAAACTGGTGCTCCTCAGAATTTAGAGGAGCGCTTTGCAAGTCGGGCTGCGCACATGAAGCCCAGTGAAATTCGCTCCCTTTTTGCCGTCGCCTCCCGCCCGGAAATCGTCTCTTTGGCCGGCGGAATGCCCAATCTCTCGGCCTTTCCAATGCCCATGATGGCCGATGTTGTTCAAAAACTGGTTCTTACTAATGGTGCTGAAGCGTTGCAATATGGAAGCGGGCAGGGTCACCCAAAACTAAGAGAGCAGATTTGCGAAGTCATGGCTCTAGAAGGAATAAGAGCCAATCCTGACGATGTTTTAGTAACAACAGGCTCCCAACAGGCATTGGATTTAATCTCTAGAATCTTTATCGACCCCGGCGATGTTGTGCTGGTTGAAGCGCCTTCATATGTCGGAGCTTTGGGAACTTTTCACCAATACGAAGCCTCTGTCATTCACGTTGAAACCGATGATTCTGGCTTAGTTCCTCAAGGTCTACGGGATGCAATTATTAGTGTTCGAGCAGCTGGGCGTAAAATTAAATTTCTTTACATTATTCCAAACTTCCAAAATCCCTCTGGGGTCTTATTACCGGCTGAACGACGAACTGAAATATTAAATATTTGTCGCGACGCTGAAATATTTGTTGTTGAAGACAACCCCTACGGATTACTTGGCTTTGATAAGCCTTCACCAAATGCGATGCGCGCAGAGGATTCAGAGAATGTTATTTATCTTGGAACATTTTCCAAGACGATTGCACCAGGCCTACGCGTTGGCTGGGCATTGGTTCCTCCGTCACTCAAAGAAAAATTAGTTATCGCGAGTGAGTCTTCAATTTTATGTCCCTCAAACTTTGCACAACTTACTATTTCTAGTTACCTAGCTGACCAACCATGGCGAGATCAGATTGCATCTTTTTGTGAACTTTATAAAGTTCGTCGCGACGCAATGCTTGAGTCCCTTGATGAGTTTTTTCCAGCGGTTGCAAAATGGACAAAACCTGGTGGAGGTTTTTATGTTTGGGTCACTTTGCCTCCAGAAATCGACACGAGCGCTTTAATGCCAAAAGCTATTGTTGCAAAAGTGGCATACGTCCCAGGCACTGCCTTCTATGCCGACGGGTTCGGCTCGTGGTCGCTTCGTTTGTCCTACTGCTACCCAACACCTGAACGAATTCGGGATGGTGTGAAAGCTCTTGGTGGTGTTATTAAAACAGAAATGTCACGACGTGGTGGAATTCAGTTAACTTAGCCTTCAATCTCTTTTGTAAGTCGTTTTAAATCCTCAACTCCTGCAAACTCAATGACAATTGTTCCTTTTTTTATACTACCTTGAATTGAAACTCGGGTATCTAAGGCATCGCCAATGCGTTCGGCAATTTCTTTGAATTCAACCGTGCTAGACGTAAATTTTTTAGTTTTTTTATCCCTTTTTCTTGGTGAAAATGTAACTATTAAATTCTCTATAGCACGCACACTTAAACCTTCACTCACAATTTTTGACGCGAGATTTTCAATAGTTTGAGCGTTGTTTAAGCCAAGCAAAGCTCGTGCATGTCCTGCAGTTATCGCGCCGGAAGCTACTTTTGCTTGAACCGAAGTCGGTAGATTCATTAAGCGAATAGTGTTGGATATTAGTGGGCGAGAGCGACCAAGTTTCTGTGCCAGCTCTTCGTGTGTGCAGTTAAAGTCGGTGAGTAGTTGTGAATAAGCCGCGGCCTCTTCTAGCGCATTTAGTTGACTTCTGTGAATGTTTTCAATTAAAGCCTCACGCAATAATTCATTATCGGCAGTTTGTCGAATAATTACAGGAATTGTTGTAAGCCCTGCAGCCTTTGCTGCACGATACCGTCTCTCGCCCATAATTAATTCATACGAACTTGGTGATGTTTGGCGCACGACTGGAGGTTGCAAAATTCCAATCTCTTTTATAGAGGCAATCAATTCATTAAGTGCATCTTGATCGAAGTGTTTACGTGGTTGGCGTGGATTTGGTGATATTGAATTGATGTCTACTTCGTCTTGGGTTGCCACTTCTCGTCCCTGGACCGTTAATGAAGTAGGAATTAATACATCTAGGTTTGTTCCTAGCCCGCCGCGACGTACCATTATGCAATCTCACCTTCATGTTTGTAATGTATTGAAATAACGTTGGCGTCAAATGGTTTTGAGCGCGCTGCTAATTCGCGAGCCACCGACATGTATGCAATCGCCCCAGGAGATAACGCGTCATACGTCATGACGGTCTGATTAAACCCTGGTGCCTCTGAGACGCGAACGGCGCGTGGAATTGGAATGTCAATTAACTCGTTTGGATAATGTTTTCGAATTTCATCGGCAACATCATTGGCTAAACGTGTGCGTCCATCAAACATTGTTAAAACAAATGTCGAAAGTTTTAAATTTGCATTTAAACGTTTCTTCACTAATTCATATGTTTTCAAAAGTTGAGATAGGCCTTCAAGTGCGTAATATTCGCATTGGATTGGAATCAACATTTCTTTCGCAGCGCTCAAGGCATTGATAGTCAGCAGACCTAAACTTGGAGGGCAATCAATAAAGATATAGTCCAGAGCTTCTCCTCGAAGTAGGCGTTCTGCGACCAACTCTTCAATTGCCTCTTTAAGTCGCATCTCGCGCGCGACCATCGGGACTAATTCGATTTCGGCTTGAGCAAGGGACGTATTTGATGACACACATTCCAATGATGGAAAGCCTTTAACTTTTTGAACACAGGCCTCTAACGTTAAATCACCCATTAAAACTTCGTAGATTCCAGGGTTTTCAAAATGCTCCACACCAAAGGCAGTTGAGGCATTTCCTTGTGGGTCTAGATCAATAACTAAAACCCTCAAACCCCCCATGGAAAGAGCTGCCGCTATATTGACTGTCGAGGTGGTCTTGCCGACTCCGCCTTTTTGATTGGCCACTGTAATAATTCGAAGGCTTGACGGTTTTACCATCGCCTCACGTAAGCGGCGGGTCCCCACTATCCTCTTTGTTTCACGTGAATCATCCACGGTGCTTAGTTAAGCACCTTTGCGCACCTCAACGATGCGTCCGGGTTCAATTCCCGCTAGTTCTACTTCGTGAAGAATCGAAAGAGGTAGAGATTTCATCTCAATTTCAGCCGATTTACCTTTAATTGCCATTAATGAACCACCTGTTTTCACAAGATGCCACGTCATTTTCTTTAACTTCTCTAAAGGGGCAACCGCCCTGGCGGTAACGTAGTGGGCAGTAGCTCGAACATCCTGGGCCTTCCCACGAATGACCTCAATATTGAGACCAGCTACTGCCTCTTTCAGGAACTCGACTCTGCGCTCTAATGGCTCTATTAAAACGACATGCACATCAGGTCTGGCCAGAGCAATGACGATCCCAGGTAGTCCTGCTCCAGAGCCGACATCAAAGAGTATCGAACCCTCTTTTAGTAGGGTGGTCACAGGCAGGCAGTTGAAAATATGACGCTCCCAGATTCGATCGGCCTCTCTAGGGCCTAGTAACCCTCGCTCAACTCCTGGACCTGCCAGAAATTCGGCATAGGCCATTATTCGCGCAGTATCTGGAAAATACTGCTCTATCAGAGTTTCACGTGAAACATCCACTTATGCGCTATAAATGACGACGTAGCGGTGTGGATCTTCTCCATCGGACTCACTCGTAAGGCCCAAATCTTGAATTGTGTCATGGATAATTTTGCGTTCAAAGGCGTTCATAGGAGCTAATTTGATGGACGTGCCCGTTGATTTAGCCTCCTCGGCCATTTCCTGAGCGAGCTTTTTTAACTCTCTACGCTTATTACCGCGAAAATTGTCGATGTCTAGCATCAACCGTGATCGATCACCTGTCGAGGTTTGTACCGCTAATCGCGTGAGCTCTTGAATAGCATCTAAAACCTCTCCGTTGCTACCAACTAAGTGGCGAAGTTTTCCGCCGACAATGGCAAGGGATGCGCGATCATTTTCAACATCAATATCGATATCGCCATCTAGGTCGGCTATATCCAACAGCGCCTCCAGATAGTCGGCTGCGATATCCCCCTCCTCTTCTAAGCGGGCTACGCCTTTGAGTGGCTTGGTTTCGTTGGTTTCAGCAGAACTTGGTTCACTTGGTTCAACGACCACCTCAATGGCGGCCTCTTCTGTGGCTTTGACTCTTTTCTTTGCCATTTTTTGCTCTCCCTGTCGGGTTTGTAGTGAATTAATACCATTCGCGATGATTTGTCCTAATTGGACATATATCTACTTGCCCTTCTTTTTCTTCTTTTTTGGTTGGTTTCGTTGACCTTTGAGATCTTCAATGGGGGTGATGATTTCAGTCTCTGGATTCTCTACAGTCCCACTCTTCTTGGCCTTTTTATGTTGAAGCTCCTCGTAGGCCGGCGACCCAGGTGTTGGATTTCGTTTGATAACGTAAAACTGCTGTCCCCATGTCCAAAGATTTGTTGTCGACCAATAAATTAATACACCAATTGGAAAGTTAACTCCTGAGATTGCAAAAATAACAGGAAACGCGTACAACATAATTTTTTGTTGTTGCAACATCATGTTATTACTAGAATCCATTTTAGGCATTCCTTTTAACATTAACTGACGTTGTGTAGTGAAAGTTGTCAGAGACATAAATGCAATTAAAACAACCGTGACTATTTTTACGGTGGTGATATTGGTTCCGAGAAAAGTATCTGAAATTGGCGCACCAAAAAATTTTGCATTAGCTGCACTTACGACATCGGCTTGAGTTAAAACTCCGTGTTTAATGGGCGGTGTTTTACCTATCCCGTTAAGAACTGTAAAGAGAGAAAAGAAAATCGGTGCTTGGGCAAGAATGGGAAAACATGATGCTAAAGGGTTTGTTTTGTGTTCTTTATAAAGCTTCATCATCTCTTCAGATTGCTTTTGGCGATCATCTTTATACTTCTTTTGAATCTCCTTCATATGTGGCTGTAAAGCCGTTAGTGCCCGCTGGCTTTTAATTTGTTTTACAAAGAGGGGAATCAAAATTATTCGAATCAAAATAACTAGACCGACAATAGCTAACGACCAAGACACGCCACTGTCGCTTCCAAATATCGGTGAGAGTATTTTATGGATTGTGATGATCACCCAAGAAACCGCGATATATAAGGGGTTTAGAATGGTATTCATCAATTAAACTCCAACCTTTTCTTTAATTGCATAATCAACGCCACCGTGTGACCATGGGTTACAACGCATTAATCGCCAGATGCTCATTGCGACTCCTTTTAATCCATAGGTTTCAATAGCCGAGACCGCATAACTAGAACATGAAGGGTAATATTTACAGCGCGGACCAAACATTGGAGAAATCCATTTTTGATAAAGTTTTATAGAAACGATAAAAATACTTTTCATTTTTTTTCTAGCCGCTCGTCCGACCTCTTTATTAAATAATTAACAATTTTGGCTATTTCTACCGCACAATCTGCTTTTGCTGAATTTCTTAAACCCCTAATAACCAATAGGCCTCCCTTTGGAAGAGTTGGGTATTGATTGCCAATGCAATGTCTAATTTTTCTTGCTAATCGGTTTCGAGTTACGGCATTTCCGACAGATTTACTAATTATTAAACCTGCTCGTGCAGGATCGTTAGATGAGGTATTGGTGAGCAGGTATCCCACAAAATTGGTCGATGAAAATCGGAGTCCACTTTTTGTTGCGCGGGCAAAATCACCGCTCTCGGTAAGACGTGCAGTTTTAGCTAGCACTGGAATCTTCTTTAAAAATCCTTACGCGGAAAGGTGGACGCGGCCCTTAGCGCGGCGTGCGGCTAAAACCGCGCGACCTGCTCGTGTTGCCATACGGGCACGGAAGCCATGCTTCTTGGCTCGGCGGCGTGTATTTGGTTGGAAGGTGCGCTTTGTCATGTGGGACTCCTAAAAGGTTATATATGGTGGTGCGGCCAGAAATACGGGGGAAGCGAGGGTGTAACGGTAGAGGTCTAGCGATAAGGTGGTCAAACTCAACTGTGCTCCCCAGGGCAGTTTTTTCTGCTGTGGATAACCGGTTGCTTTTTCGCTCAATTCGCTCTACTTTTCGACTCCCTCCACAGGTTTTCCTGGGTTGAGGATGGCGTAAGGGCTCAACCTTAGGTTTAGACCACAGGTTGTGGATAACCCTGTGGATATTAATGAGGTGGCGTGTGGACGTTAAAGAGATTGAACTCGGTGCCCTTTGGGGACGGGTAATTGATGAGGTCGCTAGTGATGCACCCCAACACCGCGCTTTTCTATCTCTCAGCAAGCCTTTGGGTTTACTCCACAACAGTGACCAAACTACATTGTTGATTGCAACCCCTAATTTATTTGCTAAAGATGTCTTGGAGAGTCGGCTTCGTGTTGCTGTTAGTGATTTTTTAACACGTGAACTTGGTGAAAAAACAAATATCGCCGTTACGGTAGATGAAACTTTGGAGTTGAGTGTTTCACCAATGGCTGATGTTGAAATTGACTTCCTCGCTCCGAAAGCAGGAATGGGGCGAGACGATACATCACCTCAAGTTTCCAAGAATTCCGAGGTGTCACAACTTAATCCTCGATACATTTTTGAAACTTTTGTTATTGGTTCGTCGAATCGCTTTGCACATGCAGCAGCAGTGGCTGTGGCTGAGGCGCCAGCAAAAGCTTACAATCCTCTATTTATTTATGGGGAATCAGGGTTGGGTAAAACCCACCTCCTGCAGGCTATTGGGGCCTATGCAAAAGAGTTATACGGCCATGTACGAGTTCGTTATGTTTCCTCAGAAGAGTTCACTAATGATTTTATTAACTCTATTCGTGACGACAAGGCTTCAGTCTTCCAGCGTCGTTATAGAGATTTAGATATTTTACTTGTTGATGATATTCAATTTTTAGAAAATAAGGAACGAACCCAAGAGGAGTTTTTTCACACTTTTAATACTTTATACAATGCAAATAAGCAGATTGTTATTTCGAGTGATCGCCCTCCTAAGCAATTAACCACTTTGGAAGATCGACTTCGAAGTCGCTTTGAGTGGGGTTTAATAACCGATATTCAACCACCTGAACTTGAAACACGAATTGCAATTCTTAGAAAAAAAGCTGCGCAAGATAAATTAAATGCCCCTGACGATGTGTTGGAATATATAGCTAGTAAAATCTCCACAAATATCCGTGAGCTTGAAGGCGCTTTAATCCGAGTAACGGCTTTTGCCTCCCTGAACCGGCAAAGCGTGGATTTGTCCCTTGCTGAGATTGTTCTCAAAGATCTCATTCCTAATGAGGGCAATCCACAAATTACCGCTTCAACCATCATGGCCCAAACGGCGGTCTACTTTTCATTAACCCTTGACGACCTGTGCGGGACGTCTCGGTCTCGAGTTTTAGTAAACGCCAGGCAGATCGCTATGTACCTTTGCCGCGAGCTCACAGAGCTTTCATTGCCAAAGATCGGCCAAACATTCGGCGGGCGTGACCACACAACGGTTATGCATGCCGACCGCAAGATTCGCCAACTTATGGCTGAGCGCAGATCAATTTACAATCAAGTCACAGAGTTGACTAATAGAATTAAACAGCAGGTGAGGTAAAGGCTCTAAAATCTCCGTTTTGCCACAGATTACCCCCAGTTGTGGATAATCTGTGGATAAGGGTGGAGATCTGATGTTTTTTTGTGGGTAAGTGTTGTGGTCTCTCAGGAGATTAATAGGTTTTAATGAGGTTCAAAGGGGGTTAGGAGGATGATCGCTAGTTTTGTCCACACGTTTGTGTGGTTTTCCCCCATTACATTACTAAAGAAACACCGTCTTCAACAGGGGGTTTCGTCACCATCCACAGAAAACACTCCTGGTTACTACGACTACCTTTATATATATAAATCTAGATATAAAACGAACCTTTCACTGAATTGGGGAGCGATATGAAGTTCATTGTTGAGCAAACTATTTTGGCCGATGGGGTCAACTGGGTCTCCAGAAGTCTTTCAACTAGGCCGATTAAAACAGAGTTACTAGGAATAGTTATAGACGCTACTGGGGACCAAGTTTACCTTTCTGCTTCAGATTTAGAGACTGCGAGCAAGGCTCACTTTCACGCAGATATTAAAGAGGGTGGGAAGGTGTTGGTTCCTGGCCGTTTACTTGCAGAGATATCGCGCTCACTACCAAATAAACCCATAACCTTTACGTTAGAGGGATCTCGGGTCCTAGTAACAAGCGGAAGCGCGAAATTCACACTCCCAACCTTGTCGGTCGATGATTACCCGCACTTACCGGAACTACCAGAGGCGACCGGGATCATCAACAGTGACGTCTTCGCAGCCGCGGTGGCCCAAGTTGCTATTGCAGCAGGGCGCGACGATTCATTACCAACACTCACAGGGGTTCATATCGACGTTGACAAAGAGACGGTTACTTTGGCGGCTACAGACCGATATCGCTTAGCGGTTCGCGAAATTCATTGGGAGCCAACAATCCCAAACAATTCAACGACAGCCCTATTGCGCGCACGGACCATTGCCGATGCAGCCAAAGCTCTCAACGGAACAAAAAAAATATCTATCTCATTTGCGCCTAACACGAGCAACGATCGCTTAGCGGGATTCGCAAGTGACGGGAAAACAATGACATCTCGAATGTTGGATGGAACCTTCCCACCATTTCGTCATCTCTTACCTCAAGAGGTCACTACAACAGCGCTTATTGAAGTTGAGAGATTTTTAGATTCAGTTCGCCGAGTTGCACTAGTAATGGATAAAACCGTTCCACTGCGTCTGAATTTTGAGAATAATTCATTATCTTTAGAAGCTGGAACTGGTGAAGAGGCGCAAGCCAAAGAAGACATTGAGATTCTATTAACCGGAGAGCCGATAGCAATCGCCTTCAACCCAACATATCTAGCCGATGGCTTAACGGCAGTTGGCACGAAGTTTGTTCAAATCTCCTTTACCGGACCAAATAAGCCCGCGATTTTAATGGGTAAAGATGATAAAAATGGAACAATAGTTGAAAACTATCGCTATCTATTAATGCCAATGCGTTACGCCTCTTAAAAAAAGGTACATGCAATGCGTATCAATAAGTTGGCCCTCACCAACTTTCGCTCGTACCCCAACTTAGAGCTTGAACTACACCCAGGAGTTACTACCTTTATTGGAGACAACGGGTCCGGAAAAACAAATATTGTGGAAGCATTAATATATCTTTCTTTCCTTACTTCTCACCGTGTTGCGAGTAACGCACCTTTGATTACTTTAGGTGCACAACAAGCGATAATCAGAAGTGAAATAATAAAAGATGATCGCATACTTAAGGTTGATTTAGAGATAAATACCTCAAAAACCAATCGTGCACGCCTTAACGGAAACCCCACCCGCAGCCAACGAGAGATACTTGGAGCTTGCCAAATAGTCTATTTTTCACCCGAAGATTTGGATTTAGTTCGAGCAGACCCAGGAACAAGAAGAGATTTTTTAGATCGGTTATTAATAACTAGGATTCCGCGATTAGCTGGGATTATTTCTGATTATGACCGAGTCGTAAAACAACGCAACGTACTTTTAAAAACCCGCACATCTACAAATGCGCTGGCTCCTTGGAATGAACAACTTATTAGATTTGGCGCACAGTTAACTGCGGAGAGAATTGCCCTTATTGCAAGACTTAACCCATGGGTTACAAAAAATTATGCTAACCTGAATGAGGTTAAAACCGCCTCTATTTCATACAAATGTAGTTCTGAAGGCGTCACCGATAACACCGAAAATAATATAGAGATTTTATCAAGACGTTTAGAGGAAGTCGCCTACCAAGAAATTGAGCGTGGAGTTTCACTAATCGGCCCTCATCGCGACGATTTACATTTGCAAATTGGAGATTTCCCAGCCAAAGGGTATGCCAGTCACGGGGAATCATGGTCAATGGCAATCGCCCTGCGTATTGGATCATTTGATTTACTCAGAAGTGAAGGTGCAGAGCCAATTTTGATTTTAGATGACGTATTCGCCGAACTGGATACATCCCGCAGGGTGCAATTAATGTCTGCGACACAAGTAGCTGAACAAACAATTATCACGGCAGCTGTTGAGAATGATCTACCTTCGCAATTATTAACTCAAAAATTTTATGTAACACCAGGTTTAGTTAAGAAAATGAGTAACTAGTGAAGAAAAGAGATTTGGCTTTAGATCTTTTCAAAACATTCAAAACTGGAGCTATCAGAAAAACCAATAAACCTGCACCAACCCAACGAACAGGCCAACCGGGCGATCCTGAACTTATTGCGGGAGTGCTCAATAATTTAATTTCCGAGAGGGAATGGGACAGCGGGTTGGCTGAAGGAAATCTATTTATCACTTGGCACCATATTGTTGGAGCAGAGATCGCACAACACACAACTCCTATTTCAATTTTGGATGGAGTATTAACAGTTCAAACATCATCGACTGCTTGGGCGGTTCAACTTAGGTTGATAAACGACCAACTGCTAAAAACAATCCAAACCAACCCTTCCGGTGTCACCATACAAAGCGTAGTTTTCATTGGCCCTCAAGGACCTAATTGGAAAAAAGGAGTACGAACGATTCGCAACGCTAGAGGGCCAAGAGACACATATGGCTAATAGGAGACCTGCCTAAAGCGCTCAACGTTCGGCTATGCCCATACACAAGGCTTTTCTTGGGTATTTCTTTGTGCAACTTACCGATAGGATGGACCACCGCAAAGAAAAATATCGCCCCAGAAGCCTTTACGGGCTTTTTAAGCAGTTCAAGCGTAAAGGAGTGTGGATGGCTGAGAACTCGTACGACGCCAGCGCAATCACCGTACTTGAGGGTTTAGAGGCCGTCCGTAAGCGCCCAGGAATGTACATCGGTTCAACAGGTGAGCGGGGACTACACCATTTGGTTTATGAGGTAGTGGATAACTCAGTCGATGAGGCCTTAGCTGGCTACTGCACCGAAATCAACATTTCATTATTGGCAGATGGAGGTGTTGAGGTCGTCGATAACGGACGTGGAATCCCGGTTGATTTACACCCAGTTGAAAAAAAATCTGCACTTGAAGTTGTACTCACGGTATTACACGCCGGCGGCAAATTTGGCGACAGCGGATATTCGGTTTCTGGGGGTTTACACGGCGTCGGAATCTCAGTAGTAAATGCATTAAGCACCGATCTGTCAGTAATTGTGCAACGCGATGATAGTTTTTGGTATCAAGATTATAAACTTGGTGTTCCGATGGCACCAGTAAAAAAAGGCGAAGCATCGGATAATTCAGGAACAACAGTAAGGTTTTGGCCGTCAAAAGAGATTTTTGAGACAACCGATTTTTCTTTTGAAGTTCTCTCAACGCGACTTCGCGAAATGGCATTTCTAAACAAGGATTTGATACTTACCTTGACCGATTTACGCGCAGGTCACGTGGATGAAAAAGGTGAGCAGTTAAAAGTCCGCTATCAATATCATGGAGGAATTTCAGATTTTGTTAAACATTTAAATTCTACGCGTGGCGAAACTCATAAATCTATTATCTCATTTGCGGCAGAGGATAAGAAAAATAAAATTTCTCTTGAGGTTTCGATGCAGTGGAACGCCGGTTTTAGTGAATCTGTTTATACTTTTGCTAACACGATTCACACACACGAAGGTGGCGCCCATGAAGAGGGCTTTCGTACTGCATTAACCTCGGTGGTTAATAAATTCGGTGAAGAACAAGGGTTTATTAGAAAGAAAGAGGATCGATTAACCGGGGATGATGTCCGCGAAGGTCTAACTGCAATCGTTTCAATCAAATTGATAGATCCTCAGTTTGAAGGGCAGACTAAAACCAAATTAGGAAATACTGCGGCAAAGACCTTCACTCAAAAAACAGTAAATGAAGAGTTAACGACATGGTTTGAACAAAACCCTAGTGAGGGTAAAGATATTGTTAGAAAAAGCATTGATGCCGCGGCGGCCCGCGTTGCAGCGCGAAAAGCTCGCGATTTGAGCCGAAACCGTAAAGGCCTATTAGAGGGCCGCGGCATGCCAGGCAAATTAGCTGACTGTCAATGGACTGACCCAGCCAAGTGCGAGTTATACATTGTTGAGGGTGACTCAGCGGGTGGATCAACTAAAGGTGGACGCGACTCCCGCAATCAAGCGGTACTTCCAATTCGTGGAAAGATTTTAAATGTTGAAAAAGCTCGAATAGATCGGGTTTTGCAAAATAATGAAGTACAAGCCCTGATTACCGCACTTGGTACTGGAGTACATGACGATTTTAATATAGCAAAACTTCGATACCACAAGATTATTTTGATGGCCGATGCCGATGTGGATGGTCAACACATCCGAACACTTCTTTTAACCTTACTCTTTCGTTTCATGCGACCTTTGATTGAAAATGGGTACGTCTATTTTGCACAACCGCCATTGTATAAATTGAAATGGGGAGGAAAGGAAGCCGTCGAATATGCATTTAGCGATCGTGAGCGCGACGGCATGATTCAAATTGGATTAGAAAAAGGAAAGCGCCTACCTAAAGAGGATGGAATCCAACGCTTTAAAGGTCTAGGAGAAATGCCAGCTAAGGAACTATGGGATACAACCATGGATCCAGAACACCGTGTTCTAATAAAAGTGATGTTAGAGGATGCCGCCGCCGCCGATGATTTATTTTCAGTATTAATGGGCGAAGATGTAGAAAAACGCCGGGCATTTATCCAACGTAATGCCAAAGATGTTAGATTTTTGGATATCTAATGGATGAGTTAAATCCTAAGAATTTGGAAAACTTTGACAAGATTGAGACTGTCGATCTTCAAGTTGAGATGGCGCGCTCATATCTTGATTATGCAATGTCAGTTATTGTCGGTCGAGCACTACCCGATGTGAGAGATGGTTTAAAACCTGTGCATCGTCGCGTCTTGTATGCGATGTACGATGCGGGATATCGCCCAGATAAGGGTTATTACAAATCTTCGCGCATCGTCGGTGATGTGATGGGTAATTATCATCCACACGGAGACACAGCTATTTACGATTCAGTTGTACGCCTTGCCCAGCACTGGTCGCTTCGTTATTTACTCATTGATGGCAATGGAAACTTCGGCTCGCCTGGCAATGACCCAGCCGCGGCAATGCGCTATACCGAAGCCCGGTTATCCCATATCGCGATGGAGATGATGCGGGACATAGACGAAGACACCGTCAACTTCGTGCCTAATTACGACGGCCGATCACAAGAGCCAACAGTCTTACCTTCACGCTTTCCTAATCTTTTAGTTAACGGCAGTGCAGGTATTGCTGTGGGAATGGCCACGAATATTCCGCCGCACAACCTTCGTGAAATCGGTGAAGCGGTTGTTTACACCATTGACCATCCAGAGTTGGAACGCGAAGAACTTTTGAACGAGTTACTGAAAATTGTTAAAGGCCCAGACTTTCCTACTAAGGCATTAATAGTGGGACGAGGCGGAATTGAAGATGCATACCGAACTGGACGTGGTTCAATTACGATGCGAGCAGTGGTGCAAGTTGAAGAGATAAATAAGCGAACCTGTCTTGTAATCAGCGAACTGCCCTACCAAGTTAACCCTGACAATTTGGCGTTAAAAATTGCAGAGCTAGTTAAAGATGGAAAAATTAAGGGAATTGCCGATGTACGCGATGAAGGAAATGAGCGCTTGGGTCAACGATTAGTCGTTGTCCTACAAAATAGTGCGATTCCAAAAGTCATCCTCAATAACTTATACAAACACACCCCATTGCAAGATACTTTCGGCGCGAATATGTTGGCACTCGTTGACGGTGTTCCACGAACATTGCGTTTAGATGAATTCATTTGTTATTACATTGAACATCAAATTGAAGTAGTTGTCCGTAGAACAAAGTTTCGTCTTGCAGAAAAAGAGCGTCGTGCGCATATTTTGCAAGGTTACTTAAAGGCCCTTGATGCCCTTGATGCTGTAATTGCACTCATTCGCGCATCAACGACTCCAGAAGAAGCCCGAACAGGTTTAATGAAACTGCTTGAAGTCGATGAGATCCAAGCCAATGCAATTTTGGATATGCAGTTGCGAAGGATTGCAGCTTTAGAGCGTCTGAAAATAAATGATGAGTACGACGCACTCATGAGAGACATCGTTGAATTAAGTGCAATCCTACTTAGCGTCGAAAAACAGCGTGAAATAGTCAAAAATGAGTTAGTTGAACTTGTGGCGAAGTACGGAGATGAGCGTCGGACTCAAATAATTGCCAGTGAAGGTGATTTTAGTGCTGAAGATTTAATACCAGATCAAGATGTTGTGGTGACAATTACGCGAGGTGGTTATTCAAAGCGCACCATGGCCGACCTCTATAGATCACAACGTCGCGGAGGACGCGGAGTAAAAGGCGCGGCGTTAAAAGAAGATGACGTAGTTGATCATTTCTTTGTTGCCTCCACTCATGACTGGCTATTGTTTTTTACAAATCAGGGACGTGTCTATCGCACTAAAGTTCACGAACTTCCCGATGCTGGGCGCGATGCTCGAGGACAACATGTTGCCAACTTAATGGCCTTTAAACCCGATGAAAAGATCGCTGAGGTGTTGTCCTTAAAAGATTACACAATTTCACCCTTCTTAGTTCTTGCAACTAAAGGCGGCTTAGTAAAAAAGACTCCGCTAATTGAGTTTGACTCTCCTCGCACAGGTGGATTGATTGCAATTTCATTAAAACCAAATGATGAGGTAGTGGGCGCATCACTAATCAATACCGGGGATGAACTCTTGCTTGTTTCAACAAAAGGAATGTCGCTACGTTTTACTGCAGATAATGGGTCATTGCGCCCCATGGGACGATCAACCACCGGTGTGATTGGGATGAAGTTTAGAATGGGTGATTCACTTTTAACCATGGCACGTATTAATAGTGAACTTGCTGCGCACTCATTTGTGTTTACCGCAACCGATGGTGGATTTGGTAAGAAAACTCCTATCAGTGAGTATCGACTCCAAGGGCGTGGAGGAATCGGAATAAAGGCGGCCAAAATAGATGAGAATTCAAGGGGCTCACTAGTTGGAGCTTTAGTCCTTCGCGAAGAAGATGAAGTTTTGGCGATCACATCTGCAGGTACCGTGATGCGAACACCGGCTACAGAGGTTCGTCAAACAGGCCGCGACTCTATGGGTGTTCGCCTGGTCAATCTCGATGCAGGAGTCGCCTTGGTAACAGTGACCAAAAACAGCGAAGATGAGATTTCTCCAAAAAGTTAGTATGGTTTGCATCTGACGTTGTAGGAGCAAATTCTCCATTTTGGGAGTTAGTGAAGTTCAAGGTAACCTTGCGCTTCTGCATTCAAGAGTAATCTTTTATGCGGGCCTATAGCTCAGCCTGGTTAGAGCGCTTCCCTGATAAGGAAGAGGTCGATGGTTCGAGTCCATCTAGGCCCACCCGTTCTAACACGGGGACCTAGCTCAATTGGTAGAGCACCGCCTTTGCAAGGCGGGGGTTAGGGGTTCGATTCCCCTGGTCTCCACATGACACTTGATACATCTGCCTCGACTGCAACCCTGCACACCTCACTGGGCGATATCGTCATTGAGTTATTCCCAAACCACGCACCAAAGACGGTCTCTAACTTTGTTGAATTAGCAACCGGTGCCAAAGAGTGGACCGACCCAAAGACTGGCGAAAAATCAACTGCCAATCTTTATGACGGAACTATTTTTCACCGTGTCATCGATGGATTCATGATTCAAGGTGGAGACCCACTTGGCAAAGGCACTGGTGGCCCTGGCTATCGATTCGCCGATGAATTTCATGGCGAGTTAGTTTTTGATCGTCCATATATCCTTGCAATGGCAAACTCTGGCCCTGGAACAAATGGCTCACAATTCTTTATTACAACCGCACCAACAACATGGCTGAACCGCAAACATACAATCTTTGGCGAAGTCAAGGATTTAGCTAGTCAGGCAGTCGTCGATGCAATTGGCAAAACTAAAGTTGGCGCACAAGATAAGCCAACAACTGACATTACAATCAACAGCCTCACCATTGCTTAAACGCTCAGCAACCTACTCTTTAATCGCTCTTATTTGTGGTGCTTACTTATTACAATTAATTGTCCCCTCATTTCAAATGCACTTAGTTTTGCCAAATCTTGACTATTTAAAAGCAACCAACGAGTGGTACCGAATTTTCACTGTCGCACTTGTGCATGCCGGGCTTTTGCACTTGGGTTTTAATATGTACGCGCTTATGGTTTTAGGAAATCCCATCGAAGCCGCTTTTGGTAAAGGAAAATTTCTTCTCGTCTTTTTTATATCTCTGGTAACTGGCTCATTAACTTCGGCCTACTTTGCCTCAGCTTCTAGTTATTCAGTTGGCGCATCAGGTGCAATCTTTGGCTTATTTGGCGCACTGGTGATTGTTGGTAAGAGAATTGGCGCCGATGTTCGATCTATATACGTCATTATTGGAATCAACTTTGTTATTGGTTTTGTTCTTGGTGGAATCGATTGGAAGGCACACTTAGGTGGTCTTGTCGGTGGTCTTGTCAGCGCCACATTCATACTACGTAAGCGCTAAAACTTATCCACAGGAGTTACCCACAGTGTGGAGAGAGTTACAACCATGTAATTAGCGAAGAGTTATTTCTATCTCCACCTAGTTGCTAGTGAAAATCCGACGCCAATGAAGCTAAAGCCGATAATCATGTTCCAGGCACCAATGCCTGGTACCGGGTACTTGGTTTGAGTGACGTAAAAGACGACAATCCAAAAAAGGCCTATCAAAAAACCAGAGACCATCGTCGGGGCTAGCCACTTAGGACTTTCCATTGGAGCTTGCGGTCCATCGACGATAACTTGAGCCTCATGAGAGTGTTTTTCGATTACTTTCTTGCGGAGTTTTGATTTAGGCATGCACGAAAGATACACCATGAGCAAGAATGCTCCTATGGCCACCAAGATCCTCGTAATTGATAACTATGACTCTTTCGTATTTAACTTGGTGCAGTACTTGGGGCAACTTGGTGCGGAGTGCACAGTTGTCAGAAACGATGCAATTGAGGTTGAAGAGGCAAGCAACTATTCAGGCGTACTTATTTCTCCAGGACCTGGGATTCCAGAGAAGGCTGGAATCAGTATTCCGATGATTAGATACTGCGCGGACAAGAAGATTCCATTATTTGGTGTCTGTTTGGGTCATCAAGCAATCGGTGTTGCATTTGGTGCAACAGTTTCCCGCGCACCAGAATTACTCCACGGAAAAACATCCCTCATCTATCACAGTGGGCAGGGAGTTTTAACGGGTCTACCATCACCCTTTACTGCAACGCGTTATCACTCATTATGTGTAGAGCGCGAAACAATCGGCACCGATCTTGAAATTACAAGTGCAACGGATTCTGGAATTATTATGTCGATGCGCCACCGTGCATTTCCAATCGAAGGTGTGCAGTTCCACCCAGAATCCGTGTTAACCGAGCACGGTCATGCAATGTTAGCTAACTGGTTAAATCAATGTGGAGATACACATGCTCGTGAGAAAGCGGTAGGGCTTTCACCACTTGTAGGAGTTAAAGCTTAAGGAGCTTTATTAATCGTAATCGTGACCGATTGTCCGATTGTTTGCGTGGTACCTGCATCAGGTGCTTGACGGATAATTATTCCGACTGGTTGATTGACATCATAGGCCTCAACCTCTTTTACTAGGAAGCCAACTTGAACAAGAATGGTCTTTGCTTGAATCGCATCGATTCCGATGAGATCTGGAACTTCGACCTGTCCGCTAGCAATCTGTAAAATTACACCACCACCAGCAGTAATTATTGATCCAGCGTCAGGGGTAACTTTTAAAACCGTTCCAATTTTTTGGTCTGAAGGCACCGCCTCGGTTCGAGTTACCAACAATCCGACCGCCGAAAGTGCTGCGCGTGCATTAATCAAGGACATTCCGACTAAATCAACCGGGACAATTGAATCTCCAGGACCATCGGAAAGGGTTAAGACAACACCGGAACCTTTTTGCGCCAGAGATGTTGCAAGTGGAATTTGACTTGCAACTCGATCTTTTGGAATCCGAGCATCATGCGCTCGCGCGATAGTTACAACATAATCTGAGAGCATCGCCTGTGCGTCGGCTTGAGTAAGTCCAATAACGTTGGGAACTTGAGGAAATGCCGAAATATCGGTGTTTGGCCGTGTAAGCAACAGGCTAGCAATAACTGCAATTGTAACTACAACTGTAGAGATTGCAGAAACAATTATTTTTCGCCGGGAGATTTTATTACGTGGAGCTTTGGTAGTTAATACTTGACCAGCTCCGACTTTAAAGAGATCATCAAGCATTAACCCCGCCGATTGATATCGATCTTCTGCCTTCTTGGCTAATGCGACTTTCAAAATGAGATCAACCCCTGCGGGAAGTTCGGGAACAAGTGAGCTCGGTGAAATTAAACTACCCGAAACATGTTGATAGGCGATGGAAACCGGAGTTTCACCCGTAAAGGGAGGTTTTCCAGTTAAAACTTCATAGAGCAAACAACCCGTCGAATAAATGTCACTTCTCAAATCAGCCACTTCACCCAAAGCCTGTTCGGGCGATAAGTATTGGGCGGTTCCGACGATATTCCACGTGTTTGTCAAAGTTGCACCTAAATCTGCCAAAGCTCGCGCGATGCCAAAATCCATCACCTTTACATCGCCTTGATTGGTAATCATAATATTTGCAGGCTTAATATCGCGGTGAACGATACCTCGCTCATGAGAGTATTCAAGTGCGGCGAGAATTCCTTCACCAATTTCAAGTGCACGCTTTAAAGGAATCCGCTCACCTTTATGTATTAATTCACGCAAAGTATGGCCAGAGATCAATTCCATAACGATATATGGTGCGGGCTCTTCGCCAGAGTCATAAACGGCGACAATGCCAGGATGGTTTAAACCCGCTGCGGCAAAAGCCTCTTTTCTAAACCGGGCAACAAAAGAAGGATCTCGCGCTAAATCGCTTCTTAAAATCTTTACTGCGACTTCGCGAGCAAGGCGAGTATCTTCGGCGACATACACATCGGCCATTCCGCCGGCGCCAATCATTTCTCCAAGTTTGTATCGACCGCCAAGGAGTTGATTCATCACAATGCTGCCCCGAGAAGTAGATTAATTTGAACTTCATTGCGCGTCATATCAGCAATAATCACGGTAACGTTATCTGGAGCACCTTGAATATATGCCGCATCAACAAGAGCTTTCACCGCAACATCTTTATCACTCTCTTTAAGTAGGTTTTTAATCTCTTTATCCGATAAGACTGAAGTTAAACCGTCGCTGCAAAGCAGGTACCGATCACTTTCTTTAAAATCAAAAATCTGCATTAAGGGAGTGACGCTACCTTCTCCCATCAGTGCCTGCGTTAAAACAGAACGTTGAGGATGGGTTGTCACATCAGTTTCAGATATTGCGCCTTGGTCTAATAACTCTTGAATAACTGTGTGATCAATACTCAACTGCTCAAACGCATTGCCTCGCAAACGATAACAACGAGAGTCCCCAACGTGAATAAGTGCGATTGAGTCATCACGAGACAACAAAACCGTCAAAGTAGTTCCCATTCCGCGAAGCTCAATCTCTTCACGGACATGTTCTTCAATCTCGGCATCAATTGTATGTAAAGAGTTTAATAATAAATCCTCAATAGAATCAGAATCAATTATTGGATTGGTGAGTATTGGGGTCAAAGATTGTAAAACTTTAATTGCAATCTTTGACGCGACTTCGCCACCGACATGACCACCCATTCCATCGGCAACAGCGAGCAATGAGCCAGAAACATATGCCGAATCTTCATTACCATTGCGCACGAGCCCAATAGCTGAGCGGGCACTGCAATCAAAGAAAAACCCACCCATAAGAGGTAAGCCTAACCCCTGTTAATCTTCAATCATGAAGATTTACGCACACCGCGGAGCATCGACCGATTATCCCGAGATGACAATACGGGCTTACAAAGGGGCAATCGATGCCGGCGCCGATGGTTTTGAATGTGATGTGCGGGTCACCAAAGATAACAAACTTGTCCTTTGGCATGACGCAGATATGAAACGAGTTGCAGGCTATCCAGGACGCATAGCAGAGATGGATTTCAAGCAGATTAAGGACCACTATCAAGGAGCAATTCTTCTAGAAGAGTTACTCGAATTAGTGCGTGATAGCGACAAAGAGTTAGCAATTGAAACTAAACATCCGGTACCAACAACAAGCACAGTCGAAAAGAAAGTGATGGAGCTTATTTCCCAAGAGAAGTCGAAAACTGGAATTACCATTATGTCCTTTTCATGGCTAGCCCTTGAGATTATTAGGAAGATTAATCCGGCACAGCCAACCGTGGCACTATTAGAAAACCGATTCAACGCTGCCATGCGCCGATTTACATCTGCGCCGTTTTTAGGACCCAGCGTGGAGTATTTGAGATCAAAGCCAGAACTGACCCACCAGCATAAAAAACTCTTTGTTTGGACCGTTGATGATGCCGATGATATGCGTTTTTGTTCAGATAATGGCGTAGAAGTTCTAATTACAAATAATCCGTCATTTGCACGTAAGGTGCTCGGGTACCATTAGCAAGTGAGTACATATGCATATCTTGGCCCAAAGGGAACATTTACTGAAGCTGCCCTTAAAAAGATCACTTCGTCTAACGACTCCTTGATCCCATATGCCAATGTCACGGCGGCCTTAGATGCCGTTCGGGTTGGAAAAGCTCATTTTGCTTTAGTACCGATTGAAAACTCAGTCGAGGGCGTTGTTGCCCGCACTTTAGATGAACTTGCAACTGGAACGCCACTAACAATTGTTGGTGAAGTGACGTTGCCAGTCTCCTTTGCATTAATGGTCAAGCAGGACAGTGTTGATATCCGCCGGATTGCGACACACCCGCACGCTGAAGCCCAATGCCGGGCTTACATCGCTCTGAACTATCCTGATGCAGAGTTAATTGCGACTGCTTCAACGGCAGCTGCGGCAGAGGCAATTGGTCGGGGAGAATTCGATGCCGCAATTGCTGCACCTGTTGCCGCTGCTCACTATGGACTTCGCGTGGTGGCCGATAACATTGGTGACATCGTTGGTGCGGTGACACGTTTTGTTTTGGTTTCAAAGCCAGGTACACCACCAAAGGTCACAGGTTTTGATCGCACTTCTTTAGCAGTATTTATCGGCATAGATCACGCCGGTGCGTTGCTAGATATATTGACTGAATTTGCCAAGCGAAATGTAAATCTAACTTTTATTCAGAGCCGTCCAACGGGTGTAGAGCTTGGCCACTATCACTTTATTATTGATGCAGAAGGTCACGCTAGCGATGCTCCAGTAAAGGAGGCAATAGAAGCTCTCCGAGCAATCTGCGAAGACATTCGTTACCTAGGTTCTTATCCTCGAGAAAAGTTGAGCAAGTGATAGATATTAAATTTTTACGCGAAAATCCAGATGTGGTTCGTGCATCACAAAAAGGGCGTGGCGAAGACGCAGCGATCGTGGATTTAGTATTAAAAAGTGATGAAGCTCGACGTTTGGCGTTAAATGAGTTTGAAGTTTTGCGAGCTGAACAAAATTCTTTATCTAAATTAGTTGCCGCGGCAAGTAACCAAGAAAGAAATGGACTTTTAGAGAACTCCAAAACTTTAGCTTCTAAGGTTAAAGAGGCTGACATTAAGCGCGGCGAACTAGAAGAGTTGACTAAAAGCCAAGCAATGCAGTTATCAAATATCTTAGATCCAGCTGCGCCAATTGGAAAAGAAGAAGATTTTGTAGTCATTGAACATGTCGGCACACCGCGCACATTTGATTTCGAGGCCAAAGACCATATTGAACTCGGCAAACTCCTTGGAGCTATTGATACAGAACGGGGGACGAAAGTCGCCGGTTCGCGTTCGTATTATCTAACCGGCGCAGGTGCCATGCTCGAGTTCGCTCTCGTTAATTACGCAATTGCATCGGCTTTGAAAGTCGGTTTTACCCCAGTTATTCCACCAGTATTAGTAAATCCGGCGGCGATGGAGGGAACAGGCTTTTTAGGTCAGGCTGCAGAAAACGTGTATCACCTTGAAAAAGACGATGTTTATTTAGTTGGAACAAGCGAAGTTCCGCTTGCAGCTTTTCATATGGATGAAGTTCTGCCAGTTGAGAAACTTCCTATTCGATATGCCGGTTATTCATCATGCTTTCGTCGTGAAGCCGGTACTTACGGTAAAGATACTCGCGGAATTATCCGTGTTCATCAATTTGATAAAGTTGAAATGTTTTCTTTTTGTCACCCAGATCAAGCCAAAGAAGAGCACAAACGCTTACTGCAGTGGGAAAAGGATTTTCTTAACGCAATGGAGATTCCTTATCGAGTTATTGATGTAGCCTCGGGAGAACTTGGTTCGAGCGCTAACCGGAAATTTGATATTGAAGCCTGGATGCCAACTCAGAATGCATATCGTGAAGTCACAAGCACCTCTAACTGCACTGATTTTCAAGCGCGTCGCTTAAATATTCGTTACAAAGACGCGGAAGGAACCAAAACTGTTGCAACACTCAATGGAACCTTAGTGGCGATTCCGCGGATGATTGTCGCGATTTTAGAGAATCACCAAAACGCTGATGGAAGCGTAAATATTCCTAAAGCACTTCAATCATTTCTTGGTAAAGATCGATTTGAGTTGGTGTGAGCAAGCGCCCAAAACTTATTGCAACTGACTTAGATGGAACAATAGTTGCGCACGATGGCTCAATATCACCACGAACTGTGGCTGCGTTTTCACGCGCTCATTCATTGGGAGTACATATCTATTTTGTCACAGGTCGGCCGCCGCGTTGGATGAATGAAATTCGAGACACTTTCGGTTTCGGAGAGGCTATTTGCGGTAATGGTGCGATGTTATATGACCTAAAAACAAGCACCGTAACTGAGGAGTGGTTAATATCAAGAGCGGAGCAAGTTGAGATTGCTCGACGAATGCGGATTGCCATACCCCAAATATCATTTGCCATAGAGTCCCACGGTTATTACCATCGCGAAAAGAAGTATGTGCCACGCTGGGACATCGGCTTAGACAACGTCGGCGTTGCAAAAATTGAAGATGCAATAAAAGGCCCCGTATTTAAGATGTTAGCTCGCTGTAGCGGGGGAGAATTTACATCGGATGAGATGTTAGAAATAGCACTTCGCGAACTAGATGGCTTTGTAACGGTCACACATTCAAATGCAAATGAGTCATTATTAGAGATCTCGGCGCTGGGTGTTTCAAAGGGAGCCACACTTGCCAAAGTTGCGGCGCGTTTAGAAATAGATTCAAGTGATTGCATCTCATTTGGCGATAACCCCAACGACTTTTCAATGCTCGAATGGTGTGGACGTTCATATGCGATGGCAGATGGTCACCCCGATGGAATTAAATTTGCCAATGGTATTGCGCGTCCGCATACAGGTGATGGTGTTGCAATTGTCATAGAAGAGTTGTTAGAACTTCCAGCCTAAATTTTCACCGATTTTTGTCCTTGAGCTTTAATCGGGTAACCTCTCCCACGGAGGGCTCGCATAGTGGCCGAGTGCACCGGTCTTGAAAACCGGCAAACGAAAGTTTCGTGGGTTCAAATCCCACGCCCTCCGCCATTTTTGCTCAACTTGTGGCGTGCTTCATAGCGTCTAAACCTTGATTGGCCTAGCCGTTCTTTGTCTCAAAGAGGACACTAGCGCATAGTGTTTTACCTAAATGAGTGAAGGCTTAGTGATTGAAAATGGAGGCTTGGTAATGTCAGGTGTTTTCTCACCAACTCGCGCGAGAATAAAAGAACGCACTCTGCGGACAGATAAGTGGTGGTTACAACCCGCAATTACTTTTGGCGTTCTCTTCTCCTTCGTAATTTATGCAACATTTCGGGCATTTGAAAATAAATATTATTTTTCGGAGCCTTTAATCTCTCCATTTTATTCTCCATGTCTTTCAGCAGCGTGTGAACCCGGCACTGCGCTCTCATTATTTGGGCAGCCCTTTAATAATAAATATTTTGGTATTGGAATATCACCTGCGCTATTTATCCTCATTTTTCCACTCGGGTTTCGCATGACTTGTTATTACTACCGTAAGGCCTATTACCGAGCATTTTGGATGTCACCACCAGCTTGCGCGGTTGCCGAACCACATACAAAATACACTGGCGAAACACGCGCCCCACTAATTCTACAAAATAGTCATCGTTGGTTTTTTTATGCAGGCTTAGTCTTCAATGTAATTTTAACGTGGGACACAATTTTGGCATTTAGAAACGGCGATAAAGAGTGGGGACATATGAGTGTTGGAACTCTCGTATTTCTATTCTCCACATCAATGCTTTGGATGTATTCACTTTCATGCCACACGTGTCGCCACACACTTGGTGGTCGCTTAAAACATTTCTCCAAACATCCATTGCGCTACAAAGCTTGGACGATTGTCTCAGTTTTAAATCACAAGCACCCAACATTTGCTTGGATCTCACTCTTTGGAGTTGCAAGTGCCGATATTTACGTCCGAGCGGTTGCATCAGGTGCAATCCCTAACCTTTATTTCTTCTAAGGAAACCAACATGAGCGAACTAGAGCGCCATACTTATGACGTCCTCGTCATTGGTGCAGGAGGTGCGGGATTACGCGCGGCCGTTGAAGCTCGCGAGGCTGGATTGCGCGTTGCCATAATCTGTAAATCGCTTTTTGGAAAGGCTCATACAGTCATGGCCGAAGGCGGAGCCGCGGCATCGATGGGTAATGTAAATGAGAAAGATAATTGGATGGTTCACTTCCGTGACACTATGCGAGGGGGCAAATTCCTCAATCATTACCGCATGGCTGAATTACACGCCAAAGAGGCTCCTGATCGAATATGGGAGCTTGAAATGTGGGGTGCTTTATTTGATCGCACCAAAGAAGGAAAAATTTCCCAACGCAACTTCGGTGGACATGAGTATCCACGCCTTGCGCACGTTGGTGACCGTACAGGTCTTGAACTCATCCGAACAATGCAACAAAAAATTGTCCAACTTCAACAAAAAGATGGTGCGCAATATGTTTCGATGGAGAGCAATATAAAAGTCTTCGCCGAATTAACGATTACTGATATCTTAAAAGAAAACGGCAAAATATCAGGCGCCTATGGCTATTGGCGCGAAACCGGTGCTGAAGTTTTATTTGAAGCACCCACCGTTATTATCGCAACTGGCGGAGTTGGTAAGACCTTTAAAATTACATCTAACTCTTGGGAAGGCACCGGAGATGGCCATGCTCTTGCTCTCAAGGCAGGCGCTAATTTAGTTGACATGGAGTTCTTGCAGTTCCACCCAACTGGAATGGTATGGCCACCATCTGTTCGTGGGATTCTAGTTACTGAATCCGTTCGGGGAGAAGGTGGAGTTCTTACCAACACCCTAGGCGAACGTTTCATGTTTAAATACATCCCAGATGTATTTAAAAATATCTACGCTGACAATGAAGCCGAGGCCGATCGTTGGTATGTCGATCAAGATAACAATCGGCGTCCACCCGAGTTATTACCAAGGGATGAAGTCGCACGTGCGATTAATAGCGAAGTTAAGGCCGGTCGCGGAAGCGAGCATGGAGGTGTGTTCCTAGATGTTTCAAAGCGACTATCGGCTGAAGTAATTAAAAAACGTCTTCCTTCTATGTGGCACCAATTTTATGAACTTGCTGGAGTGGACATTACAAAAGAGCCGATGGAAGTTGGACCAACGTGTCACTATGTCATGGGAGGGGTCGAGGTCGATCCAGATACTGCTGCAGCCGTTGGAGTTCCTGGCTTATTTGCAGCGGGTGAAGTGGCCGGTGGAATGCATGGTTCAAATCGCTTAGGTGGAAACTCCTTAACAGATCTCTTAGTTTTTGGGCGCCGTGCTGGAATGGGCGCCGCACAATACTTTAAGAGCAACAGCAAAAATCCTGTAAGCGATGTGGCGATAGAAAAGGCACGCGAAAAGATACAAGCCCCATTTGATCGCGCTGGTGGAGAAAATTCATATGCACTGCATGCAGAGTTGCAAGAAGTGACACATAACTTAGTTGGAATAATTCGCACAAAGAATGAAATAGAAGATGCAATTGTAAAAATCGCCGATATTAGAAAACGCAGTGCCAATGTTTCCGTAAGCGGAGGCCGTAAATTCAACCCAGGTTTTCATTTGGCTTTCGATTTAGACAATATGTTGTTAGTTGCCGAGTCAACGGCGAAGTCGGCGGTTTTGCGTGAGGAATCTCGTGGAGGACATACCCGTGATGATTTCCCAGGCATGAATAGCATGTGGCGCCAAATTAATCACATCTCTTCATTTGACGGTACCGAGGTAAGCGTTCGTGAACAGGCTCTACCAGTATTACCTAAAGAACTCTTCGATCTCTTTGATGTTCATGAGTTAGAAAAATACATGACACCAGAAGAAATCGTGAAAGGCGGTACCAACTAATGGCACGCATGATTAATCTTCGTATTTGGCGTGGTGATTCAACCGACGGCGCACTTCAAGATGTTCAAGTAGAGGCCAACGAGGGTGAAGTTGTTCTCGATGTAATTCATCGTGTTCAAGCGACTCAAATAGGTGACTTAGCTGTTCGCTGGAACTGTAAAGCCGGCAAGTGTGGTTCATGTTCGATGGAGATTAATGGAAAACCTCGATTAGCCTGCATGACACAGGTTGCTGCTTATGGCGCAGAAGAGACAATCACAGTTACTCCATTGCGCGCTTTTCCGGTAATTAAAGATTTAGTCACAGACGTTTCTTTTAATTATAGGAAAGCTATGGAGATTCCAGCCTATGCCCACCCCACTGATCTCGCTCCTGGTGAGGCACGCATGGAACAGATCGACGTCGAGCGCAGCCAAGAGTTTCGCAAATGCATCGAATGTTTCCTGTGCCAAGATACGTGCCACGTAATCCGTGATCATGAAGAGAAAAAGAAGTCATTTGCGGGACCTCGATTCTTTATTCGAATTGCCGAGTTGGATATGCACCCTCTAGATACGTTGCGAAACCGCAAGAAGACTGCACAAGAAGAACACGGCTTAGGAATGTGTAATATTACAAAGTGCTGTACTGAGGTATGTCCTGAGCACATCCGTATTACCGATAACGCCATTATTCCAATGAAAGAGCGTGTGGTCGATATTAAGTACGATCCCGTTCGCTGGTTAGGTGCCAAAATTCGCAAGCGAGAAGGTATCCTTTAATGTATGAAACTATTACTTCGTTGGGCTGCACTGGCCGTTTCGTTTTGGGTTGCAACGGCGCTAATTCCAGGAATTGATGTTAAGGGTGGATTTACAACCTACCTTTGGGTTGCACTTCTCTTCGGTCTTCTCAATGCAACGCTTGGTTCACTACTTAAGATATTGACGCTCCCAGCCGTAATTTTGACGCTAGGACTTTTTTTAATTGTCGTCAACGCCGCCATCTTGATGTTGGTCGCACGCTGGAGTGACAAGCTAGATGTGACAAATTTTTGGTCAGCAGTTTTGGCGGCATTGATTATTAGTGTTGTTACTCGACTTGTTTCTGGAGTTACGAAGAAAACGCTCCCGCTCTGAAACCCCTATTCTTAGTTTCAATCGGTGGTACCGTCGGGACGATTGTTCGTTACACCTTGGGCCAAGCCATAAATGAGGGTCGAAACGGCGTATTAGCCGCTAACTTAATTGGTGTTGCACTTGCTGCGGGGCTTCTTGTTTTGATGGAGCGACGTGGGAACAACACGCTTCGGCATTTACTCTTACCCGGCTTTTGTGCAGGCTTAACAACGTTTTCGGCCGTGGCAGCACAAACACTTGAGCCAAAAGAAGGAGGAATACTTTTTTTGGCACATAACGTGATTTTCTCGATGATGGTTATTGTCATAGTTCTTCCACTAGCGCGAAGAATAATTCCGGTGCGCTCATGAATATCTTATACATAATTCTTGGCGCATCAATCGGTGCGCCTGCTCGCTTTGCCGTTGATCAATATATTCGCAAGTTCACACAAAAACCATATGGAGTATTCATAGTTAATGTTGTGGGTTCATTTTTGGTCGGCCTGACATTTCGAAGTAGCGAACATATTCGAGGGCTATTAGCGATTGGTTTTGCAGGTGCTTTTACAACTTGGTCGACGTTTATGCTCGATATCTTTTTAGCCTACGAATTGCGTCGCTATAAAGATGCTGCATTAAACCTAATCTTAACTTTGAGCTTTGGTCTGCTTGCGGCTTGGTGCGGATTACAACTAACGCAGTGAAGCCATCCATGCCTCGATTTCATCGGGATGGCGGGGCATATTTTCACTCAAATTAAAGTAACCAGTTTCAGTCACAAGCACATCATCTTCAATCCGAATTCCAATTCCTCGGTATTGCGGTGCGAATAACTCATCATCGGGTTGAATATAAAGTCCTGGCTCAACGGTTAAAATCATTCCAGCCTCTAACGTGGCTTCGGTATATTGATCTTTACGCGCTTGAGCACAGTCATGAACATCAAGGCCTAACATGTGGCTCACACCATGCAAAGTCCAGCGTTTGTGTAAGCCGATTGCTGGGTCCATAGATTCTTCAGCGCTGATAGTTAAGACACCCATATCGGCAAGTCCTTGAGCTAAAACGCTATGACAAGCTCTATTAATTTCTAAAAAGTCAACACCTGGACGAATGGCTGCAAATCCTGCTTTCTGGGCCTCATATACCAACATGTATAGAGAGCGCTGGGCAGGGGAGAACTTTCCATTAATTGGAAATGTTCGGGTTATGTCGGCGGTATAAAAGGAATCTAACTCAACGCCGGCATCGAGTAATAAAAGATCACCATTTTTAACTTCACCATCGTTTCGGGTCCAGTGTAAAACACAGGCATGCGAACCGGCCGCCGAAATAGTGTCGTAACCAAGTTCATTACCTTCAACACGTGCTCGTCCAAAAAAAGCCGCTTCAACAACACGCTCACCGCGAGGTGTAGTAATGGCCGCAGGTAATGCACGCATGACATCGTTGAATCCGCGGTGAGTAACATCGACAGCCTTTTGCATCTCTTGAATTTCGTGCTCATCTTTAATCAGACGGGCAACAGATACGACATTTTCTAACTCTGTACCCCGTGGATTCTTCTTGATTATTGAATCAACCATGCAATCCAAACCGGTTAATGCAACTGTTGGTGTGCCATCTTTTAAAAGTGCTTTGAGATCTTCAACTTTTCGAACTTCAATCCCAAAACGCAGTGATGCCTCTTCGGTTGTATATCGGCGCCCAACCCAGAGCTCACCATATTTGCGATCGTTGTAGAAGGCACTTGTATCGCGAGTAGAACGCGGTTGAATATACAAAATTGAATCATGGATTTCGCCATTTGGCTCCATCACCAGTACGGCATCAGATGTGACTTCTTCACCTTGCACGCCGGTGTAATAGATAAAGGCGCTATGTGGGCGGAACCGATAATCGGTGTCATTGCTACGCACTTTAGAGTTTCCACTTGGCAGAATAATTCTTAGCCCAGTAAAAGCTTTAGATAGATTCTCTCTCCGTGCAACACAATAGGGGATGACTGGATCTTGTGTGATGCCATGTAAAGGTGAAGGCGCCCACCCCGAAATCATAAACTCGGCATACGCCTCTGTTGGTGGCACGTCGTAAACGCGGCGGCTTTCGGCGGTTTTTTCTTCCATGGATTTAGCCTACAAGAAGAGATCAACTTCTCGTTAATACATATTAAGTTACTTGCTTTTAATCACGAAACTTAGGCAGATCCAATAGTTCACCTTCAAGTGGACCGCTGGGAGGGCAACTTTGATTAAGTTCGGCAATTTCATCAGCTGTTAATGAGATTGTCGTTCCAACTAATGAATCAAGAATAGAAGCAGACTTTGAAGCACCTGGAATGGGAATCGAGGTTGGAAACTGAGTCAAATGCCAAGCGATAGTAATCGCATAAGCCGAAACTCCTCTTTGCTTGGCAATTTTGTTAAACACACCTAACTCCCCCGTAGCAATTTTTGAAAAACTACCTGCCCCTCCAAGAGGTGCCCAAGGTAGGAATGCAATGCCATATTGATTGCATACGTCGATAACATCGGCCCAGTTTCGATAACGAGGGCTGAATTCATTTTGGACAGAAATGAGGCCGCCTTGCTCTGGTGTTCCTCCAATTGCAATCGCTCGACGAAGCATTTCAGCATTTACATTGCTAACTCCAATTGCACCGACATAACCATGAGCTTTTAGACTCATGACATTTTCAAACTGCTCTTCATATGAAATTGAAGGATCTGTTCGATGATGTTGCCACAGAGGAATTTTTGAAAGACCCATTTTAAAAGCTGAAGCTTCAACTGCGCGATAAAGGTAGTGTTTTGATGAGTTTCTGCCCGAGAGACCGAACATAGTTCCATTTTCTTCTCGAGTAATTCCAGCTTTTGTTGTAAGGACAACATTTGATTTCTGAACAGGCGTTCCGTTCCAACTATGAAAGGCTCTACCAACGAGAATTTCATTGTGTCCCATACTGTTCCAGCTCGGTGCATAAATATCGGCGGTATCGAGAAGCGTAATTCCAGCATCAAGGGCGGCGTGAATAACTGCAATGGCACGATCCGGCTCATTAATGAGATTTGGATCTCGCTCATGCGGGAACGACAATGGCATACAGCCCATGCCGATCGCTGAAACTTGATATGGACCGAGTTTTCGTTGCGCAATCATTCCCTAACTCTATCAATTCGTAATTAGGGTTAGGAAGACTAAAATACCTTAGTAACCGTGGCCGAACTCAGTGACTTTAAGAAAGGCGATATATGGCTATTGAAATTCGCTCCCTTGAAGCCGCACTCGAGCGCGCCATTACATTAATTCAAAGCGAAAATACTCGGATAATAATCGGTCTTGTCGGCAAACCTGGCGCAGGTAAATCAACTCTCTCTAGTTATCTTTTGAAAAAACTGCCAAAAGAAACAACGGCTTTAGTACCTATGGATGGATTCCACTTAAGTAATGCGCAACTGAACAAACTTGGACGTATTGAAAGAAAAGGGGCACCTGATACCTTTGATTCGCAGGGTTATATAGATTTGTTGCGGCGAATTAAAACCGATACGAGCAATAGCATCTACTTCCCAATATTCCACCGCGACATCGAAGAATCTATCTCCGCCGAAGGCGTGATACACCCACATACGTCACTGATTCTGACCGAAGGAAATTATTTACTCCTAGAAAGTGATGGCTGGTCGCAGGTGGCACAGACGCTCACGGAATCTTGGTTTCTAGATGTTGATAACGACAGGCGAATGGCCCGACTTGTTGCCAGACACATTAAATATGGCAAGAGCCCCGAAGCTGCCCATGCTTGGGCAAACGGTAGCGATAAAAGAAATGCCCAATTAGTAGAGCACACGCGGGTCAATGCCGACATTATTATTTATCTGGATTAACCTGTAAACTACGTTCACACTTGGAGACGTCGCATAGCCCGGTCGAGTGCGCCTCACTGCTAACGAGGTAAGGTTTAATCGCCTTCGCGAGTTCAAATCTCGCCGTCTCCGCTCTCTCTCGCCCCGCGTGGCCTTCATCTTTACTACCCGAATTGTTCTGGCTGTGGAAGATTTTGATTTAACTAGGCAGATTTCTTAAACCAGGTTCTCCATATTGAAATTCCTGTTACGTAAAGTGGGAATCCAAATAGGATGTACTTTTCAATAAGAGTTGGATGACTTCCCGTTGCATCTGAATACTGCCATGACAAAATTGAAAGATCGGCGAGATAAATAACTGTTAGCGGAAGTGTAATTTTTCTGAAAGGTACTACACGTACTAAATGGGGAATTTTAAAGCGAGTCAATTGAAGAACACAAAGAAACAAAGAGACAATCATTACAACGGTTGAAGATGAGCCAAATATCAAGAATGTTGGTACAACCAAATTCCACACTGCTGGAAAACCATTAAACCAATGATCGTCCGTTTCTTGATCAGTACGGGCAAACCAAAGAGCCGACGACAGGAAGATTGCTCCGGCAACTAATGTTTCGTAATGTTGAGGCAGTAATTGCAGGCGTGCAAGTAAGGCGACAGGAACAACAACACAAGTGACGTAATCGACAACAAGATCAAGGACATGCCCATCGATTATTGGTGCGTGTATTGTTACGTTGAATTTACGAGCTATAGGGCCGTCTAAGCCATCTAATACCTGGCAAGCGATTAGCCAAAGCAGTGCGGCACGCCAACTATCGTTGAAGACCGCCTGAAGTGCAATCAACCCAGCTACGGCACCGCTAGCGGTCATTACGTGAATGACATAACCTGCTCGGCGTGAAGATTGCGGGGAGTACGAAGTGCTCATTGCGCTCATTTTAGTGCCCCTTAGGGTTAGCGCCTATCCTGAGCCTCTATGAAAAACAGAACAAACTTCTCATTTTTAAAAGAGAAGAGAGCCCAGCAAACTTGGATTTTTCTGGTGATTGCCTGGGCATGCATCCGAGCGGTTGTTATTAAAGATGTATTTGGCCGATATGGAATCAATGGTTGGGCATATTTTGCTGTCGATCTTGGTTCCGCAATTCCATATGCTGTCTATTCTGGGCGATGCGTCATTAACTATTTAGATAAAGATTGGTTTGCAATCCGCAAAAATGCTCTATTTGCTTTCATTTTCTTCTATATCCCAGATTTTTATGTATTAATCTTTGCCAAGAAAGTTCCCACCTCGCTTTTAATCGGCTTCCTTGTATCAGTATGTCTTTTCACATTACTTGCCATTTGGACTCTTCGTAGTGATGTTTCAAAGGAGGAAGAGGGAGCTCATAACTCTGATTAATTTCGCTGGAATCGCCAATGTGAAGCAAGCTTGGCTGACAACTTCACGTTAGGCTTCACAATAAATAAGGAGTAGAAAATGCAATGTAAGGAGCAATTAATTCCTTCATGAAAAACTGGAGCGGAAATGTCGAGTTTCAAGATTTAGCATTTTTAGAACCGTGTTCTTTGCAGGAACTTCAAGAAGTAATTCGCAAAAATGAGCGGATCAGAGTCCGTGGCACAGCCCACTGCTTCAATCAGTTAGCTGACACCTCGTCGGTATCAGTAAACCTCGCACGTATGCCGGAGGTAATTGAAATAAATGAGCAGGTGCCTAGCGTCACTGTTTTAGCGGGAATGACATTTGGGCAATTAGCCCCCAGGATCAATCAAGCTGGCTGGGCTCTAAGCAACTTAGCTTCCTTACCTCACATTTCAATCGCTGGATCTGTAGCGACCGGTACACATGGCTCCGGTATAACAAATCAAAATTTAGCCAATCAGATTATTTCGCTCAATGTTGTACTAGAAGATGGAACTTTAAAAAAGATTTCCAAAGGTGATGAGCTATTTAATCCCATTGTAGTTGGACTTGGTTTGGGTGCAATTGTGTACCAGTACGAGATGAAGATTGAAAAAACTTTTAATATTCGTCAAGTTATCTATGAAGAGATTTCTAGGATAGAACTGCAAAGAAACTTTGAATCAATTATGTCGGCCGCTTATAGCGTGAGTTACTTCACCGATTGGTCAAATCTTGGTCAAGGTAACCTCTGGTGTAAATTTCGTTCTTTAGAGATTATTCCTGAATCAATTGCTGGTTCTCAGAAGGCGGACCAGAAACAGCATCCAATTCCTTCAGTTGATCCAGAAGCATGCACAGATCAGCTTGAAATTCCTGGCCCTTGGCACGAAAGACTGCCACATTTTAAATTGGAGTTTATGCCAAGCGTTGGCAATGAAATTCAAAGCGAGTACTTTGTAGATATAAGGGATGCCGCAGATGTTATTTCTGAACTAGAAAAAATTGCAGCTGAAATTTATCCACTTCTGTGGATTAGCGAAATCCGAACAATTGCAGCAGATAATCTTTGGTTGAGCGGTTCTTTCCAGCGAAATACAGCCGCAATTCACTTTACCTGGAAGAAGAGCGATGCAATCTATCCTCTCATTGAAAAAATCGAGGGACTGCTTTCCCCTTTTGCCTATCGACCACATTGGGGAAAGGCATTTTCTGCTAAATCTGAATATCTGAAAGAGGTATTCCCACAGATAGATGATTTTAAGAAAGTAATCCTAGGATTGGATCCTTCTCAAAAGTTCTCGAATGATTTTACTCGAGACAAGTTAGAGTTTCACCAAAGATAATGTAGTATCTAATTTATGAGTTATGAGCTGCAAAACCTAAAAAATAAAGTCATAGTAATTACTGGCGCAACCGCAGGTATGGGTGCAGCCACAGCTAGGCAACTAGTCGAACAGGGCTGCAAAGTTGTATTGAATGCCCGTAATGAAGTAAGGCTCAAGGCTCTCTGCGATGAATTAGGTAGTTCGAGCGCCACATATCTTGCAGGCGATGTATCTGATCCAGTTATTGCACGGGCAGTAGCTGCCGAGGCGATAAAAGTTTTTGGCACAATCGATGCAGTAGTTCCAAATGCTGGAATCGGTATGTATGGATCTGTATTGGATTACAGCGATGATGAAATAATTCGCATGATGCGGACCAACTACGAAGGCACGGTTCATATTGTCCGTGCCACGCTCCCAACAATGTTGGCAAAAGGCCAAGGAGATATCGTAATTACCGCATCCGTTGCTGGTTTCCGTGGTGGTGGAGATGAATCAATTTATGCGGGGACAAAGCATGCTCAAGTTGGATTTGCAGGTGGCCTAGATCGCGAATTACGTGCAAAAGGTGTTCGCGTAGTACTCATCTGTCCAGCGGGTACCGATACTGAATTCGCATTAGAGGTTGGAAGAACCCCAGGATCTGATGATTTACGTAGTTATTTACGTCCGGATGATGTCGCTTTCCAAATTGTAACCGTCCTTCGCCAACCACGTTC
>JANYCW010000037.1 GCA_025360085.1 Actinomycetes bacterium
TGGCTATCGGCGATCTCATCGAACGCTTTGGCCCAGAATCGATTGAGACCTACATCGTCTCGATGACCAAAGGCGGCGACGACCTTCTCGCAGCCGTTGTCCTAGCAAAAGAGGCTGATTTACTTGATCTTTCTAAAGGCACTGCCCTCATCGGTTTTGCCCCACTCCTTGAAACCGTCGCTGAGTTACGAGCCGCCGACATCATCCTTGAATCACTTCTGAGCCAACCAACATATAGAAAACTCGTATCCCTTCGCGGAGATATTCAAGAGGTCATGCTCGGATACTCTGACTCCAACAAAGACGCCGGCATAACCACAAGCCAATGGGAAATCCACCGCGCACAACGCAGACTGCGCAATGTCGCACTGAAATACGGCGTGAAGTTACGACTCTTTCACGGGCGCGGTGGCTCTGTCGGTCGCGGTGGCGGCCCAACATATGAAGCACTCCTTGCACTTCCTTGGGGCTCTATCGATGGCCAGATAAAAATGACCGAACAGGGCGAAGTCATCAGCGATAAGTACGCGCTGCCCGCATTAGCAAAAGAGAATATTGAACTCTCACTCGCCGCCGCATTAGAGGCAACAGTCCTCAACCGCGGTCCGCGCCAAAGCGCAGAGAATTTAGCACAATGGAACGAGTGCATGGATTTAGTCAGCGAATCTTCCTTCCAGCAATACCGCGCACTCATTGATCACCCAGATCTGCCTGCATACTTTTATGCATCAACTCCCGTTGAACAACTCGGTAATCTCTTTCTCGGCTCCCGTCCATCTCGCCGCCCCGATGCAGAGATTGGTCTCGAAGGTTTGCGTGCAATCCCTTGGGTATTCGGCTGGACACAATCACGACAAATCGTCCCAGGTTGGTTTGGCGTTGGTACTGGCCTTAAAGCCGCACGCGAATCCGGCAAAAGCGAAGTACTCACTCAAATGCTCAAAGAATGGCACTTCTTCAGCACCTTTATTAGCAATGTTGAAATGACACTCACGAAAACGGATTTAGTTACCGCACAACGATATGTAAATAGATTAGTTCCAGAAAGCCTTCATCACTTTTTGAAAACAATCACAGATGAATTTGAATTAACAAAATCAGAAATCCTTTTACTGACTAAACAAACCGATTTACTAAGCAATCAACCCTTACTCGCCCGCACTCTCGATGTCCGCGACGCTTACCTTTCGCCTTTGCACCTTCTACAGGTAAACCTATTGGAACGCGTCCGTAATTCCGAAGAATCCGCCGACCCACTCCTTCACCGCGCATTGCTCCTCACTATTAACGGAATTGCGGCAGGGCTTCGAAATACGGGTTGATCTCTTATTTTCCGAGTACGAACTCTACTTCGACCTCCAAATTCAATTCACGGGCAGCCTTACTGGGGAATTTCACATTTACTTAAGTGCCCATGACTGTTTTTCGTTTCCATCCCGTCTAATCTTTTTATGAGACACGCATAACCCCTCAATGCGGGCTTCATGCGCGATCTCCATGTGGGTCACGTTTAGAAAACGCAGCTCTCTCCACCTTTAAGTAGCGATTTTCATTGGTTTTCGATCTCCATACACACGTGCCTGAGTTATGGAGGACATCTTGCTGTTTGAATGGCAGAAAATCGATTTAAATACTCTTATTGATTTGAGAAGATTTCGGCCATGTACATTCGCGTTCGAATAATTATTGAATAAGTCATAAAAAAACTCCGGGTCCGCGTGAGCGAAATACCGGAGTTTCCAATACAGTGCCTAGGTAACTTAACTCGAAAGTCAGCGGTCCTCAAAGGCTTTCGTGCTGAACTATACACTTTAAGGAAGAACGTGCCAACTCAACAGCCATCCGACTCGTGGATAGAAGTTTGGCTAAGCACCGGACGATTTGGAATTTATCTTTCGGCGGCAATCGTTGGTGAAGATTCATATTAGACGGAAATTCCCACAATGTTAAAACTTTTCTCTGCCACAATAAAAGGCAATCCAGTCCAACAGCGACTGGTTGATGCAAACGAAATTCCTAGAAATCAAATTCAACGTGCGCGCATAGACGCGTCTAGATCTGGGAACCCCACACCAGTTCCTGGAAAAGTGGTTGCCGAATTCATGTTTGGATTTTGGACCTATTTAACATCGAATGCTCATGAAAAAACCATCTGGGTTCCCTATCTCCATACGGCTTATCCCAGCAAGACTGATAGAAGAAGAATCCATCAAACTCTTTACGAATTGAGAGTTTTTCGGAACCGGGTTGTTCACCATGAACCGCTGCTTGTTGGCTCAGAATTGGAACGTAGAAAGATTATTTCTGTTGCTTCGCGATTGCTACCCAAAGAGGCATTTGATCATCTAACTCAAAATAGCGAAGTATTAAAGATACTTGGAGATCGACCATTGTGCCTCAATTCTGGAAAGGCCAAACAGACCCGCTGATAGAAGAAGTCGTGCGGAATCCAAAGGAAGTAAAATATTTGTGAAAGCAAGAGGCGGTACACAGAAACTGATTCTGGCAAATCAAAACCGTTTAAGAGTTGAAATCCTGCTGGGTGGTTTCTAAACCCTTGGTGATTAATGATTCGACGGCCTCTGCGCCACGGATGAAAAAATTGGTGAGATCTTTTTTCTCGGCTGCAGAAAATTGCTTGAGGACGAAATCGGACGGGTCTTGTTGGCCGATTGGTCGGCCGATACCAAGGCGAACGCGGTAATAGTTAGGGGTCGCCAAAGATGAAGTAATGCTTTTCAATCCATTGTGGCCATTGTCGCCACCAGCGAGTTTGACACGGATAGTTGAGAAGGCAATATCTAATTCGTCGTGGAGAACAATTATGTGTGCAGGTTCAACTTTGTAAAAAGCGGCGAGCGCTTTAATCGGTCCACCGGATTCATTCATGTAGCTCTTGGACTTTGCGATGATCACAGAGTGCGTGTCTGGAGGCGCACCGATTTTAAATGCCGCGACATCGGTGCGTGATTTGTGGGTGCTCCAACGCAGTTTATTGCCGAGTGCCATTCCATCAACAACCATCTGACCCACGTTGTGACGTGTGGCAGCGTATTGATCGCCAGGATTACCGAGCCCTACTACCAACCACGTCATGACGACAATCGTAAGGGTTGAGCGTGTTACTTATCTGAATCGGCAGTCGCTGCTGGTGCTGCTGTGCCTGAATCGACTGCCGCAACTGGTGCTACTTCTTCAGCAGCAGTTGAGCGCTCTGATAGGTGAACAACAATCATCTTTGGATCAGATTCGAGTTCGACTCCTACCGGAAGTTGAACATCGCCGGCATAGAGTGACGTGCCTGCTTTAAGACCTTGAATGTTGAGTTCAAAGAAACTTGGAATCGACGTTGCTTCAACGCGTACGTCGATAGTGTTATTGACGTGCTCAAGAACTCCGTCACGATCATGCTCGCCGACTGCATGAACAGGAACCGCTACGACAACTTTTTCACCGCGACGAACGAGAACCAAATCAATGTGCTCAAGAATCTGCTTCAGAGGATGGCGAACAATCGCCTTTGGAAGTGTGAGCTCTGTCTTTCCATCGATGACAATGTCGAGCAAAACGTTTGACTGCTTTAGTGCAACGCCGAGTTCGCGTGCTGGAAGTGTGATGTGCTGAGGCTTTTCACCGTGTCCGTAAATTACGGCAGGAACTAAACCATCGCGACGTGCACGACGTGATGCGCCTTTACCGAATTCGGTACGAACAACGCCTTTTATAGTGATCTCTGCCATTTTTGATCTGCTCCTCTAATGAAAAAACTTCGGTTTGTACACAAAGTTCCAGAAGAGAGTTAACTCCTACACCGTCGATTACGGAAGTAATGTTTACCCTCGCCGGAACAGGGCAAAGATTAACCTGTGGCAGGCTTGGCGCGCAAATTAGGGTTAAGAAAGCCCGTCAAACAGGCTTGTTACTGAGCCATCTTCAAAGACTTCACGAATTGCACGGGCCAAGAGAGGTGCAATGGAAAGAACGGTGAGGCCATCAAATTGTTGATCATCAGAAATCGGCAGAGTGTTTGTAATGATGACTTCAGATGCTTTGCACTCTTTCAATCTCTCAATCGCTGGCCCAGATAAGACTGCATGCGTTGCCGCAATAATGACATCTGCAGCGCCGGCCTCAATGAGGGCATCTACCGCCTTTGTAATAGTGCCTGCTGTGTCGATCATGTCATCTATGACTACGCATGTCTGGCCCTGTACTTCGCCCACGACTCGTCCAGTAATAGATTCATTAGGAACTCGTGGATCACGAGTTTTGTGAATAAAGGCGATGGGGCAACCACCCAAAATATCTGACCATCGTTCAGCGTCACGAACTCGACCAGAATCAGGCGAAACTATGGTCACCCGAGAACGATCGACTTTGCTTGCAACATAATTAGCAAGCATTGGAAGCGCAAATAAGTGATCGACCGGGCCATCGAAAAAACCTTGGATCTGCGAAGTATGAAGATCAACGACCATCAACCTATCGGCACCCGCAGTTTTAAAAAGATCGGCCATTAAGCGAGCTGAAATCGGTTCGCGCCCGCGATGCTTTTTATCTTGGCGTGCATAACCGTAAAACGGGGTGACAACTGTTATTCGTTTTGCCGATGCTCGCTTAAGAGCATCCACCATGATGAGCTGTTCCATGATCTGCTTGTTAACGGGTGCAGAGTGGGACTGCAGAACGAATGCATCACAACCGCGCACCGACTCTTCGAATCGCACGAAAATTTCACCATTTGCAAAATCATAAGCAGATGTCGGTGTTAATTCGACACCGAGTTCTAGAGCCACATCATCGGCTAATTCGGGGTATCCACGACCAGTAAATAAACGCAATCGCTTTTCTGAGGATAACCGGATTTCGCCCATGTTTAGCCTTTCTTCTCGCTCGCTTCGGCGGCCTTTGCCGATTGTGTTCCTGCACGTTTTCTCATGACCCAACTTAATACATTTCTCTGTCTAGCTCGGCCAACACCAATTGCGCCAGCGGGAATGTCCTCGGTTATTACCGAACCTGCCGCGGTATATGCACCATCACCAATTGTGAGCGGAGCGACAAGCATCGTGTCGCTACCAATTCGAACATGATCGCCAACATGTGTGCGATGCTTGTCAACACCGTCGTAGTTTACAAAAATTGTTGCCGCCCCAATATTGGTGCCCTCGCCAATAGTGGCATCGCCTACGTATGAAAGATGCGGAACTTTCGATCCAGCCCCGACCGTTGAGTTTTTAATTTCAACAAATGCTCCAGCCTTAGTGAAATTATGTAACACCGTACCGTGGCGAAGATATGTGAATGGGCCAACAATGGCGCCTTCGCCAATCACGGCATCTACTGCAACTGACTCTAAAACAGAGGCACCTTTGTGAACGAGGCAATCTGTCAGGGTAGTTCGAGGACCAATTACGGCGCCTGTTGCAATTGTTGTCGCGCCCAGAATTGCACTTCCTGGATGCACAATAACGTCGCTGGAAAGCTGCGCCGTTGAATCAATCCATGTCGTCGTTGGGTCAATCATCGTGACACCTTCGCGCATCCACGATTCATTAATCCGATCGCGCAAAAGCGCGGCACTTTCGGCTAATTGAATCCGGTCGTTTACACCTAGGATTTCAGTAAAATCTTCAATCATAATTGCCGCAATGGATGCGCCTTCAGATTTCAAAATTCCGATTACGTCGGTTAAATAGAGCTCACCTTGAGCATTAGCTTTATCGAGTTTTGCAATTGCCCTTACTAACTCTGTGCCCTCAAATGCGTAGACCCCAGAGTTAATTTCAAAGATAAATTTCTCTTCATCGCTTGCATCGCCCTCTTCAACGATTCGAAGAAGTTCACCGTTCTCATCTCGAATAATGCGTCCATAGCCAGTTGGATCAGGGTGCTCGGCCGTCAAAACGGATGCGACAAATCCCCCAACGACATGCGCCTCAAGAAATCTGGCGAGAGAAAGACCTGTGAGCATTGGTGTGTCACCTGCTAAAACTAAAACCGTGCCACTAACTTTCTTGCCCGCCAACGCTAATTGGGCAGCATGTCCAGTTCCATCACGCTTTTCTTGGAAAATGGTAAATGCCGCTGGCGCAATCTCTGCAATATGCGCCTCGACGCTTTCACGTCCTGCCCCAACGACAATGCGTATCTCTTTTGGATCTAAGTAATTGACTGCGGTTAGTACATGGCCGAGTAAAGAGCGGCCGGCAACGGTGTGTAAAACTTTCGCTTGGTTTGATTTCATCCGTGTTCCGTCACCTGCTGCAAGCACGATCACGGTTTCTATAGCCCCGGCTTCTAGATTCACAGTGAAATCCTATCGGTGGCCTTGTCTTTTACTTATCGCTCCGCCACCAGGTATCGATCCTGGACCCTGGGCTTCAAAGGCCCATGTGCTAGCCACTACACAATGGCGGAACCCGTATTCTCCCTTATAACGGGCAGTGCCTTTGACCAATGGCTCAAATAATTACGACAGAATTTTTGCCCCAGCAACTGGCCCAAATGCGCGCAGTACGCTTCCGACGACACCGCTGGAAGTTAAGGCCACCGTTAAATCTAAGCCGGCCTCTTCGTCGGCGACTAGAAATGCAACCGTTGGTCCCGAACCTGAAACAAGGGCGCCGAGGGCTCCATACTCCTGTCCAACATCTAGAACTAAACGAAGTGCTGGGCGAAGTGAACACGCCGCCGACTGCAAATCATTTACTACATGTCGACCGACGGCCACAGGATCGGCGGCCAAGAGTGCCTGCATAAGAAGTTCATTGGTCGCTGGATCAGAGATTTCAGACTCCGCGCGAAGTCGATCGCATTCGGTGTATACAGCTGGAGTTGAAAGACCCGCCGTGGAAATGGCCAATACCCAGTGATATGTACCGCGCGAAAGTGCTGCAGTTAGTTGTTCACCATGTCCAGTACCAATCGCGGTTCCTCCACTTAACATAAACGGAACATCGCTACCTAATTGCGCAGCGATTTCGACCATCTCTTCGCGGCTCATACCAAGTGAATATAGATAATCAATCGCAACGATCGCGGCAGCGGCATCGGCGCTTCCACCAGCCATTCCTCCAGCGACCGGAATTGATTTCTTAATCTCAATGTGTGCATCTATTTCTAAATCATATTCTTTTGCCATGAGTGCAACTGCCTTGACCGCCAAATTATTTTCATCGGCAGGAACGCCATGCCTTTGATCTCCAGTTATCGAGACGCTTACGCCGTTTTTAGGTTGGGCGAAAGTCACAGTTACATCGTCAAAAATTGAGATCGCTTGAAAGACCGTGACTACGTTGTGAAAACTATCGACTTCGCGCGGACCAACCGAGAGTTGCAAATTAACCTTTGCGGGAACACGTACGGTCACACTTTGTACTGGCATGAATTGACTCTATAACTCTTTAGATAAAAAATCGCGAGGAGCAGCGGTTGCGATGGCACAAAAATCTAAAATCTCTAGCGCCTCTCCTCGAAGGGTTGGATCTATTCCTGCGCGAATGAGAATCTCTTCGGCCGCCGATGATGAGCCAAATATAGGGGACAGTGCCGATCGCAGCATTTTTCGGCGCTGGGCAAAAGCGCAATCAATAAGTGCAAAGGTTTTGATTCGAAGCCTTTCGTCGCCCGGAGTATCTCGACGTGTGAATGAGACTAATTTTGAATCAACGTTGGGCGCCGGCCAAAAAACTGATCGCGATATCGAGCCCGCCGCTTTAACGCTCGCCCACCAAGCCGCCTTCAACGATGGGATTCCATACTCTTTTGTTCCGGGCCTCCCTGCTAAACGATCAGCAACTTCGGCCTGCACCATTACTACGCCGGTTCGAAGCGATGGAAATCTTTCGAGTAATTCAAGCAGAATTGGGACTGAGACGTTGTAAGGCAGGTTAGCTACGAGGACGCTAGGTTGAATCGGTAGTGAGTGCAATCCCATGGCATCTTGATTAATTACAATTAAATTTTCAGGATGCTCGAAGTGATGTGCGACCGTAATAGGCAATTGTGTTGCTAGGCGCTCATCAAACTCAACTGCAATCACGCTCGCTGCGGCCTCCAAGAGAGCTAGCGTTAATGAGCCCAGACCTGGACCAATCTCAAGGGCAATATCATCGGCATTAACCTGGGCGATTCGAACAATCTTGGTACAGATATTTGGATCTATGACAAAGTTTTGACCAAGTGATTTTGATGGCTTTAAATCTAACGCCTGTGCTAATTCGCGAATCCGTCCCGCGCCTAAAAGTGTCATAGTGCGAATGAGCCAAATAATCGCTCTGCATTATTACTGAGAGCAAAAGCAAGTTCGCCGAGATCTTCATTTCGCTCAATGGCCATCGCTCGGACAATGACGGCAATCTGTGCAGGTGTATTTCCTGCCCCGCGATGTGGCATGGGCGCCAAGAAAGGTGAATCAGTCTCAACTAATAGTTGCTCTATAGGAACAATCTTGACGGCATCTCGAAGTGCGGGTGCATTTTTAAAGGTTAATGTCCCAGCAAAAGAGAGAACGTAACCACGTTCGATACAGATCTTGGCCACCTCAAGATCTCCAGAAAAGCAGTGAAAGATAGTTTTTTCCGGCGCGCCGACTTCGAGCAGTACCGATAAAACATCGTCATGGGAATCGCGATCATGAATGATGAGCGCTTTCTTAGTTTTCTTAGCCAACTCAATATGCCATTTGAAGGACTCTTGTTGACGGGCCCGAAGCTCTGGTGGGGTTCTGAAATAATCAAGTCCAGTTTCACCGATTGCCCGCACGCGTGGATGTTCGGCAAGTTTGGCAATCACTTTCCAATCGGCGGCTAAATCTTTAACAACTGGCGCCTCGTTTGGATGCAGTGCTACAGCAGCCAGAACCGATGTATTCCACTTTTCTGCCGCCCCGACACACCATTTCGACTGCTCGGCTGAATAGCCCACTTGAACAATGCGGTCGACGTTGACCGATTGCGCTTGGGCAATGACGTCGCCCACTTCTTGTGAATCAGGCGCCGTATTTGTGATGATTTCCATATGCGCATGCGAATCAACCGTTGCTACGGGAAGAGGCTCGGGCAGAGGTGCACGAGGACGATCCACATCCCGATTGTGGCGATCAGCCATATTTCTTATGCATGCACTTCTAAGCGAGGAAAGAGAACTGGTGTTTTAATAACGGTTGCACCTTCTGGCAATTGACCCCATGTGGCGATATCGTTAATTTTCTGTTCGTTCAAATCACCCAACTGTGCTTGTGCTCCTAAACTCTGCCACAAAATTTCGCAGGTGGCAGGCATGACTGGATTTAATAAGACGGCTAAAGCACGCAGTGATTCGGCGGTGTTATACAAAACTTCTTCGAGCTCGCCACGCTTCGTCGGATCTTTAGCTAATGTCCATGGCTCTTTTTCGGTAACGTAGCCATTTACTTTTTTACAAAAATCCATAATTGCAAGGATTCCACTTTGAAAATCCAGCGCGCACATCGCGACATCTGCAGTTGCGACGGTGCTTTCTAGCGCTGCCTGCAAATTAGCATCATGGCTAATGGCAGGCAGTGTGCCTGCACAGTATTTTTCAATCATTGCTGCAGAACGTGATGCCAAATTGCCAAAATCATTGGCAAGCTCTGAGGTATAACGCGCCGACATATCTTCCCAAGAAAATGATCCATCGCTACCAAAAGGAATTGCGCGCAAGAAGTAATAGCGAAATGCATCGACCCCGAAATAATTGGTGATCTCACTTGAAATGATTCCGGTGAGCTTGCTCTTGCTCATCTTCTCACCACCAACTAAAAGCCAGCCATGCGCAAAAACCATTTTAGGTGTTGCCAGATTTCCAGCCATCAACATCGCAGGCCAGATCACTGCATGGAAACGCAGAATCTCTCTCCCAACTAAATGAACATCTGGTGGCCAAACTTCGGCAAACTTTTTACCTCCTTTACTTTCAGAGTCATCGCCCAGGCCAACAGCCGTTGCGTAATTGAGAAGCGCGTCAAACCAGACGTAGAAAATTTGATCCTGATCCCATGGAACTCGGATTCCCCAGTCAAAAGTAGACCGCGAGATTGATAGATCTTTAACTCCGCTTTTGAGAAAGGAGATCACTTCGTTTCGTGCGCTCTCGGGTTGGCAAGCTTCGGGATGCGCGGCGTAGTGCGCAAGTAATGGTTCGACAAAAGCCGAGAGCCGAAAAAACCAATTATCTTCCTTGATAATTTCAACGGGGCTGCCATGCATGGTGCACAGCCACTCTTCTCCGCTCAAAGTCAGATCACCAGGAATTTTAAACTCCTCACACCCAACGCAGTAAGGGCCCTCATACTTTCCCGCATAAATATGTCCAGAATCTTTCAATATCTGTAAAAATCGTTGAACCCGCGTTGTATGTCGAAGCTCTGTCGTGCGAATGAAATCATCATTGTCAATATTGAGTGCACGCCAGTTTGGCTTCCATTCATTCTCAACGAGTGTATCTACCCATTCCTGCGGGGAAACTCCCTTTGCTTGGGCCGTGCGCATGATCTTCTCACCATGTTCGTCAGTACCAGTTAAATACCAAACAGCTTCACCTCTTTGACGATGCCAACGAGTTAAGACATCACCAGCAACGGTCGTATATGCATGACCAATATGAGGTGCATCGTTGACATAATAAATTGGAGTCGTTACGTAGAAGGATTTAGTCACGTGCTCATCTTATTCGCATCAACTACGGCGGCATAAACAAGGCGCTTTGCAATACCGAACTCTTGTGCCACGGAAGCAATCGCCCCTTTTCGATCCATTCCCGCGCCTTCATATTCGAAAACCCGTGCAACCATTTCTTTTGCGCTCATCGCGGCCGAATCCTTTGATGCGCCTTCAATAACTAAAGTAATTTCGCCCAGCACTTCATGTGTATCAGCCCACGAAGAGAGGTTGCCTAAATCGCCTCGAATTGTTTCTTCGTAGTGTTTAGTCATTTCGCGACAGATGGCTCCACCACGTGTAGCCCCAAAAACTTTAATTACATCCCCAAGACAATCACCTAAACGGTGGGGAGCTTCGAAGAAAACCATCGTGCGCTCTTCATGGCGAAGTTTTTCAAATGTAGAAATGCGTGCACCTGATGCGCGAGGTAGAAATCCTTCGAATGTAAAACGATCAGTAGGCAGGCCCGATAACGCGACTGCCATGACTACCGCACTTGGGCCTGGAATAACACCCACTTCAATTCCAAGGGCTATTGCATCTCGCATTAATCGAAACCCTGGATCACTAATTGTGGGCATACCAGCATCGGATACAACTAAAACAGAGGTTCCATTTTGAAGTTCGTCCAAAAGCTCACGAGTACGCGATTCTTCATTGCCCTCAAAGAAGGAAAGCACTCGGGCAGTGAAGGTGGTTTCGATATCCGAGCACAGTCGATGAAATCTTCGCGAGTCCTCAGCGGCGATTATCGATGCATTTTCAATTGCAGCTTTCAGACGAGGGCTTGCGTCTCCTGGGTTGCCCAGTGGGGTTGCTGCAAAGGTTAGGGCCATGGCTCAATCATCTCAGTAATTTTGCCTTGATAAACGCATACGATTGCACTCATGATTGCCGCACTTGCCCCTATCTTCATCGCGGTTGCATCTTTGGCACTTCGATTAATCAATCTCTCTACCCCTAAAGGCGTAGTTTTTGATGAGGTTTATTACGTTGATGGAGCCCGCGATTTTTTAAAATATGGCGTTGAAGTTTCCGGCAACAAACCCGAATTCATAGTTCACCCCCCCGTTGGAAAATGGCTTATAGCAAGTGGAATAAAACTATTTGGCGATAACGAATTTGGATGGAGGTTTGCAACTGCAGTTGTCGGAACTTTATTGATTCTACTCTTTGCGCGGTTCGTACACATTCTCTTTTTCTCACCGGTCCTCACAGCCGTAGCCGCTGGATTAATGGCAATGGATGGGCTTGAGCTTGTACATTCTCGCACGGCGCTGTTAGATTTATTTTTAGCATTTTTTGTTCTACTTGCGGTGTACTTGTGGCATCGACAACGGCATTGGTATGCCGCAATCGCAATCGGTTTAGCGATGGGCACGAAGTGGAGTGCTCTTTATTTCTTAATAGCAATCGCACTGGTTTCCATTTACCGAATTTTTACTTCTTACTCTGGCCGAGCACTCATTAAACCAACACTCATTAAATCGCTTCAATATGGCATCGTTCCTGTCGCAGTTTATATAAGTACATGGACCGGTTGGTTTTTGAGTTCGCGCGGTTGGGACCGCCAATGGTCACCTAACGTATTTGCTTCATGGTGGCACTACCACGCAGAGATGCTCGGTTTTCATACAGGCTTAACCGAAAAACATTCATATCAAGCAAATCCATGGAGTTGGTTGATTATGGGTCGCCCAACATCTTTCTTTTATGAATCGCCGCAGGGATGTAGCTCAAAAAATTGTGCGCAAGAAGTTTTAGCTATTGGAACTCCCATTCTTTGGTGGCTTGGTACGCTATCACTTGCGGTAGTTTTTGGTTTTTGGCTTCGTTCAATCGTGACTAAGAGATTTGATAATGTGCTCAATATCGTCGTGTTGGGCGTAAGCGCCGGCTATTTACCCTGGTTTTTTATCCAACAACGGACAGTATTTACTTTCTACGCAATTATTTTTGAACCCTTCATGTTGCTGGCAATTATTTATTGCGCGAAACTATTACTTGATAGTTCACTCGCCCCTGGTGTCTCGATAGGTATTATCACATCGCTTTTGGCTCTTATAGTTCTTAATTTCATCTATTTCATTCCACTTTTTACCGGTGGAATAATTAACTATAACGATTGGTTGGCAAGAATGTGGCTTGAATCCTGGATCTAGTTATTCGTTAGATGCCCGTAATTGTTTTAAACGTTCGACTGCCTCATCCGCCAATTGCTGATCAAAGATCTCATCACGTGAGGGGGATGCAGCAGCTAAAGCTTCGCGTTCGAGGCGCTCTTGATCATCACTCCATGCCCCTGGTGTCGTCAAGTCAATAACACGTCTTGAAACTATTGCTTTCGGCGCACTCACATATGTTGGGGTAGGAATCTGTGTAGGTTGCCACTCATTTCGCGCAGAAGCCGAACCTTTAGGAAGAATAACGACACCTTTAAGTTCGCGCTCGGATAGCGGCACCCAGTGCTCTTGAGTTGATTTTGGCGTGACAACTTCGGCTAAGTTAGTTGCAGAGACTCCTGCGGTTCGCCGATGTAATTGTTGAATTCGTCGATGTTGAATACTATCGGCAACACTCTGACGCCGTACATTTGCAATGTATATCAAAATTCCAGTTGCAGGAACAAGGGCATATAAAAATGGCATCGTGTTCATAAATCCACCTGCAATCGTTGTCGTCAATGAGAAAATTAATATGAAAAAGATAATTCTTCGACGCATTAGAAGTTGAGCAATCTTAGCTTCGCGATCCAAATCAATATGATGAACCCCAGATCCAAGATTTCCATTTGGCGAAGAACTTGCCACAACCATGAGAGCAACTTTGAAGCGTTCTACAGATTTTCCGGAAAATTCGTTTCGGTCATGGATCCAACGGGGTGCAAAATATGCGATCCACATTCCAATGATCGCGATATAAATGAGTCCAGACGCCATGATGCTTAAAGATAAAGGATTAGTGAATACTTTTCAGGGATTTAGGCACTACTTAATCAAGGAATTTTCTTTTACGAAGCAGATATGGTCTCGCCATTGGCCATCGATATGTAAGTACCGTGGCCGTTCTCCTTCAAATGTAAATCCTGCTTTTTCTGCCACTCTTCGTGAAGCCCCGTTTTCAGGGCGCAGATTAATTTCAAGCCGATGAAGCATCAACGACGTAAATGCAAAGTCTGTGACGAGTTCGACCGCCCGCGTCACATAGCCCCTATTTATATAGTTTCGATCGACCCAATAGCCGATATGGCCACCGCGCATCGCCCCATAAATAACACCTCCTAGAGAAATCTGGCCGATTAAATTGCGCTCATGCCAGATCGCGAAGGAGAAAGAGCGCCCATTTCGAGCTTCACTGTTTATGTTTCGAACCATCTGCACGTATGAAGGAAGTTCATGCTGATTTAAATCTTCACCATTGGGCTCAACGCGAGGCACCGTTGCCTCCCATGGCTCTAGCCATTGGCGATTTTCTGCTTTAACGGCGTACAATCGCCCGCGGTCGCGAAATCTCAATGGTTGTAGGTAAATCTCTTCGCTAGTAATTTTTACCGGCCAGCGGGGCATCATGCTCTGCCTAAATATACCTTCGCTCGAGAATCACCACAGTGACTACATCGCCCGCTTTAAGCTCGGTCTCAACTTCTCCCACGGCAATGAATGCGTTTGCATCTGAAAGTGTTGAAAACTCGGTTTGGGAGGGTAGTGGCATAACTGAATCTCCATCTTCAGAAAGTGCTGCCCGAATATAGGAGCGCATTCCTTGAGATGACCCAATGGCTCGCTCAAGTTTTGCCTTAACCGATGGGCGGTGAATCGTAGCTGCACCCAACATCGTACGTATCATTGGGCGGACGAAGAGTTCAAAAGAGATATAGGCAGCAATTGGGTCACCAGGAAGTGTGACAACAGGAATCCTGTCTGGACCAATCACGCCGAAGTTATGGCGCCCGCTCTTTTCGATTGCTAAATCAACGGTTGTTATCTCACCCATTCGCATGAGGGTTCGAGTGATCAAATCAAATGAGTCATCCTGGCGCTCACCACTAATAATGATGAGATCTGCGCGAACTAATTGATCTTCAATAACACTTTGAAGCTCATCTTCATTATTCGGAATAGAGTGAACGCGATATGCAACTGCTCCGACTTCGCGTACGGCGGTCGTAAGCAACCATGAATTTGTTTCGAACTCTTCGTCACCCGTCAATGACTTGCCCGGCTCAACAAGATCAGGCCCGGCGGATAAAACTACTACCCGTGGATGTGGACGCGTGGGCAAGCGATCTCGCCCAATCGATGCTGCAAGACCTATCTGGGTCGAGCGAATGCGGCTTCCGGCGCGCATCACGAGCCTATCTCCTGCATATATATCTTCTGAAAGCGTTGCGCCGTGAGCATCTAAAAGCGGCATGTCAAATGACTCTAAAGGCTTGCATATTGCGATAAGTGAGGTTAGAAAACCATCTACTCGCGCGTGCTCTGCCATAATCACACCATACTTGTTGGATCTACCTTTCTTTGGGATTTGAGCCTTTGCATTACTAGGAGTGTCAATGAATCAGAACACAGTTAAAAAAGAGCTACGCGAGCGATTACGCCGTGAGCGAATCCAGAAATTTAGCTCCTCAAATTTTAATGTAATACTTAAAATCCCAGAGATTATTGAGGCAACAACGATCGCTTCATATTTTTCATACGATGTGGAGCCAAGTACTACTGAAATTAATCAAACTTTTCTTAGCGCTGGAAAACGATTATTTTTGCCCAGAGTAAACGGAGATTTTCTTGAGTGGGTTGAATGGGATGGTGATACAACTACGTTGAAGGTTACAAAAAAACTCACAGAACCAACTGGTCGACCAACCACGGATTTAAATGCCATTGAGGTCATCATCGTCCCCGCGTTACATATTGATCAGGAGGGATACCGTTTAGGCCAAGGCGGGGGATATTACGATCGCGCTCTTGCCAATATGTCAGGTTGGAAAATTGGATTGGTACATGCTGGTGAGTTGACGAGCCAGACTCTACCTAGAGAGGCACATGACATTCCATTAAATGCTGCGGCCACGCCATCAACTGTTGTTCGTTTTAGAGTTTAGTAATGTGGAAGATTTCGCGCAATGACAATACGCTGAATTTGATTTGTTCCTTCGTAAATCTGCGTTAACTTCGCATCTCGCATCATTCGTTCCACCGGATAATCTGAAACATAACCATATCCACCCAAGATTTGAATTGCATCCTGAGTAGTCTTAATTGCCATATCACTTGTAAAACACTTGCTTGCGGCTGAAAAGAATCGCAGATCTGTTTCTCCGTTTTCACTTTTAACTGCAGCTGCATAAGTAAGTTGGCGTGCAGCTTCAATATTCATCGCCATATCAGCTAACATAAACTGAATTCCCTGAAAATCGAAAATCTCTTTACCAAACTGTTTGCGCTCATGTGAATACTTCGTTGCAACTTCAAGGGCACCTTGTGCTAAGCCAAGTGCTTGAGCAGCAATAGTAATCCGCGTGTGGTCTAAAGTGTCCATTGCCAATATATAGCCACCGCCGACTTCGCCAATAAGGCGATCATCATGTAGCTCGACGTTATCAAAGTACACTTCACATGTTGGTGAACCTCTAAAACCCATTTTCTTTTCTGGTGCACCAAAAGAAACACCCGGATCAGATTTTTCAACGATAAAGGCCGATATTCCTTTGGAGCCAAGCGATGAATCGCCTTGTGCTATGACTGTATAAAACTCTGAAACCCCAGCATTAGAAATCCATTTCTTGCTTCCATTGAGAATCCAACCATCTTTGCCGCGTTCAACTTTGGTACGTAGTGCCGATGCATCAGAACCGGCATCGGATTCTGATAAGCAATATGAAAAGCCTTTTCCCGCCACTAACTGTGGTAGCCAACGTTGTTTCTGTACTTCGCTTCCGCCCAAAATTAATGGCAGCGAGCCAAGTTTATTGACTGCTGGAATCAGCGATGAAGCTGCACATGCACGTGCAACTTCTTCAATGATTAGAACGATCGCAAGTGCATCAGCGCCATCGCCGCCATACTCAGTGGGCACATGGGCCGCACTTAAACCCGCTTTCTGCAGGGCAGTAGCTGCCTCTTGAGGGAAGCGATGATTTTCATCAACGGCTTGCGCAAATGGAGCGATCTCTTTCTCGGCAAGAGCGCGAACGCTCTTACGAAGATCTTTATACTCGCTGGGAAGCTCAAATAAGTTTTCCATTAGGCTTCATTTCTATCGCGTTGAGCAAGTTCTTGCAAGTATTGATTGTAATCGGCCAAGTCATCAGGTTCCCCCATAGCAGCCGCCCTTGCTGTATTGCGGTCTATCCGCTTTGCCTCACGCGAATCATCTTTGACCCAACTAATAAAAGTTGCAACGAGCGCTAAGAGAATTGGTATCTCACCCATCGCCCAACCAATAGAGCCGCCAAGTTGTTGATCAGCTAACAAATCAGTAACCCAAGGGATCTTTAGTGATGCGAAATAGCCATGATCTAGCAGAGTTGTCGAAGACATAAGTGCCACCGAGAAAAAAGCGTGAATAGACATCGCGGTAAAGACAATAACTATTCGAACAAGGTGGGCAACTCTACGAGGATTTGGATCGACACCAATAATGACATGGAAAAAAAGAATGCCAGCAAGAATAAAGTGAATATTCATAATCAAATGTCCGGTGTGAGTTTGCATGAGTGACCCAAATAAACCCGTGAAGTACAAAGCAAAAAGTGAACCATCAAAGAGGGCTAATGCAACGATTGGATTAGTGAAAAAGAAGGCTATTTTTGAATGAAGTGCGGCTAGTAGTGTCCCTCGTACACCACTCTCTCCTTTAATTCGACCTTGTGGCAGCGTTCGTAATGCCAAAGTAATTGGAGCCCCCAAAACGATTCCAATCGGTGCAATCATTCCCAGAACCATGTGCGCAACCATGTGATATGAAAATGCAAAGTGAGCATAAAGACCCAGACCTCCGCTCGTTGCAAAGTCAATTGCTGCGATTCCCAAACCAAAGGAGATGGTGCGTCCTATCGGCCATTTATCACCACGCTTTGTTAAAACAAGGACACCTTTAATATACAAAGCCATGGCAGTAATCAAAATACCTATCATCAAAGCATCGGGCTCGTAACTAAAGAAAATACGGCTCCACGTCGGTGCAGGAGGAGTCGAGATTCCAACAATTGCTAACGCTGCATCAAAGTTTTTAAGCGTTGGATTTACTGGAGCCTCAGTTGACGATAGCCAAGCTCCCATCGCAACGGTTGTAATCATTATTAACACCTCAGCCAATATCAACCGTCCGAAACCGCGCCAATCTAGGGACTCGCGGCGAGCTAAAATTTCACGGTGTTTATAACCGATGGCAATGAGGACCAAAGTTAGAGCGATTTTTGCAATAACTACATAGGCATAAGCGGTATTCCAAGCCCCTTGAAAATCCAACCGAACCCAAGCATTAACGCTTCCGCTGACTACGACAGCGATAACCGACCACAGAGCAAGTTCACTAAATCGTGGAACGGCTAGAGGGCGATCCTCGGGATCCAATAGTGCAATCGCAATAATGCCGCCAACCCAGAGTGAGAGTGCGGCGACATGAATGACAAGAGAGCCAATTACAAGGCCATGGGATCCGCCCGATTCGGAGTGACTTTCAAATATAGGCGCTATCAATCCAATAATGGAAAACAATAGTAAAAGTGCGGTCGTAAGCGTTTTATTAACATACTGTGCAAATGCGAATACGATGAGCGATACTAAAGTTTGAAAAAATAAATATTGCCCGAGCGTGACTTGAGTAATAAATGATCGCAGAATTATTGGGTCGAGCACAACTGATAGAGGCTGATCTAAGATTGTCGCAAGCGTAAATAATATTGTCCCAGTACTTCCAATGAACCATAGAAACGCAGATCCGCGCAAAAGGCGCTTGAGTTTTTGAGCCTTTGCCGACAACCGTCCATCATCATCCAAAAGTAAAAAAGCCATACAAAGTAAAACTCCGATTGTTGTGAAACTTGCTATCAGAGATATATATTTGAAGAAAACTCCAAAAGCACTCATCGATCCCTAAAGATTTTTCGTGCATACAATGAAAGTCCAACCAAGACAAAGAAGGCAAGAATTAGGACACCGATAATTAAAACGTTTGTTCCCCTACTACTACTCGCTGGAGTTTGAGACTGTGTCGGTGTTGCCGATGGTTCGGGCGTTGTGACAACGCTTGGCACCGAAAAATTGAAGGTGAATGAACCCTCTAACGGAAGATCGCCTTCGGAATATAAAGTATATGAAACCCTATAATTTCCAGATTCAGTGAGAGGCTTTAATCCAATGGACACGCTCACGTCGTTAACGCTCATGGTTCCATCGTCGACGCGGCTGCCTGCTGGATCGGTGACTACCAACTCGCTTGCATCTGGAATTAAAGCTAATTGAGTTGTGAGTGTGACTGAACTTGGCGCAATGGTGAGCGTTGAACCGCTCGTAGGTGAGGTCGTAATTAATGAGTTGGCCGATGCGCTGACCATGCTGAAAGTAGCAATAGCCAGTAGCAATAGCGCTAAACGCTTGATTGTCATTTTTTCCCTCTCACTTAGACCTCGATTCGCACCTATCGTCCCACTTCTTTAGACTTAGGTTCTACTCCCACGAGGGATAATCTCCACACACGATTGGATCAAGCTGTGCCCACTTATCAATATGCATGTAATGCCTGCTCCCATGAGTTTGAAGTGGTCCAATCATTTTCCGATGATTCTTTGACTATATGTCCCGAGTGTGGCGGTGAGATTCGAAAGATTTATTCGGCCGTTGGCGTTGTCTTTAAAGGCTCTGGTTTTTATAAGACCGACTCTGTTAAGAAGCAAACCTCGACCGAAAAATCCCTCACTACACCAGCAGCGCCAGTTACTCCCGCAGCAACGGCTGCACCGGCACCGGTCAAGGTCGACTAACCATCGTGGTGTGGCGGCTTATCGGATTTGATTTCGGCATCACGTTTGGCCGCCTCCGTTGCAGCTTCTGGATCGACCTCATCCGAAGTTACGATGGGTAATAAATCGCTCATGGCTATTAGTGTAGAGGTAAGAAAAGGAGCGGGGGGTGTTTGAAAATTTAGGTCGTTTTATTGTTCGGCACCGAAAGGGTGTCCTTACAGTTTTTATGCTTGGAACCCTCATTGCCGGAGGAATCGGCTCGTTAGCCTTTGGAAAACTCGAAAGCGGTGGCTATTCGGATAAAGATAGTGAGTCTGCAACGGCCACCAATTACATCATAAATCGCTTCAAGGTCCAAGAGCCAATAATCACCCTCGTCGTTGACTCATCGATTGGAATAGACAATCCAGATGTAAGCGTTAAAGGTCTAGCGCTAGAAAAAGAAATCCAAAGCGTTAAAGGTGTTTCCAAAACTTTCTCATTTTGGTCAACGGGAGGCGCAGATTCAATGCGCTCAAAAGATGGCAAGGCCGGATTCATTCTTGTTTATGCTAATTTAAATTCCGATGACTGGAATGGATTTCAATCTCTAGGTGCGACAATTCAAGCGCGATTTGATGGCGACTACAAAGGACTTCAAGTGTATGCAGGGGGCGGCGCGGTAATAACGCACGCTATTAATAGTCGAATTGAAAAAGATCTTTTACTCGCCGAGTCCATTGCCATACCATTTACATTTTTATTACTCATCTTCGTCTTTGGCGCATTAGTTGCGTCGGCTATGCCACTATTTGTCGGTGTTACGGCAATTTTAGGTTCATTCTTTTTAATCTATCTGTTCACCCATTTCACAAGCATAAGCGTATTTGCGTTAAACCTCATCACAGGTTTAGGTCTTGGCTTAGGTATTGATTACGCATTACTCATTGTTAATAGGTTTCGTGAAGAACTCCACCATGGAAAAACCGTTGAAGAATCGGTTATCACGACTGTTGCAACTGCCGGTAAAACCGTTTTTTATTCTGGCCTCACCGTCTTTGTCACCATGGCCTCGCTACTGCTATTTCCGCTGAACTTTTTGAAGTCATTTGGCTATGCCGGTATTTCTGTTATCTCATTGGCAGTTGTGGGCGCAATCTTCGCGCTGCCTGCGCTACTAGCAATCTTGGGTCACAAAGTAGATAAAGGTGTCGTACGCCGAGGTGCAATTACACCAAAGGAAGATGGACGCTGGGCTCACACTGCGCGTGCAGTTATGCGTCGTCCATTGCCAGTAGTCATCGCTTGTTTGGCAATCTTAGGAATCATGGCCCTACCAGTTGCAAACATTGCTTTCGCACAAATTGATGCACGTGTCTTGCCTGCCACAGATCGCGCCGCCATATCATCGCAGATAATAGAAAGCCGTTTTGATGGACTTTTAGGTAGTCCGATTGAAGTCGTTGTTCCAAAAGGAGTAGGTCGAGAGGCCGAGATTACAAAGTTTCTCAATCAAGTTGCAACAATCAAAGGAATCGTACGAATCGGCCCATTTGAAAAATTTGGAAACGATATTCGCGTTCAAGTCATTTCCTCAAAGGCATCTCGCACCACGGCTTCTGAGCTCATCATCCATACAATTCGAGCAATCGATCGACCCGCAGGAACTCTTATTGGTGGTGCGGCAGCCGACTTCACGGATTCGCAAGATGGAATTGCAAGCAAACTTCCCTTTGCACTTGGTTGGATCGCAATCACTGTACTAATTTTGATTTTCATTTTTACTGGTTCGATTATTTTGCCCATTAAGGCCGTAGTTCTGAATGTTCTATCTCTTTTGGCTACTTTAGGTGCTATCAGTTGGATATTTATCGACGGCCATTTAAAGTGGCTCGTCGGTGATTTTACGGTCACTGGAACCCTCGATACGGGATCGGTAATCTTGGTAGCGGTAGTGGTTTTTGGCCTCTCCATGGACTACGAACTATTCCTACTTTCGCGCATCCGCGAAGAGCACCTCACTGGAAAATCTAACGTTGAATCCGTTGCCGTTGGTCTGCAACGTTCGGCTCGAATCATCACGGCAGCGGCGCTTCTTCTTGCCGTCGTTTTTGCCACGTTCATAACTAGTGGAGTTACATCGATTAAAATGCTTGGTTTTGGTGTCGCCCTTGCAGTCTTACTTGATGCAACATTGGTTCGCGCTTTATTGGTCCCAGCTCTCATGCGCCTATTTGGCGAGCGCAACTGGTGGGCACCCAAGTGGATGCAACGCTTTACTTTAAAACACTAACTCTGCAATTCATGTGAAGAATTAAGTGTCCTCGGCGGGAGTTGAACCTGCGACCTATCGCT
>JANYCW010000056.1 GCA_025360085.1 Actinomycetes bacterium
CAAATGAGCGAGTTTTAGCCTTATGGCGCAGGGCGAAATAGCCCATCACTTGCAAAAATAGGCTCAGGGGCATGGTGGGAATTCGGTATCGGTGATCTCCTACCGTGCCCATAGCTACCAGCCAAGAAATCACCACGGGAATAAGGCTCAAATAGGCAATATTTAAGTAGATACCTCGCATAGAGCGGAGCCAAAAAAAGCCGATAAACATAAAAGAGATACAGCCCATTACCCAAAAAAATGAGACGGTCTTACCGACAAATTTATTAATAAGATCGCTTCCCTGTTGGCTGGTCTTGGCAATACTGTTTAAAGGGTTGATTTTCAGCCACGGATTGCGTGCCATAGTTCCCTCACCAAGCGGCCCCGACCAAGGTGACCAGAAGAAAAAACCCTTATTTATAAATAAGCGAAATCCCTTTGCTGGATGTCCCACATACCACTTCACTACACAGTTGAACATCTGACTATCAGAGACTGTCGCCGTTGGAGAACGAGGTTCACAAGGAACAACTGGGCCAGTGTGCGGATATCCACCAGAGGTTTCATCACCTGCACCAACTGCCATATTGCCGCCAAGAATAGTTGCGAGTACTGCCTTATCCACTGATTGAATATTCCGCTGAACTATTAGAGCTGGCGCAATAGTCATAATTCCGATTACTCCAACAAGAATTACAGCTTGAATTTTGTGATTCTTGAACATAAGCGCCCAGACAATTGCAATTACTATAGAAGTTAGAATCCACCGTGGTTGAATAAATGAAGCTAAGGCTGAGAACGCACCTACTCCAATAATTAATTTAATAAATTTACGATCAACTAAAATCTGTTTTGATTTGATAATTAATGCAGCAATCATCAACATACTCGTAGAAAGCAAACTTTCATATCCAACCACAAGAGTGCTCAATGAAAGCGTGGGGTTAAAAGCAATCGCCATTCCAATGAGGAAAATATAGGGGCGAAGTTTTGTGTCGCGAAGTTGTTTCACAAAGAAGTAACTCGCATAGGCATAAAACGCGCTCTGCACGAATGAGAGTAGCCAGATACCATGAACTACTGAAATTTTAGCAATCAACCCGATTAAAATTGGATATCCCGCAGGCATGTACGAAAGTACACTTGCATCAGAGTAGTAACCCTGCTTAAGAAGACCATCAGCGCCAGCAAGCCAACTTTCGCCATCAGATCCCAGCCATCCTCCGCCAGTGATGTTTGTCATTGTGATCAACTTGATTGTAAAAGCAAGAAGTGGGATCGCAACCAAGTAAAAGTTACCTTTATTACTCTTCTTAATCGCCTGCTGACGATGCAACTTCGATTTACTAGCCATACGACCTAACTCCTAAAGTCAGAGACCAAGTATGAACGCTGATTTTCATCAAAGCCAGAAGGCTCCACGACGCCTGCGACCCAGGCTTTCATTCCTCGAGCAGCCAACGAGGCTAGGGCTAAGTCGGCAGATTCCGAGGCGACTATGGCCACCATGCCGATGCCACAGTTCCACGTTCGCTCCATATCGGCCTGAGGTACCCCGCCAATTTTTGCCATGAACTCCATCTCAATGGGAAGAGACCAAGTTGAGCGATCGAAGACTGCTTTCAGGTGCGCTGGAATAACGCGTGCGGTATTTTCGGCGATTCCGCCACCTGTTATATGCGAGAAACCTCGAAGTGCTCCAGACATCGATTTAATAAGGGCTAAACAATCGAGAGCATAAATCTCTGTAGGAGTCAGAAATACTTCACCTGATGTTTTCCCATATTCACTTACGTGCGCATCGAGTGAGAGTTGTTGGGTTTTAATAATATGGCGTATCAATGAAAAACCATTGGCGTGAAAACCGCTCGATGGCATTGCAATTAAAACATCGCCAACTTTTACTAAGTGTGCACCAAGTTGACTATCGGCATCAACAACTCCCGTAGCAGCCCCAGCAATATCAAACTCATCGGCTTCTAGTAATCCTGGATGCTCAGCGGTTTCGCCACCAATTAATGCGGTATGTGCTTTTTCACATCCTCGTGCAATGCCAGCAACGATTTGCGCTATACGCTCGGGGATAACTTTTCCTACCGCAATATAGTCGGTCATAAAAAGTGGTTCTGCCCCACACACAACTAAATCATCAACAACCATCGCAACTAAATCTTCACCGATAGTGTCGTACTTATCCATTGCTCGAGCAATCTCAGTCTTGGTGCCAACACCATCAGTTGATGTGGCAAGCAAGGGTTTCTTCATATTTTTTAGTGCACTTGCATCGAAAAGCCCTGCGAAACCACCGATACCACCTACTACTTCTGAACGCGTTGCTTTAGAAATCGATGCTTTCATGAGCTCTACCGCGCGATCTCCCGCATCGATATCGACGCCAGCGTTTTTATATGTACTCATTTAGTGGCCGTGGACTTCGGTAATTTCAAGACGCATCTTGCCTTCAGACATATCGGCAGGAATTCGAATTGGATAATTCCCCGTAAAACAGGCTGAACACAGCGAATTTTCGGCTATTTGGGTCGATTCAATGAGACCGGCTAGCGAAACATAGCCAAGTGAATCGGCGCCAATTGAACGTCTAATCTCTTCTACTTCGAGTCCGCTGGCTATTAACTCAGCACGCGTTGCAAAGTCAATTCCATAAAAACATGGCCACTTAACAGGTGGAGAAGAAATGCGAACGTGGATTTCACGCGCACCAGCTTCGCGAAGCATGCGCACGATTGCTCGTTGAGTATTTCCTCGCACGATTGAATCATCAACAACGACAATTCGCTTGCCCTCAATAATTTCGCGAAGCGGATTTAATTTGAGTCGAATACCTAACTGTCGAATTGTCTGTGATGGCTGGATAAACGTACGGCCCACATAGGAGTTTTTTACGAGTCCAATTCCAAATGGAATTCCGGAGCCTTTTGCAAAACCAATGGCGGCTGGTGTACCTGACTCTGGAACCGGAATAACTAAATCTGCTTCAACCGGTGCCTCTTGAGCTAAGCGAACTCCGATTGCCACGCGCGTCGCATGAATTCCCTGTCCGGCGATTAAAGTATCTGGTCGTGCTAAATAAACATATTCAAATAGACATCCTTTAGGTTCAGCAGTTGCCCAACGCTTTGAACGAACTCCATTTTCATCGATTGCGATGAACTCGCCGGGTTCGATTTCACGGACAAAAGCGGCGCCAACGATATCTAGGGCAGCACTCTCTGATGCAACTACCCAACCCGTCTCTAACTTACCAAGCACCAGTGGGCGCACTCCGTGTCGATCTCGTGCGGCATATAGCGTGTGTTCATCCATGAAGACTAAGGAAAATGCGCCCTCTAACTGTGGCAGAACCGATATAGCGCTGGCTTCAACATTCTTTTCATTTTGCAATGAGATAAGTGCAGTCATGATTTCAGTATCGGTCGTTGCCCCACGTTCACGACCGACACTAGGCTCTAATTTTTGCACTAATTCTGCAAGTTCTCCCGTATTCGTTAAGTTGCCATTGTGCGCCAAAGCTAGCGTTCCATACTTAGTTGGGCGCAGAGTTGGCTGGGCATTAACCCACGTACTTGAGCCCGTGGTGCTATAACGGCAATGTCCGATTGCCAGATCACCCGGTAATGTAGCAAGATCACTTTCTGTAAAGACTTGTGATACCAGCCCCATGTCTTTATAGACCAGGATTCTTTGACCATCACTTGTTGCAATTCCGGCAGACTCTTGGCCACGGTGTTGCAAAGCATATAGACCATAAAATGCAAGTTTTGCTACTTCTTCACCAGGTGCCCACACACCAAAAACTCCACAAGCATCTTGAGGGCCTTTGTCGGCATCCAAAATATTGTGGTTTAACAGTCCATCTGGGCGTCGGTTCATTTCTTCATCCTAAGTGGTAAGTACGCAGTTAAATCTGCTCGAACGCCGGAAGCTTTTATCGCGCCGCTGCTGAGCGCATCTGCCCACATGGTTTCACCGTTAGCAAGCGCCAGCCATGTTGTTGCATCCATCTCTATGACATTTGCGGGTGTACCGCGAGTGTGCGTTGGCCCATCACCACATTGCACCGCAGCATATGGTGGAACGCGAACTTCAATAGCACGCCCTGGGGCTTTGGTGGTTAGCAGGCCTAACGTGTCCTTAACATCTTGTAAGATTTTTGCATTTCTCATAGTCATTAACCGAACAACTTAGGAAAAGTTGACGTGTGCGCAGTACTTAGCTCTTGTAGTGAAATGACACAATCGTTAATTACTAGAGAATCTCCGCCCGTTGTACCAAGTTTTGTGAGTGTGATCGAGTGTTTAGCGGCAAGAGCATTGAGCGCATCACTCTTTTCTACTTTGATTGCAATAATTACTCTTCCCGGTGATTCACTTATCAAATCTATTCCAACATTACTTAATACGATGGTTGCGCCAGTTGAATAACGAAGCACCATTTCTGTCAAGCCAGCCGACAAACCGCCTTGACTTAAATCGTGAGCGGCGACAAACAACTCTTCATTATGACCTTCCAAAAGTAGCTCTATAAGCCGCATTTCACGGGCTAAATCAGCGATGGGTGATTGACCTACACGTTCGTCGTGCATAAAAGCCCATTCGCTCCCAGCTAAATCTTCATACGTATCACCCAGGAGATAAAGATTTAAGCCTGCAACGTCAAAACTCATTGGCGTGCGAGTACGAACATCTTGAATCACACCAAGTACGCCAATAACTGGCGTGGGCAAGATAGCGGTATCGCCCGTTTGATTGTAAAAAGAGACATTGCCACCAGTAATCGGCAGGCCCATCTCCAAGCAACCATCGGCTAAACCACGCACAGATTCAGCAAACTGCCACATAACCCCTGAATCCTCGGGCGAGCCAAAGTTCAAACAGTTAGTTACGGCTAACGGCCGCGCGCCTGCCGTTGCGATGTTTCGCGCCGCTTCGGCCAAGGCTAACTTCGCTCCTTCATATGGATTGAGGTAGGACCAATTTGCATTTGCATCAGTTGAAATCGCGATTCCCAAATGCGTTTTCTCATCGATTCGGACCATCCCTGAATCATCTGGTTGAGATTGAATAGTGTTACCTTGAACGTATTTATCGTACTGAGATGTAACCCACGACTTGTCAGCCAAATTTGGCGAGCTGGCAAGTTTTAAAACAACTGATTTAATTTCGTTAGCGCTACTTGGGATTGGAACTCTGACTTTCTGAGAATTTACCTCATTAATGTAAGTAGGTTGTGCCAGCGGACGGTTATAAACCGGTCCTTCGTGCGCAACAGTACGCGGTGGAACATCAACAATGATTTCACCGTTCCATGTAATCTCTAAACGCTCGCCATCAGTGACTTCGCCAATTGCAGTTACTGTCACATCCCATTTCTCGCAAATCTCCAAGAATCGTGCAAGTTTGTGGGGTTCAACAATTGCGCACATGCGCTCTTGTGATTCAGACATTAAAATCTCTTCGGGTGATAATGACGGATCCCGCAAAGGGACCTTATCTAATGCGACTTTCATGCCTCCAGAACCACCTGAAGCTAATTCGCTGGTTGCACACGATAATCCAGCACCACCAAGATCTTGGATACCAACCACTAAATCCTCGGCGAAGATTTCAAGTGAGCACTCAATCAAAATCTTCTCAACAAAAGGATCTCCTACTTGAACACTTGGTCGTTTTGTAGAACCACCAGTCCCAAAAGTTTCAGAAGCTAGCACCGACACTCCGCCAATTCCATCGCCGCCAGTCTTAGCACCAAACAACACTACTAAATTGCCCGCACCTGCCGCCTTAGCTAATTTAATATCACTGTGTTTCATGACTCCAACGCACAATGCATTTACTAACGGGTTACCCGCATACGTTTTATCAAAAACAATTTCGCCGCCAATATTTGGCAGACCCAAACAATTCCCATAACCACCTATACCTGCAACGATGCCAGGAAGTACTCGCCTTGTATCAGATGCATCGGCTGGTCCAAAGCGAAGTGGATCCATAACGGCAATAGGGCGTGCACCCATTGTTAAAATATCGCGAACGATTCCGCCTATACCGGTCGCTGCACCTTGGTATGGCTCAACAAATGAGGGGTGATTGTGTGATTCAATTTTAAAAGTGACTGCATAGCCTTGACCTACATCGACGACTCCTGCATTTTCACCAATTCCTACAAGTAAAGCATCGGATTTTGGGGCTTTGTCGCCAAACTGTTTCAAATGGACTTTAGATGATTTATACGAACAATGTTCAGACCACATTACCGAATACATCGCCAACTCTGAAGAGGTAGGTCGGCGACCTAAAATCTCTTTTATACGTGCATACTCATCGGGTTGTAGGCCAAGTTGCGCAAATGGCTGTTGAACTTCGGGCGTCAATTGGGCAATTGCGACGGTATCGAGGGACACTACCGCACCATCGCATTCAAAATCGATGTGAAAAAGCCGAGGCCTTGTGAAGTTGGGCCAGTTAAAGGGTCAATCGCGTGCTCTGGGTGAGGCATAAGGCCCACAACATTGCCGCGAGAATTTGTAATTCCAGCGATTAAATTACGGGAGCCATTTGGGTTATCTCCTACATAACGCGCAACGATTCGTCCTTCATCCTCAAGTTGGATAAGAGTTTGATCATCGCATTGAAAAGATCCTTCGCCGTTCTTAAGTGGAATTGTTATTTTTTCTCCAGCGGCAAACGATGACGTCCAAGATGTAGTGTTATTGACAATCTCTATCTGTTGATCACAGCAGAGAAAGTGCAGATCAGAGTTACGGGTCAATGCACCAGGTAATAGGTGCGATTCGCACAACACTTGAAAACCATTGCAGATTCCAAGGACTGGCATTCCCTTATGCGCAGCCTCAATGACTAATTTCATTACCGGTGCGAAGCGCGATATTGCCCCGCACCGCAAGTAATCACCATATGAAAAACCGCCCGGCAAAATTACCGCGTCAACGTTCTTTAAATCGGCATCGGCATGCCACAAGGCGATCGCTTCTGCTCCACCACGATTGACCGCCCTTGCCGCATCCCGATCATCTAGCGTGCCGGGAAAAGTCACAACACCAATGCGCATTATTTCTCAACTCTTACGGCATAAGTTTCAATAACGGGATTGGACAATAAAACTTCGGCGGCTTTTTCTACTTCAGCAAACTGATCAGGAGTTGGCTCTCCTTCGACTTCAATTTCAAAGCGCTTTCCTTGACGCACTGACCGTGCGAAAGTAAATCCAAGACGTGGAAGCGCAGATGCAACGGCGTTACCTTGTGGATCGAGAATCTCGGGCTTTAACATCACATCAACCACGATTATTGCCATTGTCATACTCTCCTTGTTTTAGAATGAACTACCGGTTAATCTTAAAAATGCCTCTTCATATCGACGTGCAGTCATTTCCACAATCTCCGCCGGCAGTTGGGGGGGTGCACTTTCTCTATCCCACCCACTTGCCACGAGAAAGTCACGTACATACTGCTTATCAAAAGATGCCTGTGTGTGACCAGGTGTCCACGTTGAAAGCTCCCAAAACCTTGATGAATCAGGGGTTAGGGCTTCATCGGCTAAAACTATCTCTCCTGATGTACTACGCCCAAATTCAAACTTTGTATCGGCAAGAATAATTCCACGGCTATATGCAAAATCAGCGGCGGTGTCATAAAGCTTAATTGTTATTTCCCTTAACGTTTTGGCATCATCGTTGCCGATTCTCATCACTACAGTTTCAAAATCTATGTTGATATCGTGGTCACCGATTTCTGCTTTCGTAGCTGGAGTAAAAATTGGAACTGAAAGTTTTGAACCATCGAGTAAGCCTTCTGGTAGTGAATTTCCACATACTGCGAGGTTACTTTGATACTCATTCCATCCACTACCTGTTAAATATCCTCTTGCTACACATTCAATTTCAAACATGTTTAGTGGTTGTACGATAATCGCACGGTCCTCCACAATTGTTGGAACATCCGTGGAGATAATGTGGTTCGGGACTACATCTTCAAGTAATTCAAACCAGAAAAGTGAGAGCTGCGTGAGTATCGCGCCTTTTCCCGGAATCACTGTCGGCAAAACCCAGTCGTATGCAGAGATCCGATCTGAAGCAACTAAAAGGATTTCTTGTTTCTCGTTGGTATATAAGTCCCGCACTTTTCCGGTTCGAAAGTGTGTCCACCCTGGAATCAAAAGTGCTTGCGGTGGACCAGCTAAGCCGAAACCGCTCACCGAATAATGCCGGGCTTGTACTGCATTGCTGCAGGGTGAGCGGATGTAATCACACCGATGCGACCAACAACTCGATCAACTTGTTGGCGAGCATCGCCAGTAAAATCAATTGGAGAGCTTATTAATAAATCTAATGCCGCACGATCTAGTGGAAGTCGGGCATCGTTGGCCAAATCATCAAGCAGGGTATTGGCTTTGCCCGCGCGCATTCCAAGCGCAGCTTTTATTGCGTGCTCCTTAATTACTTCGTGAGCGACTTCACGACCGACCCCAACCTTTACCGTCGCCATCAAAATTTTAGTTGTGGCAAGAAATGGAAGGTAGCGATCTAGTTCAGCGGCAATAACTGCTGGAAATGCCCCGAACTCATCTAGGACCGTCAACACGGTCTCTAGAAGGCCATCAATGGCAAAAAAGGCATCGGGGATTGCGATCCGTCTGACAACACTGCACGAAACATCGCCTTCATTCCATTGATCACCCGCAAGTTCGCTAACCATCGAGGCAAATCCGCGCAATACAACGGATAAGCCATTTATGCGTTCACATGAGCGTGTATTCATTTTGTGTGGCATTGCACTACTGCCGACTTGTCCATCTTTAAAGCCTTCAGTAACGAGTTCAGAGCCGGCCATTAAGCGGATTGACTTTGCCAGTGACGATGGCGCTGCAGCGATTTGGACGAGTGTTGTTACAACGTCGTAATCAAAGGAGCGAGGATAAATCTGTCCAGTTGAATCGAGAACTCGATTAAATCCCAACGCTTTGGCAACGGCTACTTCTAAAGTGGCATGCGCATCAGTTGATCCAAGTAAGTCGATTGAGTCTTGCGCAGTACCAACTGGACCTTTAACTCCGCGCATTGGATAACGTTCTTGTAAAGCAGTTAGACGTTCATATGCAAAAAGTAGTTCCTCTGCTGCTGTTGCAAAACGCTTTCCTAGAGTTGTTATCTGTGCGGGAACATTGTGCGAACGTCCAGCAATCGGTTGATCGCGATACTGGATTGCGCGTTCGGCTAAGCGGGCAAGCAAAGTAATTACTTTGTCGTTGACAAGACAAAGCCCATTTCGAATCTGAAGTGCTTCAATATTTTCGGTTAAGTCGCGGCTTGTCATTCCAGCATGAATTGATTCGTGACCTGCTAATGCGTTAAACTCTTCAATTCGAGCTTTAACATCATGTCGTGTTTGTTTTTCTCGAGCATCAATGGATGCAAGATCAACTGTAAAAATCACTTTTTTATAGTCGTCGATAACCGACTCAGGAATTTGATGACCGAGGGCAGATTGATTGCGCATGACTGTGAGCCATAATCGGCGTTCGAGAATTATTTTTTCCTGTGGCGCGAAAATTTTACGCATCGCTGCAGATGCATATCTATCGGCTATGAGGCTCACTGATGAATTATCGGTCATTTAATTGCCCTTCTCTGCTACTGCCGCGTTAAGGGCGATGTCGCTTCGATAAAAGGAGCCTGGAAGCGAAATCTGACTAATTGCCCGATATGCACGATCTCTTGCCTCAGTCAGGTCGGCCCCAATACCCGTTACTGAAAGGACTCGGCCGCCAGATGCGATGAGACCCTTCCCATTGAGCGTTGTTCCTGCATGAAAGATTTGGACGTTTTCAATTGTCGGAAACTCTGAAATTTGCCCGCCACGCTGAGGGGCATGTGGATATCCCTCTGCCGCTAAAACGACGGTCACGGCCGAATCATCTCGCCATTCTAAAACTGTGTCGGCAAGATCTGCCGTTGCCGCCTTATATAAAAGTGTTGCCAGTGGAGTCTTAAGCAATGGGATTAAAACCTGCGTCTCTGGATCACCAAAACGAACATTGAACTCGATAACTCGAACTCCGTGGTCGGTAAGTGCTAAACCCGCATACAGCAAACCAATAAAGGGCGTACCCCGCGCGCTCATTTCAGCAATCATCGGTGCAAGTACTTGTTTATACGTATCTTCGATTATGTCTGATGGTGCCCAAGGTAGTGGTGAATATGCACCCATACCCCCAGTATTTGGTCCAACATCATTATCACTTGCACGTTTGAAATCTTGCGCAGGTTGCATTGCCAGTATTGAAGTTCCATCACTAATTCCAAAGAGTGAAACCTCGGGTCCAACTAAATACTCTTCAATAACAACACGTTTACAGGCAAGTGCATGATCGAACGCTTCTTTGCGATTGCTTGTAACAACAACGCCTTTCCCGCCAGCTAACCCATCATCTTTAACGACATAAGGTGGACCAAAAGTATCAAGTGCTTTTTCGCATTCTTCTTGAGTGGTACATGTAATGCTGTGTGCGGTAGGAACTCCTGCATCGGACATGACCTCTTTGGCAAAGGTCTTCGAGCCCTCTAATTGTGCTGCGGCCTTTGATGGCCCAAACACCGCAATCTTTAATCGGCGCAAATCATCGGCTACACCGTTAACTAAAGGTACCTCTGGGCCAATGACAACTAAATCTGCGCCAATTTTTAGTGCTAGAGCAACGATTTCGGCGTTACTGGAAATATCGAGTTGGTGGCACTGTGCAAATTCAGAAATACCTGGATTACCCGGGGCAACATGAAGTGATGAGCATGCAGGATCTGCATATAGACCTAATCCAAGGGCGTGTTCGCGACCACCGCTTCCGACTAGGAGGATTTTCATTTTTTAAATGAAATCCTTTACAACTATTGTTTCATCTCGACCAGGACCGACACCAATCGCACTCATCGGAGCACCTGAAATTTTTTCCAAAAAGGCAACATACTCTTGAGCCGCTTTTGGAAGATCACTGAGCTTTCTCGCTTTTGTAATATCTTCGCTCCAGCCCGCAAGATATTCATAAATCGGTTTTGCATGGTGAAAATCGCTCTGTGAGGCAGGAAGCTCCTCCACTCGCTTTCCATCTATTTCATAAGCAACACATACTGGAATCTTTTCCCAACCAGACAACACATCTAACTTGGTTAAGAAGAAATCCGTTAAACCATTGACACGAACTGCATAACGGGCAATGGGCGCGTCATACCAACCACATCGACGTGCGCGGCCTGTTGTCACACCGATTTCGCCACCAATACGGCGAAGCGCTTCACCATCTTCATCAAAAAGCTCAGTAGGGAAAGGACCACTTCCGACTCTGGTTGTATATGCCTTAACAATTCCAATAACTTTTGTAATTTTCGTTGGTCCAATTCCGCTGCCAGTACACGCACCACCTGCGGTTGGATTACTAGAAGTTACAAATGGATAAGTACCATGATCAACATCGAGCAAAGTACCTTGAGATCCCTCTAGTAGTACGCGCTTACCCGCTTTGAGCGCTTGATCGAGAATTAAAACTGTGTCTGCTACATATGGGCGAAGTATGTCGGCATAAGCCAAATACTCTTCTAAAACTTCATCAACATCGATGTTCTTGCGGTTAAAAACCTTGATTAATACCTGGTTTTTATCGCGTAGCGCGCTTTCTATTTTTTGGCGAAGAATCGATGGATCAAATAGATCCTGAACTCGTATTCCGATTCTATTTATTTTATCGGCATATGCAGGTCCGATTCCGCGACCCGTTGTACCAATTTTTGATTTTCCCAAGAATCGTTCAGAAACTTTGTCAATTGTGCGGTGATATGGCGTGATTAAATGCGCATTAGTTGAGATTAATAACTTGCTGCAATCAATTCCCCGCTCGGTTAGCCCCTTAATCTCTTCAAGTAGTACACCTGGATCAATAACGACACCATTACCTATTACTGGTATTACATTAGGAGAAAGGATTCCGGAAGGTAATAAATGGAGAGCATATTTTTGATCGCCAATAACTACCGTGTGTCCAGCGTTGTTTCCACCTTGATAACGCACAACATAATCAACTTTATCTCCGAGCAAATCGGTAGCTTTACCTTTACCTTCATCGCCCCATTGAGCGCCAAGAAGTACAAGTGCAGGCATCGGTGAAGCCTTTCTAGTTAGAAATTACTTGAGTGATGATGTGCCAGTTGAGCGAAGATCCTCACAGCCTCGAACAACACGTGCCGCCATTCCAGCTTCTGCCGCTTTGCCCCATGCCCGTGGATCGTAAATCTTCTTATTTCCAACTTCACCATCAATCTTTAGAACGCCGTCGTAGTTTTTGAGCATGTGATCGACAACCGGGCGCGTAAATGCGTACTGCGTATCGGTGTCGATATTCATCTTGATGACACCATAATCAAGGGATTCGCGAATTTCTGAAAGAAGTGAGCCTGAACCACCATGGAAAACTAGGTCCATGGGCTTGCTTCCTGTTGGCAGGCCAAGCTTTTTTGAGACGGCCTCTTGCAATGTTGCCAAAATCTTGGGTTGCAAAACAACATTTCCTGGCTTATACACACCGTGAACATTTCCAAATGTGGCAGCCACAAGGTATCGCGCATCTGTACCAAGTGTTTCAATAGTTAGCAAAGCATCTTCTGGATGTGAGTACAACTTGGCATCATGTTTAGCCTCGATTCCATCTTCTTCCCCGCCGACAACCCCAATTTCAATCTCGAGAATTGTGCGTGCGGCAATCGACATTGCCAACATTTCCTTAGCAACTTTCATGTTTTCAGTCATTGAAACTGCAGAGCCGTCCCACATGTGCGAGTTAAAAAGAGGTGCCTTGCCAGATGAAATTCGCTCGGCTCCAAATGCTAGAAGCGGGCGCATAAAACCATCCAATTTTTCAGCCGGACAATGATCGGTATGAATTCCAATATTAACGTTGTAATTCTTAGCAACAACGTGTGCAAATTCGGCCAGTGCCACAGCTCCATCAACCATCTTTTTTACCGTTGAACCTGACGCGTATTCAGCCCCACCCCACGAGAATTGAATGATTCCGTCGGACTCCGCCTCTGCAAAGCCTCGGATGGCTGCGATAATAGTTTGTGATGAAGAGACGTTAATCGCAGGATATGCAAATGCGCCTTTTTTAGCGCGATCCAACATATCTACGTAAATTTCTGGCGTTGCAATTGGCACGGTAGCTCCTAGTCGCTCTGGTGTAATTCTCTAGGCGAGCGCTTCATTGAACCAACTAGAGGCTTACGGCCAATCATCTCACTTACCCGCCTTTTCCTACAAAATCGGCACGAAAAAACCCCCAAGTCGGGTCTCTTGAGGGCTATTCGAGGCGCAATTACATCAAAGTCTTGAGTGCATTGCTTAGGAAGCGGGCTAGGGCCGCGACCAATATGGGGTTGCTCAAGAGTTTGAGGAATAGCAAGATAAATGCGGTGATGCTCATGTTTCTCCTTTCTTTGGGTCCCCGCATCCTTGTCGGCTCTTCCAGATGAGAAAGAGCACTCTCTAAACACTGTTGATAACAATCATCTGCAGGTAATCTCACCCGTTATGAGCCAAGAATATGAATCCCTTGAGAATCTGCTCCACGAGGATCGGCACTTCTTGCCAACTCCTGAATTTGCCGCCCAAGCGAACGCTCAACCTGATGAATATGCCTATGCAAATATGGATCGTTTAGCTTTTTGGGATGCGCAGGCACGTGAATTAACGTGGGAACGAAAATGGGATGTAGTGCTTGATTGGCAAGCACCTTACGCACAATGGTTTATTGGCGGAAAATTAAATGCCTCTGTCAACGCGCTTGATCAGCACGTTGCCCAAGGTCGCGGTGATCGAATCGCTTTCTATTTTGAAGGCGAGCCCGGAGATTCTCGAATAATTACCTATGCGCAGTTATTGACTGAAGTAAAAAAAACTGCGAACGCACTGATTGAGTTAGGGATTAAGGCAGGAGATCGAGTTGCAATCTACCTTCCAATGATTCCCGAAGCTGCAATTTCAATGTTGGCCTGCGCACGCATTGGTGCACCTCATTCAGTGGTATTCGGCGGTTTTTCCGCAGATGCATTGTTGTCCCGTATTCAAGATGCTGATGCAAAGTTAGTTATTACTTCCGATGGCGGATTTAGAAAAGGCGCAGCATTTGCTTTAAAACCCGCGGTTGATGAAGCCTTGAAGGGCCAACACAATGTAGAGAAAGTTTTAGTTGTTGCGCGCACAAAGCAGGAAACTGCTTGGACAGATCGAGATATCTGGTGGCACGATATTGTTGACCGCCAATCAACCGAACACATAGCCGAGAACTTTGATTCTGAACATCCGCTCTTTATTTTGTACACTTCTGGTACAACAGCCAAACCTAAAGGAATTTTCCACACAACTGGCGGCTATTTAACACAGGTCGCTTACACCCACAGAGTTGTCTTTGATCTCAAACCTGAAACCGATGTCTACTGGTGCACTGCCGACGTTGGCTGGATTACTGGTCACTCTTATGTTGTTTATGGGCCACTAATTAATGGGGCAACGCAAGTGATGTATGAAGGAACTCCAGATACACCACATAAGGGGCGTATCTTTGAAATCATTGCAAAATATAAAGTAACGATTTTATATACAGCACCCACGTTAATCCGTACGTGGATGAAGTGGGGTGATGAATTTCCGCAAGCGCATAATTTAGAATCGCTACGTTTATTGGGCAGTGTGGGTGAACCAATTAACCCTGAAGCATGGATGTGGTATCGCGAAATTATCGGTGGAGAGCGTTGCCCCATTGTCGATACATGGTGGCAAACCGAGACTGGTGCAATCATGATTTCGCCGTTACCTGGAATCACTGCAACTAAACCCGGTTCGGCGATGCGACCGATTCCAGGAATAAGTGCAAAGGTTGTTGATGATAATGCAGAGCCAGTCGCCGATGGGCATGGTGGTTATTTAATTCTTGATCAACCATGGCCATCCATGCTCCGAGGTATTTGGGGAGAAGATGAGCGATATAAAGAGACGTATTGGTCGCGTTTTAGTGGAATTTACTTTGCTGGAGATGGCGCTAAGTTAGATGATGAAGGTGCAATCTGGCTGCTCGGACGCGTCGATGATGTAATGAACATTTCGGGACATCGAATTTCAACGGCTGAGGTTGAATCAGCCTTAGTCTCACATGAAGCCGTGGCCGAAGCGGCAGTTGTTGGTGCCGCTGATCCACTGACCGGTCAAGGCATCGTTGCTTTTGTGATCTTGCGAAGTGGAATCGAACATGCCGATGGCGAGATTCTTTTGGCCCAACTGCGTAACCATGTCACAAAAGAGATTGGCGCCATTGCGAGGCCACGTCAAATTTTAATTGTCAACGAACTTCCAAAGACTCGCAGCGGTAAAATCATGCGGCGTTTGCTCAAAGATGTCGCCGAAGACCGCATTGTTGGTGATGCCACTACATTAGCCGATCCAAATGTTATGAAGCGAATAGCCGAAGGCTTACATAGCGCCAAAGATGAAGATTAGAGCTTGACTCCTAAGAACTTGCTAGTCAATGCAATCAGCTCCAACTCATTTTTAATTACTCCTATTTTCTTATAGGCCACACTGCCATCTGCTGTGATAAACCAAGTCACAGGAACTCCCATTCCAAAGTAGGCACGAGAACGACCATCGGCATCAAAAAGGTTTGGCCAAGTTATTCCATGAGTTATAACAAAATCTCGACCATCTTGTATTGAGGCTTCTTCGACATCAACACCTACCAACTGAAGTTTTCCATTTAGTTTGTCATAGAAAGATCTAAAAATTGGTATTTCTTCTTTGCATGGGCCGCACCATGAACCCCATACATTAATAATCATGGGTCCACGCAAGGCATTGATTGGTGCGCTTTTTGATCCATCAAGGCATCCCAATTCAATCGGCTTTGCGATGCTTGAACTTTTAATTGAAGTGCATGAAACCACTTCACCAGCGATTACCTTGGAAGGTGATGAACAACTTGTTAGCAACAACAAAGTGAGTGCGAGCGCCGTTCTTTTCAACTAAAGTCCTTATCTGTCTTTACCAGCAGTGTAGCTTTTTCAACATCCATTTCACCAATGCCAAAACTGGGGCAAAGTTTTGCGACTGGACAGACTCCACAAGCAGGTTTGCGAGAATGACAGATACGGCGCCCATGCCAAATCATGCGTTGAGACAGGTTCGTCCATTCCGAGCGTGAAAATAATGCACCAACAATATGTTCGACCTTTACTGGATCTTTTTCAATAGTCCAACCAAAACGCCGAGAGAGTCGCCCAAAATGCGTATCAACCGTTATCCCTGGAATATCAAATGCATGTCCCAAAACTACATTTGCAGTTTTGCGACCAACCCCTGGCAACGTAATCAACGCTTCTAATGTGGCAGGAACTTCACCACCAAAATCGGTAAGGATTTTAATTGTGAGCTCCTTTATGTACCGGGCCTTTGCGCGGTAGAAGCCGGTCTGAAAAATTAGTTTCTCGATATCGCCAATATCGGCCCTCACAAAAGCCTTGAGATTTTTATACTTCTTAAAAAGCGCAGGCGTAACGGAATTAACCCTCTTATCGGTGCACTGTGCACTGAGTACTGTTGCGATAATTAACTGAAGGGGATTTTCAAAATCTAACTCACAGCGAATATCTGGGTAGGTTTTGGTGAGAATACGGTAAATCGCCCTAGCCTGCTTTCGGCTTTCCATATTCACGGGCATGAGGCTAAAGTACTCCTCGTGAACCACGATGAAGAAGTATTCCGCAGGGCTCCGCTGTTCACCGCTTTAGATGACGCCGCCTCTGCATCGCTACGCGCATCAATGGATTCGGTAAAAATTTCGAAAGGCAATGTACTTTTTGGCGAGGGTGATGAAGGTGATCACTTATATGTCATCGTTGAAGGAAAGCTCAAGCTTGGTACTTCGAGTGGAGACGGTCGCGACAATCTCTTATCAATTCTTGGTCCTGGTGAAATGTTTGGTGAACTTAGCCTCTTTGATCCAGGCCCTCGTACGTCAACTGCCACTGCAGTCACAGATGCAAAACTGTTAAGCCTTGGCCACAAAGAGTTAATTCCTTGGCTTGCCAAAAATCCAGCGGTTGCCTTGCATCTGCTTCAACGCATGGCACAGCGCCTTCGCCGAACAAATGAAGCCGTCGGCGATTTAGTTTTCTCAGATGTTCCCGGGCGCGTTGCCAAGGCGCTTATTGATCTTGGTGAGCGATTTGGAAAACAAAATCTTGAAGGACTCTACGTCCACCACGACTTAACACAGGAAGAGTTAGCCCAGTTAGTAGGCGCCTCTCGTGAAACCGTTAACAAAGCCCTCGCAGATTTCGCTGGCCGTGGCTGGCTTAAGTTAGATGGTCGTGCCGTGTTAATTACAGATTACGAAAGACTTTTAAAGCGCGGTAAATAATTAATCTGTAATCTCAACCGTCAATTCTATTTCAACAGGTGAGTTAAGCGGCAGTTCTGCAATCCCAACTGCGCTTCGTGCATGCTTAGCTCCATCGCCCCAGATCGCTAGAAACAATTCGCTTGCGCCATTTACCACGGCTGGTGCGTTAATAAAACCAGGCACACCATTTACGTAACCAACGACTCTAACAATCTTCGAGATTTTGTTTACATCTGCAACGGTGGCAACTGCAGCAAGAGCATTGAGTGCACAAATCTGAGCAAGCTCTTTTGCGCGCTCAGGCGTGATACCTCCATCGACTTTACCAACTCCAGCCATCTCGCCATTTACCAGAGGCAGCTGCCCAGCCGTAAATACAAGATTTCCTGTGCGAATCGCCGGTACGTAAGCGGCAACCGGCTTAGCAGCAACAGGGAGTTCAATACCGAGTTCAATAAGTTTGGCGCCTACGTCTACCGTATTCATTTAATCTCTCGCTTCATGTAGGCCACTAGTTGTTCTCCAGATCCCGGTGCTGGAATCACTTGTACGAGCTCCCAACCATCCGAGCCCCATGTATCAAGGATCTGCTTGGTTGCATGCGAAAGCAATGGCACTGTTGCATATTCGAATTTCATTTGTTTAACGACTCCTTAACTAGGGTTGAAACGAGAGAACCATCGGCCTTGCCGGCGATAAGTGGTTTAACTGCGCCCATCACTTTGCCCATATCGGCTGGACCCGAAGCTTGGGTTGATACAATCGCATCGGCAATCAATTTCTTTATCTCATCAAGGCTTAACTGCGCCGGCAAGTATGTGGAAATAACTTCTCCTTCGGCTTTTTCAAGTGCGGCTTTATCGGCCCGGCCTGCGTTCTCATATGCCTGTTCGGCTTCACGACGCTTCTTTGCTTCACGTGAGAGAACGGCTATCACTTCGTCATCACTTAAAACCCGCATCTCTTTGCCTGCAACCTCTTCGTTGGTAATTGCAGTTAACACCATGCGAATCGTGCCTGAGGTAATCGCATTACGGCTGCGAATCGCTTCAGTCAGGTCAACCCGTAACTTTTCTTTGATACTCATGATGTGAACTCTATCGCGAGAAGTTCGGCAATTTGAGCAGTATTTAGCGCTGCACCTTTACGAAGATTGTCGCCACAAACAAATAAATCCAGCGCCATAGGGTTATCTATGCTTTTACGAACCCGGCCCACCCACGTTGGATCTGTACCCACAACATCGGCTGGCGTTGGAAATTTAAAGTTAGCAGGATCATCAACAAGCTTGACCCCGGCAGCGTTTTCTAAAATATCTTGCGCGCCTTTTCGTGAGGGCTCTTTCGCAAAAACTGCATGAACTGCAAGTGAATGTGTCGTAATCACTGGAACACGAACACATGTGGCAGCAACTTTAAGATGTGGAAGACCCAAAATTTTACGCGATTCATTGCGTACTTTCAGCTCCTCTGAGGAGTAACCATCTTCCTTTAACGAACCCGCCCAAGGAACTACGTTTAAGGCAAGTGGTGCTGGAAACGGTCCATTTTCAGTTATAACTTTGCGAAGGTCCCCCGAACTATCCCCAACATTTGTTCCTGCTACTAGTTTTATTTGCTCGCGTAAAATATCAATGCCCGCTTGGCCCGCACCCGATGCAGCCTGATAAGACGATACAACTAACTCTTGGAGATCATAATCTCGGTGCAAGGCACCAAGGGCAACAATCATTGAAAGCGTTGTGCAGTTTGGATTTGAAATAATTCCACGAGGGCGGTTTTTGATATCCTGCGGATTCACTTCAGGCACTACAAGTGGCACATCAGCGTCCATTCGAAAAGCACCAGAATTGTCAACAACTACAGCGCCACGAGATGCCGCAATAGGTGCCCACTCGGCTGAAATCTCATCGGGAACATCAAACATGGCAACATCAATGCCATCAAAGCTCTCAGGCGTGAGTGCAACAACAGTTAACTCTTGACCTCGGCACATAAGTTTCTTGCCGGCACTTCGCGCCGAAGCAATAAGTCGAATCTCCCCCCAAACATCGGGGCGCTCAGAGAGAATTCCAAGCATCACTGTTCCAACTGCCCCAGTTGCACCGACGACAGCTAAAGATGGTTTGCTCATAGACCAGTGCCTGCATAAATAACGGCTTCATTCTGATCGGTATCGAGTTCAAATGCGGTGTGAGCAGCCCTTACTCCTCGCTCAATATCGGACTCTCGGCAGATTATTGAAATACGAATTTCAGATGTAGAAATCATTTCAATATTCACGCCTGCATTCGATAGAGCACCAAAAAACGTCGCTGTGACGCCTGGGTGCGAGCGCATTCCCGCACCGACTAATGAAAGCTTTCCAATTTGATCGTCGTATTGGATTGATGCAAAACCAACTTCCCCTTGGAGTTTTTGTAAAATTGACGTTGCATCCGGACCCTCGGCTTTAGGCAAAGTAAATGAGATATCGGTTAAGCCCGTTGCTGCGGCAGAGACGTTCTGAACAATCATGTCAATATTAATATCGGCATCTGCAATCGCTTGAAAGATACGTGCGGCGACACCGGTTCGGTCAGGTACACCAACAATGGTGATCTTTGCTTCACTTTTATCGTGAGCGATACCTGAGATTATTGCCTGTTCCATTTCTGTCCCCTTTCCAAGGGAGTGTCCAACTGGATGATCTTTAACCACCCAAGTTCCTTCATTGGTTGTAAAAGAAGAACGTACATGAATTGGTAAGTCATAACGGCGTGCATATTCAACACAACGTAAATGTAAGACTTTGGCACCGCTTGCTGCTAGCTCTAACATTTCATCGTACGTGACGGTTTTTAATTTACGTGCATTAGGAACCACGCGTGGATCTGCACTAAAAACACCGTCTACATCGGTATAAATTTCACAGACATCGGCATCTAAAGCCGCTGCAAGTGCGACAGCCGTTGTATCACTTCCACCTCGACCAAGAGTGGTTACATCTTTTGTATCTTGCGAAATTCCTTGAAAGCCGGCAACGATTGCGATTGCACCTTCTTTGAGCGCCTCTTGAATGCGACCTGGCGTTACATCGATAATGCGTGCACGACCATGCGCCGACGTTGTAATAACACCAGCTTGGCTTCCGGTAAATGAGCGAGCTTCATGACCTAAATTTGTTATTGCCATCGCTAACAATGCCATGGAGATTCGCTCGCCGGCCGTTAGTAACATATCTAGCTCGCGCCCTGATGGAATTGGTGTGATCTGTTTCGCTAATTCAATGAGCTCATCGGTGGTATCGCCCATCGCCGAAACTACAACAACAACTTGATTTCCATCGCGCTTTGCACTCACGATGCGATTGGCTACGCGCTTCATACCCTCGGCATCGGCTACTGATGAGCCGCCGTATTTCTGAACAATGAGCCCCATGTATTAATGGTGGCCTATTGATTTAGATGGGGCTACCTGTTTTTTGGCTTTTCCTACTATATGAGATGCATTCGGTACCACATAATGAGATTAAACGTCGCGGCGGCCTTCGAAAGCCCGTCCGAGCGTGACTTCGTCGGCATACTCCAAATCTCCGCCAACCGGCAGGCCCGAAGCCAGCCGAGAGACCTTAATACCTAGTGGCTTTATTAATCGCGCCAAATAGGTGGCCGTTGCCTCACCCTCAAGATTTGGATCGGTGGCCAAAATAACTTCGTTGATTTCTGGATCATTGAGTCTTGCCATTAACTCTCGAATACGTAACTGTTCTGGACCGATTCCATCAATTGGAGAAATTGCGCCACCAAGAACATGGTATTTACCGCGAAATTCACGTGTCCGTTCTATTGCATTTACGTCTTTGCTCTCTTCAACAACACAGATTGAAGTGTTCTCGCGACGCGGATCGCGACAGATGCGGCACTCAGCCTCCTCCGAAACATTTCCACACGGTGTACAAAACTTAACCCGTTCTTTTACAGTTCGAATTGAATCAACTAAAGATGCGGCAATTTCTGGTTCGGCCTCCAAGATATAAAAAGCGATACGTTGAGCCGACTTAGGACCAATACCTGGTAAATGACCGAGCGCATCGATGAGATCTTGAATCGCGCCTTCATACATTCCCGACATCGGCTACTTTTCAATCACGCGTGCGCCGAGCTCTTGCGCTAAAAGCGCAGCACCAGAAAGCAATGTCTTATCAGTTGGTGCCTCTGATGTACGTGTTTCACGTGCAGCTGGAGTATTTGTATCGATAGATGGATCGACAATACATTCAATGCGACGATCAATTCCAACAACATCTACAAATGCTTTGCGTAAAATCTCATCGGATTCAGATCGCACAAAAGAATCGCGCGCACCGGCATTAACGATTCCAATTGTTATCGCGGTGTCATCAACAGCTAACACTTGCGCCGATGCGCTCAGAAGCGACCATGTAAGTCTGCGTCTTTTTTTTACATCTTCAATTACATCAGGCCATGCACGACGTAGCGCCGCAATATCGAAGGCTCCATGCGACTTTGGTTCAGGGGTCATGGAAGACGTTTGATTCGCAGCAGGTTGCGCTGAGCTGCTCTCTTTAACCCCAGCGCTCGCATCTGCCTTATCAACCACAATGGTGTGAGCCTCTGAAGAACGAACGGACGTCATTGGGGCTAAGTTTTCCGCACGCTCTAAACGCTCTATTCGTGAGAGAAGACCGGAATCGCTGGTGTCTCCCATTGGCAACAAAATGCGCCCACAGATGAGTTCTAGCATTAAACGTGGAGCAGTAGCACCGCGCATCTGAGTAAGTCCCTCTGCCGCAATATCGGCTGCGCGCGAAAGATTTGCGGTACCAATTCGGTTAGCTTGATTGCGCATGCGTGCCATTTGATCATCGGGCAAATCGCGCAGAATTGAGTTAATCGTTGAATCTTTGAGTACATCAACAATCATTAAATCACGAATGCGCTCCAACAAATCACTTGTGAATCGACGTGGATCATGGCCAGATTCGATAACACGATCAATAGTCTTGAATAATGTCGCACCATCATGGGCGGCTATTGCATCGATAGCATCATCGAGTAACGCGCCATCGGTGAAGCCAAGTAATTGAACTGCGATTTCGTAACTAACACCGTCGCTACCCGCACCTGCAAGAAGTTGGCCAAGGACGGATAGCGCATCCCGAACAGAGCCACCTGATGCGCGTACGACCAAGGGAATAACACCTTTAGCTACGCTTACCCCTTCAAGGTCGCAAATCTTTTCTAAATGCTCAGCCAAGATTCCGGGTGGCACTAAACGAAATGGATAGTGGTGTGTTCGGGAACGAATAGTTGCAATTAGCTTATCTGGCTCGGTTGTCGCAAAAATAAAAATAACATGTGGGGGCGGCTCTTCTACGACTTTCAATAACGCGTTAGCGGCCCCCGGTCCAAGTTGATGCGCCTCATCAATAATATAAATTTTGTAACGTCCTTGGACTGGCGCAAAGAATGCTTTATCTCTTAAGTCGCGGGCGTCATCTACTAAACCATGCGTCGCAGCATCGAGCTCTATAACATCTAACGAACCCGGGCCATTTGCAACTAAATCTTTGCAAGACTGACATTCACCACATGGATTAGGTGTTGGTCCCTTTTCACAGTTAAGCGAGCGCGCCATGATTCGTGCACTCGATGTTTTTCCGCAACCGCGTGGACCTGAAAATAAATATGCATGATGTGTGCGATCTCCAGTGAGGGCATTCGAAAGTGGAACCGTGACATGATCTTGACCGATTACATCGGCAAAAACAGAGGGGCGATATTTACGGTACAAAGCCAGTGACATCGCTGTGCTCCTCTACTCTTCGCCGCACCAATTTTTAGGACCCCTCGCACACCCGCCAGAGCGGACCTACCCTTGCTGCATTCCTGCCCTGGGGGAGTTCAGTACGATAACGCCGCACGAGGGGTCTGGCGTAATCATAGTTAGGCGCACCGATAGAGTTTGCCCCCTCAGGAGGATTCGCATAGCGGCCGAGTGCGCACGCTTGGAAAGCGTGTAAAGGGCAACCTTTCGAGGGTTCAAATCCCTCATCCTCCGCCAGGACCTGGGTAATTCCCCAGAAGTTACAAGCGATGAAAATTCGTATGCAGAAATCGATGATTCGCGCACTATCCCTGATGTGCCAATCAATAAGGGATACCTCACCAAAATCACCGCAGAAAGAGCGCGGAGAGAACGCCCTGACTTCATTGCTCCAGGAACAACCAATGAAGTTCAAAAGGCATTAGTTGGCAAACCTTTGGAAAAGGTTGTCCGCTCCGCTCACGTGATCCAGGGTGAGGTACAAGCGCCTCAGTCAACAAAGGTAATCAAGTTAGACGGCGGTCGAATCTCAATTGTCGATGCCATACAGCTTTTCGGATGGACACCAAAAACTCGTTTTGCTTGGCAGTTAGATCGATCATCAATCACTCTAATCGCTCAAGAAGATGGGGATTTAGCATTTGATGCATCAAATCGAATTCTGATTCCTATGAACCTTCGTCGTCGACTAAACATAAAGTCAGATGAGCAAGTCCTTGTTCTTTCTGATTCTTCACCTGTGGCCAATGTCCAGGTAACGCCAATCAATCAAATACATAAATACATTAAGGAAGCAAAATAATGAATAACTCACTAAAAGAAACTATACAAGCACTTCGTGAAGCCTGTCCCAATCTTTCCGATATGGAGCTAGCTCAACTTGCATTAGGTCAATCTGTTGGCAAGAAAAATGCTGGGGTAACTGTTTCAGAATTATTAGTAAAAGTAAGAGAAATCTACTGGGATAATGAACTCAAGCGTCTAAGGGCTAAAAAGAACCCTGATGGAACAATGAAAATAAAAGACACTTCCACTTATCGCGTTTATGACACAAATTGGAAACGCCTTGAGGCTCTCTTTGGTCAAAAAGATATTGCTGAACTGAAAGCAAGTGATGTAGTTGAAGTCGCTCTACTAGCCGAGAAGGAATGCATTCAATACTGGGAAAGACTAAACAAATCACGCGAACAACGGGGAATGCCACTAAAAGAATTTACAGGTGCCAACAGATATAACGCCTGCTTAGATGCGATCTCTGTTGTATTCAACAAGGCTATTGAGCAAGAGCTCGTTCCAGCCAACCGCACGCACAGCATCCCTAGAAAGGAAATTGATACTCCTAAGCGCCATGGCCTCACGAAAGTTCAAGTAGACGAGCTACTCGAAACTGCGCTAAGTGGTGGAAATGATCCAATTCTTGACCACCTCATACTATGGACTCAACTAGAAACAGCTGCCCGCATGGGAGGAATAATCAAACTCCAAATGCGGGACTTGGATACCCAGCGCCAGTCAATCACCTTGGTCGAAAAACGAAGTAAAAAAAGAGAACAGCCAGTAACCAAAGAATTGATGGAATCATTAATTAGATTTGCTAAGAGTCGCGGTGCAACACAACTATCAGACTCCGTCTTCCGTTATCTTCCAAATAAAGCAGGAATATCGAGTCCTTTAACTTCGAAGCGTTTTGAAACGCTCTGGAAAAGACTCGGTAAGAATCTTCCTTGGGTTTCTGCTCAAAGTATTTCTGGCCACTACTTACGTCATACAGTTTTAACCTGGGTAGATCGCAGTTCAGGTCACTCAGTAGCTCGCGCATATGCAGGACATTCAGCGGGCGATACAACTGACTCCTATACAAAAGTAGGATTCTCGGAAA
>JANYCW010000001.1 GCA_025360085.1 Actinomycetes bacterium
CCCAACCAAGCCGGCTTCCCGCATCTTGCTGCATGGTCGATGTTGTAAATGGTGGTTTTGGACGTTCGGTACGCGGGCTTTCTTCCATAGATTTTACATTTAAACTGGAATTCACCAATGCTGCAACTAAAGCGCGCGCGCTCGTTTCATCAAGTAATAAAATATTTGCTAAAACCTTTTCTTTAACTGCGCCGTCGGCGCCAAAGTCACTTGTAGAGGCTACTTTTTTGCCATCAACTTCTAGAAGACGGGCATTAAAGCCAAGCGCGGTAACGGCCGCTATATCCCACCAACCCGATGAGATGAAGGCCATTCGCTCGCGCTCTTTTTCAACGATTAAGCGAGTTGCAACGGATTGCACACGACCGGCAGAGATGCGTGGCATAACTTTTTTCCACAAAACCGGTGAGAGCCTGTAACCAAATAAGCGATCTAATACGCGACGTGTCTCTTGAGCATCGATTAAGTGATAATCCAAATCCCGTGTATTTTCAACGGCCTCTTGAATTGCCTCTTTGGTAATTTCGTTAAAGACCATTCGCTTAATGGGTACTTTAGGTTGTAGAACCTCCACTAAGTGCCATGCAATAGCTTCGCCTTCGCGGTCTTCATCCGTTGCCAGAATTAACTCTTCGGCATTTTTCATTAACGCCTTTAACTCAGCGACTTTTGCACGCTTATCAGGATTAATCACATAGAGTGGCGCAAAATCATTTTCAATATCGACGCCCTCTTTAGCCCACGCAATTTTCTTATACTCTTGCGGAATATCGGCCGCCCGCTGGGGAAGGTCACGAATATGACCGACGCTAGCCTCGACGACATAGCCGTCGCCGAGGTAGCTACCAATCTTTCTGGCCTTTGCTGGTGATTCAACAATCACCAACTTAATCAGGTCAGTCTTTGCTTTTGCCATGTAATCCTTCGAGTCAGGCCCACGGTGTGGGCGCAGAACACTAACGCCGCTTTATTTAGTCCAGAATCGCTGTCGCTTGACGGCGGTTTCGAATCAAAGCGGCGATGATGACAAGAGTTGCCCCGATGCCAATCAGTGTGCTGGTTGTTGAACTTCCACCCAGAGCAAGTGAAACGATAGCTGGAGTGATTAATAGACCTACCAAGTTCATTACCTTGATAAGTGGGTTTATGGCTGGACCGGCAGTATCCTTAAATGGATCTCCAACAGTGTCACCAATGATCGTTGCCGCGTGGGCATCACTATTTTTTCCACCGTGATGTCCATCTTCAACCATCTTCTTGGCATTATCCCAAGCACCGCCTGAGTTAGAGAGAAAGACTGCCATGAGCGTTCCTGTGCCGATCGCTCCAGCCAAATAAGCACCAAGTGCACCAACACCCAGACCAAAACCAACTGCGATGGGTGCCATGACTGCAAGTAGCCCTGGAGTTACTAATTCGCGCAATGAATCGCGGGTGCAGATATCGACTACACGACCGTAATCAGGCTTCTCAGTACCTTTCATAATTCCGGGGTGCTCGATGAACTGCTTGCGAACTTCAACAACAACTGCACCTGCAGCTCGTGATACCGCATTAACTGCAAGACCTGAGAACAAGAAGACAACTGCTGCGCCAATAATTAGGCCTACCAAGTTACGTGGGTTTGCGACATCAAGAATGCCTTGGTACTGAAGTGCAAGATCGGCAGTCTTTTGACCAGCGTCAATAACTGCTTGCTTGATTGCATCGGTGAATGCACCGAACAATGCAGTAGCTGCAAGAACAGCGGTAGCGATTGCAATTCCCTTTGTGATTGCCTTCGTTGTATTTCCTACCGCATCTAGGGATGTAAGAATCTTCGAGCCTTCACCTTCGACATCGCCCGACATTTCAGCGATACCTTGAGCATTATCTGAAATTGGGCCAAATGTATCCATAGCCACAATCACACCGACAGTAGTTAGCAAACCAGTTCCGGCAAGTGCGATTGCAAGTAGTGAAAGCACAATGCTTCCGCCACCAAGCAAGAATGCACCGAAGACTGCCGATGCAATTAAAATTGCAGAGTAAACAGCTGATTCAAAACCAACTGAAATACCGGCCAAAATCACGGTTGCGGCGCCGGTTTCAGAAGATGCGGCAACGTCGTTAACGGGACGCTTGCCGGTTTCAGTGAAGTAGCCGGTCAGAACTTGAATGGCTGCAGCAAGTGCGATTCCGATGAGTACCGCACCGATTGCTAAGACACGCGGATTTGTATTTCCTGCAGCGGTAACAGCCTCTGGAGATAGACCTGTAAGAAGTTTGAAATCAGATGGCAGATACGTAAATGTAGCCAATGCCGTTAAACCGGCGCTGATGATTGCTGAAATAAAGAATGAGCGATTAATTGCAGTCATCGCTGACTTGTCAGTGCTACGAAGTTTCGTTAAGAAGATTCCGATGACTGCGGTGACGGTTCCAATCGCTGGAACTATCAACGGATAGATAAGTCCAGCATCGCCGAAGGCGGCTTTGCCTAGAATTAAAGCGGCAACAAGTGTTACTGCATATGACTCGAACAAGTCCGCGGCCATTCCTGCGCAATCACCGACGTTATCGCCAACATTATCTGCGATTGTCGCGGCGTTTCGGGGATCATCTTCTGGGATATTTTTTTCAACTTTTCCGACAAGGTCGGCGCCAACATCGGCAGCTTTAGTAAAGATTCCGCCGCCGACACGCATAAACATTGCGAGCATCGCGGCGCCAAAACCAAAGCCTTCCAGAACTGAAGGCGCGTTTTCCCGGTAAATAATGACAACCAGTGATGCGCCGATTAAACCAAGACCTACTGTTGTCATACCAACGACGCCACCGGTACGGAAAGCAATTTGCACTGCCTTCTGCCCATCCTTATTTCGGGCAGCGTCTGCCACGCGAACATTTGCGCGAACAGCCAACCACATTCCGTTGTAACCAACGAGTGCGGAAAAGGCTGCACCAACTAAGAAGAAGATTGATCGGCCGATACGAATTTCAGCGTCTCCAGGTAGAGCAAATAGTAAGACGAAGACGATTGCAACAAAGTAAGAGAGGGTTCGGAACTGACGCGATAGAAATGCCGCTGCGCCTTCTTGGACCGCCTCTGCGATTTCGCGCATCTTGGCGGTGCCATCAGTTGCAGCTAATACCTGTGCACGCAATGCATAGGCAACACCTAGTGCGCCTAGCGAGATCGCAAGAACGACATAGACAAGGTTGAGGTTTGATCCGGTTACATGCACGAGTGATACGGTGCTAGAAGCACGCATAAGTTCTCCTCCATTGGAGTATTAAAGGCGCCCGAATGTAAGGGTTGGCGCGAAGACTAGGGAAGTTTAAACACAAAAGGGGTAAAAAGTGAAAATATACTAACTTTATTACCACCAGACTAGGCTCATCCAATGAACTTTCCACCAGACTTCTTATGGGGCGCGGCCACTTCAAGCTATCAAATCGAGGGTGCTGCCAATGAAGATGGTCGTGGGGCATCGATTTGGGACGTTTTTTCAAAAACCCCAGGCAAGGTAGCCAATGGCGATAACGGCGATATAGCCAATGACCATTATCACCGTTATCCAGAAGATATCGCCCTCATGAAAGAAATCGGCCTGCAGGGATATCGCTTTTCATTTGCGTGGCCGCGAATGTTCCCACACGGTGATAGCGCTCGCGAAGAACGCGGCTTTGCTTTCTACGATCGTTTAATCGATTCGATATTAGAGGCTGGAATCGAGCCTTTAGCAACGCTCTATCACTGGGATTTACCGCAAAGCCTGCAGGATAAAGGCGGATGGGTAAACCGCGATATCGTCAATCGATTTGCAGAGTATTCGATTGCTGTCGTTGAACGTTTTGGGGATCGAATTCAGAAATTTACGCCAATCAATGAACCGTGGGTTGTTGCCTGGCTTGGATATGGAATTGGTATCCATGCACCCGGGATTAAGGACCGCGCATCGGCATTTGCTGCTGCTCACCACACTGTGATGGCACATGCTGCATCTACGAATGCTATGAGCACGGTGCGAAGTGATATTTTAACGGGACCGGTTTTAAATCAAGCGAACTACATACCTGATGATGTCAACGATCCATTTCAGGCGCACACCGCTGAAGTTTTAGATGCAGTACAAAATCGATTTTGGATGGATGCCTTTATGTACGGTACCTATCCCGAAATCTTAATGAAAGAGTTTGGCTCAGAACTCGGCGCAGTAATTATAGACGGTGATTTACAAGCTGCGAGAGTTAAAAATGATTTTATTGGCATTAATTTCTATTTTGATAGTCGTGTTGGGCCAGCCGTTGATGGTTTAGATCAATGGCATTCAATCTCATCCCTGTTTGGGGCCGCAAGTGATGAAACTCCACGCGGACCATTAACGGATATGGGTTGGCCGTTAACACCTGAGGGATTAGAGAATTTACTTGTTCGTTGGCATAAAGAACATGGCGACAAGCTGCCTAATCTTTACATAACTGAAAACGGCGCCGCATACGATGATGGCCCCGACGCAAATGGGCACATTAAAGATGTACGGCGCATTGATTATTTGAGAACTCATTTAAAAGCGGTCTCTCATGCAATTTCCCAAGGCTCCCCCGTGAAGGGGTACTACCAATGGTCGCTCATGGATAACTTCGAATGGGCTTTAGGTTACGACAAACGTTTTGGAATCGTTCATGTTGATTTCCAAACACAAAAACGTACCATCAAGGATTCTGGGTACTGGTATCGCGATCAGATTAAAAATAATGGACAGGATTTATAACTGTAATCATTAGATACCGAGGAATCCCTGCCACATAACTCAAGACGGTGCCTTGGGACATTAAGATTTAACGGAGCCAGCTAACAAGCCTCGAACAAAATAACGTTGTAGTGAGAAGAAGACGATTAATGGAATGATAATTGAGACAAGGGCTGCCGGCGCAACGTTTTCCCAGTGAGAACCTAGGGAGCCACCTAAATTCGCTAAGTGCAAAGTTAACGGTGCAACATCATCGGTACCACCAGCAAAGACAAGGGCAACCAACAAGTCGTTCCAGATCCATAAGAATTGGAAGATTGCAATCGATGCAACAGCTGGTAGCGAAAGTGGCAAAATAATACGACGGAAAACATCGAAATGATTAGCGCCATCGATGCGTGCGGCCTCTAATAACTCCCGAGGTAGTGCTGAAACAAAGTTGTGTAACAAATAAATAACTAGAGGTAGACCAAACATAGTGTGGGGCAGCCAGACTGCAGCCAATGTGCCCACTATGTGTAACTGCGGGAAGATTGTTTGACCAAATAACTGAACGCCTGTTGCAAAGAAAGTTAGCAGGGGCAAAAGGGAGAGCTGCAACGGAACGCCTTGAAGGGCGAAGAGACCGTAGAAAACTTGATCACTGAATCGGAAAGGGATCCAAGCCAACGCATAAGCGGCCATCAGGCCAAAACCGACCGATAGCAAGACCGCTGGAATAGTTATCGCCAATGAGTTTACGGCGAAAGGAATCATGCCCTGCTCGCCTACCGTGCCACCGCTTTCAAATAAAACCGCGCGGAAGTTATCAAAAGTAAAGGCAGGATTCTTAAATGCATTCCACCAACCGCTTGAAACGATATCCTCTTTTTTTCGGAAAGATGTGACGACTAGGCCAAATGTTGGAACCGTCCATAAGACTGCAATGACTGTAACAACTAATGAAGCAATCGGGGAGGTAAAGGGGCGATTTGCACCAGGTGCTTTAGTAGCCATCAGTGCTTGCGTTCTAAGCGAAGAGAGCGAATGTTGTAATAGGTAATGGGAATAACTCCTAAGAAAATCAAGACGGCGAGAGCAGAGCCTCGGCCATAGTTAAGGTAAACGAAGTTTTCATCAAACATGCGATTAGATAAGACGTCGGTTTTAAAGTTTCCGCCAGTCGTCGTATGAATGACATCAAAGAGTTTAAGGGTTCCCACCATTGCTGTGGTCAGCACAACGATAATTGTTGTTCGCACCATTGGTACGGTAATTGTGCGAAATAATTTAATTCCGGTTGCGCCATCTAACTGCGCCGCTTCTTCAATTTCAGATGGAATTCCTTTAATTGCCGCCGATAAAATCACCATCGCAAATCCAGTAAAACCCCAGATATAAATGACCATCAAAAATAGGTTATTCCACGGTGACCACAGCAATAAATGCTTGACGTCAATATGAAGCCACACAAAGAATTGACCAATAAGGCCGGTTTGAGGATCGGTTTGTTCTTGAAATGAATACATCAAATTCCAGATTAAAGAGCCCCCGACGAATGAAATTGCCATCGGCATAAAGATTAAAGACTTAGCCACCGCTTCACGCTTCATTTTGTTAAGCATAGTTGCAAGTGAAATTCCTAAAGTGGTGACAATAGCCGGGCAAATAACAACCCAAGCAATTGTATTTGCAAAAGCTAGACGAATATCGGGATCTTTAATTGCATTCGAATAGTTTGCCAAACCAACCCACTTTGATGAATCAGCGCTTTTAAAAGACTCCATAAGCGTTTGAATGGCAGGTATGCCTAAACCCGTCATAACTAAAATTAACGCCGGAACCAAAAAAAGTCCGAGCGCAATATTGTTTTGTTTCTTGCCTTTAATGCGCGCGCCAGCGGCAAATGCAACGCCGTAAAATCCAAAGAAAATTATTACTACAGTGAGAATCTGAGCAATCTTTGGCCACGAACTGGCGAACAAAGATGACCAAGTAATCACGGACGATTCCTTTTCTATTAAATAATCTTTAAATCAACAAGTTGTGAGATTGTAAGGTAAAAACCAGGGCCTACCAATAGGTAGGCCCTGGTTTTTTTAGTTATTTGCTAGACGCTATTTACCAGTTGGTATCAATAGCTGCTGCAACATCCTTCATTGACTTACCTTCTGCATAGAACTTTGTCATTTCTTTCCAGAAAGCGCCGTTGACAGCAGTTGGCATCAAGTCAGATGCATCGAAGACGATTGCACCCTTCTTTGACTGAAGTGACTCTGCAACAACCTTTAGTACAGGGTCTGAGTATGCAGATAATGGAATTCCACTATTAGCAGATGTCCATCCGCCAAGCTTTGCGCGCTCAGTTCCATATGCAGGAGAAGAGAAGTAAGCCTGAACTGCGGCAACCTCTTTTTTCTTACTGAAAGCAACTGGGAACTCTCCGGCGCCTTCGATTGGCTTACCGAACTTGGTATTTGTTGGAGGCAAATAAAAAGCATTTGCATCGGCGTTTGGACCAAATGTTGTACCTGCTGGGAACATTGATGAATAGAAAGATGCCTGTTGCAACATTCCGCACTTGCCATCTTTTAATCCTGGTACGCCAGCATCTTGGAACTTACGTGTTGCTACGGATTGTAGGTTTCCAACCTGTGACTCGGTTCCAAGCCATGCTGCAACCTTGTTCATAACGCCAAGGATTTCAGGAGAAGAGAACTTTAGTTCACCCTTCCACCACATGTTGTACTTGTCTGGACCAAGTTCGCGAAGAGCCATCTCTTCAATCCAGTCAGTTGAAGGCCAACCTGTTGCTGCGCCAGATTCGATTCCAGCACACCAAGGAGTTACGCCTGCACTCTTGAACTTTGCCCCAATAGCATCCATCTCTGCCCATGTTGTTGGAATCTTTGCACCAATTTTTGTGAACTGTGCAGGTGAGTACCAAACAAGTGACTTAGATGATGCACCAAACGGTGCGCCATAAACTTTGCCCTTAACAGTTGTAAATGTTTTCCAGGCTGGGTTGTAGTACTTATTAATGTTTGCAAGGGTCTGTCCAGTTACTGGAACAGCTTTGCCAGTGTTGACCATTGTAGTCACAAGTCCTGGCTGAGGAATGATTGCGATATCCGGTGCATTTCCACCTTTAACGCGAACAGGTAGGAGAGTTTCGAATTGATCGGTTCCTTCATATGCAATTTTAATTCCTGTGCATGCAGTGAAGTGTGCAAATACCTTTGTCATAACAGATGCTTCAGGATCGCGAATACCTGCGAATACCTTAACTGTTACGTTATTGAATTTTCCAAATTGCTTAAAGTCATCGCAGTAAGCTGTTGCTGCAGTTGCTGAAGTTGTCATAAGTGTGGTTGCTATAAGCGCAATCGCACCTAAAACAGCTGAGAGTTTTAAGGTTTTTTTCATATCGCCTTTTCTTTCAGGGGTCATTGGTCCGGAATCCTTGTGAAATCCGCGTCCCAGGGGTGTACCCATTCTTATGAGATTTGCCCCAATAAGCAATGAAATGCGCTGCAATATGGGTTATTAAGTACAACAATTTGATAACTACTTTTGGCCTCTCACCCATGGTGAGGTAACCTCACCCGTAATGAATCTCTTTGATGCACATTCAATCGTCGCCGACCTTGGTTTGATCGGAGTTCTCGGCATTATCTTCGCCGAAACTGGTCTGCTCATTGGGCTGGCCTTTCCGGGCGACTCACTCTTGTTCATCGCCGGAGTTGCCGCATCGGGTTCGGGAGCGGCGATACTAGGCGATGCTCATCTATCGACTGTTGCCCTACTTATCGGCGCTCCTTTAGCGGCAACCTTTGGCGGCTTGGTGGGATATTTCTTTGGCGAAAAATATGGGCGAAAATTATTCGATAGACCTGATGGCCGAGTTTTTAATCATCAAAAAGTTTTGACCACAGAAAAATGGTTGCGCAAATACGGCACTGGCAGGGCGCTTATCTTGGCCAGATTTGTACCATTTGTCCGCACATTGATCAATCCCATGTGCGGAGTGGTTGGGGTAGATAAGAAGAAGTTCTTTTTTTATAACGCAGTAGGGGCAGTAATTTGGAGCGAGTTAGTAATTGGTTTGGGATTTATTCTAGGTGAAAAACTCAAAGGTTCGGTTGATTCCTATCTACTCCCCATTATTGCCCTCATAATATTTGCCAGTTTAATCCCAGTAATTATCGAAATTTTTCGTGAGTGGCAAACGCGCAAACATCACAAGTAATTATTTACAAACCTAAATCTTCTAATTGATATGCAGCACGGTACTCATATCCTGCCGCTTTAATTTTCGGTGCCGCCCCACGTTCGACTATTACGGCGACACCTACAATGATCGCTCCAGCTTCAAGCAAGGCTTCAACTGCTGCTAGTACAGATCCACCTGTTGTTGATGTGTCTTCTACGGCTAAAACGCGCTTACCCTTTACATCTGGGCCTTCAATCCGACGCTGCAGCCCATGCGCCTTCTCTGCTTTTCGAACAACGAATGCATCAATTTTTTTCCCACGTTGTGCAGCGATATGCATCATCGCCGTTGCTACAGGATCCGCGCCAAGGGTCAATCCACCAACGGCTTCGTAATCCAAATCTTTTGTTAGTTCCAACATGACTTCACCCACCAAAGGGGCTGCTTCATGATCGAGGGTTACTCGACGCAAATCAACATAATAATCGGCCTCCTTGCCCGATGACAAGATGACCTGCCCATGAACAACAGCCTTTGTCACAATCTGATTTTTTAATGCATCGCGAGAACTCATGCAAGAGAGCCTACTAGGGCTTACGAAAATCTATCCCGAAATGTTGTGGGTTGTATGTGAGTTCACTTAAAACTATTCAACCCTTAACCCTGAGCACTTACTCTTCTTACCGTGAACATCAAACGCCTTGAAACCTCTAGATTATTTCATCGCTTTGGTTTTGGCCCTCGACCAGGTGAATATGTGCAAGCCCTTAAAGATGGTGTGGAAGCAACACGCACTAAGTTTTTGACAGTACCCGCCATTGATGCAGGTGCATCGGGAATTAAAGAGCCAGATATTACAGATCTTGGAAAGCGTCCAGAGCCAAATACACCTCAGATTGTTGAGTTTGCAATTGCAATGCGTTATCAAAGTGAGCAGATGGGTTTGTGGTGGCTGGATCGAATGGCTCTCAGTGATCATGGTTTGACCGAGCGTATGGTTTGGTTTTGGCATGGCCACTGGGCGACATCGATTCAGAAATTAAACTATGCCCTACCAATGTTTAACCAAAATAAAGTTTTGCGTGCTAACTCGCTCGGCAATTTTTATACAATGACAAAAGCAATGCTCAACGACGGCGCACTCCAGTTTTGGTTAGATGGTCAGGACAGTACCTTTAAAGCGCCGAATGAAAACTTAGGGCGCGAATTAATGGAGCTATTTGTCTTAGGCGTAAATCGTTATAGTGAAGACGATGTTAAAGCCATCGCCCGGGCGTTAACTGGATACCAAGTCGTACGAAGCTCAGGTTTAGTCAGTATTAATCAGAAGCGACGCGACACAAATCCAGTTACTTTATTAGGAACAACTGCTGTCTTTACAGGTGACTCAATAGCAGATTTTTTAGTTGCCCGCAATGATTGTGCGGTTTTTATCGCCGAACGTTTGTGGTACCGATTCATTTCAAGTAGCGAAGTAATGCCTGATGGTTTTGCCGCGAAAACGGCTTTTGCTGATCGAACTATTAACAATGCGGTGATCGCAATGGCGAGTGATTCTGCGATGAGTAACCCACAATATGAATTGGTTAAATCCCCGGTTGAATGGTTTATCTCTGCCTGCCGGGCACTTGAATTGACTCCATCGAAGTTGGCAACTCCGGGTCAACTTATGAGTTATTTAGATAAGTTAAATCAAATTCCTTTTGCCCCGCCGAATGTTGGTGGGTGGCCGGCGGGCGAGGCCTGGTTATCTTCTGCAACTGCTCAGTATCGAATCTCCTTTGCCGCTTGGTTAATTAAACAAAGTAATCTCAATGCCCTTTTAAGTATCCCTATAGAATCCCGAGTTCGGGATAGTGCTGATTGGTTAGCTCTGCCTGAATGGAGCGCCCGTACACAAAGTTCACTGAGGGCCTCACTTGATGATCCCGCGCAGTTCGCCTTACTAGCCTTATGTAGCCCTGAATACATCGTGAGTGCTTAGGTGAACACCATGGATACAGTCAGTCGGCGCAAATTTCTTAAACTAACGTCCGGTGCCGCAATAGTTGGTGCCACATCAAATCTCTTGTCCCTCGACCAAATCGCCGAAGCGGCGATTAATCGCGCACTGGCGCCCGATACGCCAATTCTCGTTGTCGTAACTTTGTATGGCGGCAATGATGGTTTAAACACTGTGATTCCATTTAAAGATCCGATTTATTTCTCATCTCGCCCAGAAATTTCATATAAAGCCGAGACGATGTTGCCCCTTGATGCAGATCTTGCTCTGAATCCTTCGATGACTGGAATTAAGATGTTGTGGGATCTGGGAAAAGTCGCAATTATCCGCGGAGTTGGCTATCCAAAGCCCGATCTTTCACATTTTTCCTCAATGGCCAAGTGGCAAACCGCATCACCTGATCGCCACATTAACAGTGGGTGGTTGGGTCGGTGGCTTGATTCGCAGAGCGAAGATCCGATGCTCGCCATCTCACTTGGATCTGTTTTGCCCCCAATGCTTGCCGGAACAAAACTATCGGGCTCTGCTCTGCCTCTCGGTGGATTAGTTATTCCAAGAGGAGCCCTTGCAACGCAATGCATTCAATTATCTAAATCTGCTCGCGCGGATTCGAAGTTAATGGCTGCGGCTGCAACATCAATGCGCAATTTATTTAACCTCTCCACATCAATAACACCAATTCTAAAATCCCCAGCTCCAGTTGCCCCCGACTTGCCAACTGTCAATGGCGGTAATGCAGGTGGCGATAGTAATCTCACTCAACAATTAGATGTTGTAGCCAAATTAATCGCGGCCGGTTCTCCGACAAAAGTTTGGTCAGTCTCATTGGGTGGTTTCGATACGCATGCCAATGAGGCCAATGCTCAAGCCGAACTCCTTGGGGTGGTCTCACAGTCATTAGCTCGCTTTATGAACCAACTGAAATCTACAACCCGCCTCAATGATGTGACGGTCATGGTTTATAGCGAGTTTGGGCGACGAGTAAAAGGCAATGCCTCTCAAGGCACCGATCATGGTACTGCGGGACCTATGTTTGTGATTGGTGAAAAAATCAAAGGTGGTTTTTACGGAGATCAACCTTCACTTTCAAAACTTGTTAATGGTGATCTCGCGGTAACAACTGATTTTAGAGATGTGTATGCCACAGTTTTGGAGTCAATCTTGAAATCTCCTGCCGAACAAACACTCGGCAAGTGGGCTGGGCGAACAAACTTTCTAACCTCTGCCTAAACCTCGTCCTTGTAAACAATAACTTCGGTGCGGTTGCGACGAATTAAACTTCTTGGTGGATTTGCTTCAACTAGTGCATCAACTTCAATACGTAACCGAGCGACTTCAATAGCCATATTGGCCATTACCGCTTCCAACTCGATTATTCGCTTTATTCCAGCGTGATTTATCCCTTCGCCGACTAGTTTTTGGACTGCGCGTAAAAGTGCAATATCGCGCAATGAATAACGCCGATTTCGGCCTCCGGTGCGATTGGGAGAAACTAAACCTAAGCGATCATATTGGCGCAGAGTTTGTGGATGCAGTCCAGAGATTTCAGCGGCGACCGAAATAACATACACACCAGCATCATCTGCGGGTTGGTCGGTTTTTAGCTCCTCGTTCATATTTTAGCTTTACTCACTAAATCGGCGCGAACATCTTCATGTGAAGTTTCATGCGCGAATATCTTTAAAGCATCTAATGCCTTTCCATCAACGCGCCTTGGAACTTGCACCTCAACGGTCACAAGAAAGTCTCCCGTTGTTGAACCCTTTGTGATTCCCCGACCTTTTACCCGCAAAGTACGACCATTAGAGGTTCCAGGTGCTATGCGCACTGTGACATCTTCTCCACTCATCGTCGGTACTTTAATGTCTGCGCCAAGTGCGGCTTCGGCAAAGGTAACTGGCAAAGTTAGTGTTAAGTTTTCTCCTTTGCGCGCAAAGATTGCATGTGGTTTGACGTGCAACAAAATAAATAAATCACCTGGTCCGGCCTCGCCCGCGGCCCCTTTACCTTTAACCCTAATCTTGGCGCCGTCGTTAACACCTGCTGGAACTCGAGCGGTAATGTTTTGTGTAGCACCTCGTTCGGTGGAAAGGCGTAGATCTAAGTTAGTACCAAAGACTGATTCGCGAAAAGAGATTGTGGCCTCAGTTTGTAAATCTTGACCTTTGCGCGGAGCGCGCCGGCCACCACCAAATAAATTAGCAAAGATATCTTGGGGATTACCTCCGCCGAAGATATCGTTGAAATCTCCGCCTTGTTGACCTCCGTGTTGGCCACCCATAGGTGCGCGAAAACCACCACGTTCGAATAAAGATCGTGCTTCATCGTATTCGGCCCGTTTTTTCGCATCGGATAAGATTTCGTAGGCCTCAGAGATACCTTTGAACTTTTCTTCTTTAACCGTATCGCCTTTGTTTTTATCGGGATGAAGTTCTCGTGCTAACGCGCGATATTTCTTCTTAATCTCATCGGCACCGGCTTTTTTATCTACGCCAAGGACCTTATAAAAGTCTTTCTCATATAGATCTTTGGCGGCCATAGAAATTTACTCGCCGCTGGGATCGGTTACAGCAACGCGCGCGGGACGCAATATGCGTTCTTTGTATTTATAGCCTGGCTGCAAAATCTTCGAAGCAGTCGGTATCAAGACATCAGCTGAAGTCTCATGCATGAGCGCTTCATGAATCTGCGGATCAAAGGCGTCACCTTCAATTCCGTATTTCAGAAGGCCAATGCGTGACGTAATTGAATGTAATTGATCGGCAACAGCTTTGAAACCGCCTGTTAACTCTCCATGTTGTTCAGCCCGATCAACGTCATCATGTAAGGCTAAAAGTTCGGTGAGAACTGCTCCAATTGCCATTTCGTGCGCCAGTGAACGATCGCGTTCAACGCGCTTTCGATAGTTGGCATACTCGGCTTGAAGTCGCTGTAAATCACTTGTGAGAGTAGCCACCGGGTCAGTTACCTGATCCGGTGCTACATCCTCAACCACTAACTCTTCCGCCGAAGCGGTACTTTCTGTGGTCATCTACATGCACCAATTCGAAAGAACAACATTTTTGTGTCTCACTCAACAACTTCAGCGTCTTCTACACCATCTTCACTTGGTGCTGATTCAGATTGATCCGCAGCTGCACCTGCAGCAGCGGCACTTGCATACAAGGCAGTCCCTAGAGCTTGGCTAACGGTTGCAGTTTTTTCAGTTGCAGCCTTAATCATCTCGAAGTTTGATCCACCGAGTGCGCTTTGAAGTTCAGTTAACGCCGCTTCAGTTTCAACTTTCTTTTCAAGGGCTTCACCCTCGCTCAATTTTTCTTCGTTATCTTTAATAAATTTCTGTGTCGAGTAAAGAAGTGAGTCGCCAGCGTTACGGATTTCAGCCTCTTCTTTGCGTTGACGATCTTCTTCAGCGTGTGATTCAGCATCTTCCATCATCCGTGCGATGTCATCTTTTGAAAGGGCTGATCCTCCGGTAATAGTCATGCTCTGCTCTTTACCAGTACCAAGATCCTTAGCCGATACATGAACAATGCCGTTGGCATCGATATCAAAGGTAACTTCAATCTGTGGGATTCCACGTGGTGCAGGTGGCAAGCCAGTGAGTTCAAACATACCGAGTTTCTTGTTATAGGCCGCCATTTCACGCTCACCTTGATAAGCCTGAATCTGTACTGCTGGCTGATTATCATCGGCAGTTGTAAATACTTCACTACGCTTTGTTGGGATAGTGGTATTGCGCTCGATTAATCGGGTCATAACTCCACCCTTAGTTTCGATACCAAGTGATAGTGGTGTTACATCGAGTAGAAGCACGTCTTTAACTTCGCCCTTTAATACACCAGCTTGTAACGATGCGCCAACGGCTACAACCTCATCGGGATTCACACCCTTATTTGGTTCTTTCCCACCAGTGAGCTCTTTAACAAGATCAACAACGGCAGGCATACGAGTCGAGCCACCGACAAGCACAACGCTTTGAATTTTACTAATTGGTATTCCGGCATCTTTCAAAACCGATTGGAAAGGCTTCTTGCAACGATCTAGGAGTGCACCGGTTAACTGTTGGAACTGGGCACGTGTAATTGTTTCATCCATGAATAGTGGATTCTTTTCAGCATCTACAGTGATGTAGGGCAAGTTAATTGATGCAGATTGTGAGGACGATAGTTCGATCTTTGCTTTTTCGGCCGCTTCACGAATACGTTGCATCGCCATCTTATCTTTTGTTAAATCGATTCCATTCTGTGAACCAAAGTTCTGAAC
>JANYCW010000029.1 GCA_025360085.1 Actinomycetes bacterium
ATGTGTTGAAGTAAAGATATCGGCCACCGCTAACCCGACCGGGACTGGAGGATCGCCGGCTTTACCGTTGAGCCAAGGCAGACCCGATATCGATTGCGCTAGCAAATCCTGACCTGGCCGATCTTTAAAAGGTCCAGTTGAGCCATATCCCGTAGCGCTCCCATAAATTATGCGAGGATTTCGCTTTCTAACATCTTCATAGCCCAGGCCAAGACGTTCAATGACACCAGGACGAAAGTTTTGAATTATTACGTCGGCCTTCTCAACTAATTTCCATACTTCTTGCAAACTCTCAGAGTTCTTAAGATCGGCGGCATAACTCTCTTTGTTTCGATTCATCATATGGAATGAGAGAGTGTCACCATCACTTGCCAAGCCAGCAAATGCAAGGGTCCGACCAATATCGCCTACACCTGGGCGTTCGATTTTTATGACGCGTGCTCCTAAATCAGACAACCGCATCGCGGCAACCGGGCCGGCAAGAAACTGACTGAAATCCAAGACGAGGATTCCATCTAGAGGAAGATCGGATTGTTTAGTCAACGTGGAATACCTCAGGAATCGACGCCCACCATTGACCTTCTGCGCGATCTTTTAGCGGAGTCTGTAATGGTTTACAGAAATCCCACCACTTCTGCGTTATTGGATCTTGGGCCATGGCTGTCATATCTGCGTCGTAGTCATCACCTACATATTCGAAGTATGAAAACAAGAGCTCGCCATATCGATAGATGGAGTAGTTTCGGATATTGCTTGTGGCAATTTGAGCCAATACATCGGGCCAAACATCTGCATGTAATCTTTCGTACTCTTCTCGGTGCTCTGGTTTAATTCCAATGACGGAGGCAAAGCGTCGCATCTGTATCTCCCCTGCTAGTTGTTAAAGGTTGTAGAACTTTTCAGCACTCTTGTAACAAAGCCACTCTTGATCAGATTCCGAATATTTAGAAATTACGTCTAGCTGTGCCTTCCAGACTTTGATGTAATCTCCCGACAAGATGCATACCGGCCAATCCCCACCCATCATTGTCCGATTTGCTCCGTACGCTGCGATGATGTGATCAACATATGGCTGCCAATCGGAATAGCTCCACTGCGGCGATGATGCGGTATTGAGGCCTGATAATTTTGCATAGACGTTTGGATACGTTGCGCACTCGGCCATTAATGTTGCCCAAGGCTCCATTACTTTGCCCGCGATATCAGGTTTAGCAAAGTGGTCGATTACAATCTTTAAATTAGGAAGCTTCTTCGCAAGAACTGGAACATTCTTGATGTGATCGCTGTTGACCGCGACATAATCAAAACTCAATCCAGCTTTTTCAATAAGTCCGATGGTTTGCAAAACTTCAGGGCGCAAAATCCATGCTGGATCCGATTCATACTTAGGATTGCTGTAGTCATGGGAGAGATTTCTAAAACCCTTTATATAAGGATTTTTCTTAAAGAGCTCGATTGCAGTACGTGCCTCATTTGGTCGTTCAAACGGTACCCAACCAACAACGCCAACAACAAAGTCTGAGTGCCCCGCAACATCGAGCATATAGAAAGTATCGTCATATGTATCAGCGGCCTGAACAAGGACCGAAGATGTAACACCCGATGCACTAATCTCAGGAGCTAACCTCTCAGGCGTGAAGTCATCGTAAAGTGGACCATATTCAGGGGCGATCCAGCTATATTCCCGATCGCTCATCACCCACAAGTGCTGGTGCGAATCAATTAGCTTCTTAACAGCCATCGCTTACTCCTTTCCTTTTGGAAATTTACAGAACACCGTAGGCATCCCATACTTCTCTTACTGATTTTCCCGCGAGTAAATCCTTTAGGACCCTTTTTTCACTTTGAGCCCGAGCATTAGCCAATTCGAAGGTTCGATCTATATGAATCTTAGGCACTACGACAACACCATCTGCATCCGCAATTACTGCATCCCCGGGATGGACTTCAACGCCACCACATACGACTACAGCTCCAACTGCTGCAACACGCATGCGTCCCTTATAATCGATGGGTCGCATTGAAGCACCAAAGACATCAAAACCCAATTTAACTACGGCCTCGGTATCTCGCAACGGGCCATCACAAACCATTCCGGTAGCACCTCTTCCCTTTGCTGCGGCGCTAAAGAGCTCGCCCCAAAATGCAGAATCATCCCTGCCACCCGTTGCAACAATAGCTATCTGACCTTCTTGCAATGTATCGAGGAAATCGATGGCCGCGCCATAAGGATTTTTCATATCAAAATCGCTACTGGCTTCGAACGCAATGGTTGCCGCTAGTCCAACTGCACGCATATCTGGACGCAGGGCACGAATTGATGAGTCCATTACATTGTTGCGCACTCCAACGACATCTAGTGAATCACTCACCATTGCCGATCGAACTCGATGATCTAGAAGAAGGAGCGCCATTATCTCCTCCGATTCACTAAGTAAAGATGAATAAAGGCGACGACGATCTCTCCCCTTTGGTTTATTACGCTCACTTGTTCATCAACCATTCCAAATTCCTCAGGTTTTTTAGCATGATCACGTTTGGCGATGATTTCAGCCTTTGAAGTGATCGTGTCACCTATAAAAACAGGTGCTATGAATCTAACTTTGTCATATCCGTAGCTCATAGCCGACGCATTTATCTCACCTGCGAGCATTCCTACTGATACCGATAAAACCAAGGTTCCATGGGCCATACGTGCCCCAAATGGCTGAGTTTTGCACCATTCAGCATCCATATGATGAGGAAAGAAATCACCAGTTTGGCCAGCGTGAGCCACGATGTCGGCCTCAGTAATTGTGCGCCCAAAGGAGGTTCGCGTGCTGCCAACCAGATAATCTTCAAAGTACATATTCACTTGTATTACTCTTTAACATATTTCTGGAACGTCGATGAAATCTCTGAAATAACGTTGTGATTCACTGTTCTCGAAATCAAAGCTCTATGAATTATCTGCGAACTTTCAAACTGAACATCTGGCCAACCTAATACCCGTGGTCTGACCCATGCATTTTCGAGAGTACGTAAGGTATTACGAAAGAAATTATCTGTTGTTCGATTTAATGCGTCATTTTTCCAAGCCACTAAGTTGCCAGGTTGTCCACCACTTTGCCCATAGATGGTGGCTTGAATATGTGGAAAAGCCAGGAGGATCGCCGCCGCTGCCGCTTTTTCGATATTAGAACTCGCCCTTGATACTGCGATACCTGCCCCTCCAAGTTGAGAACCAGTTGCATGTCCATCGAAAGATGGAAGATCGTCAAACGTTAATCGGTGTTTTCTGAAACCTTTATGTGAATAATTGCTATACCCATACATACAGATCCCATGTGCGTAATCATCGCTAGTGCTGAGAACTTCAGCTATATCGATTGGATTGCTGGTTGCACAAAAATCCGGAACTAACGATGAAAGTTCACACATAAGAGTAAGGACTTCCAGAGCCATATCCTGATTGAGATAATGACCCTCTGAGCACAACGGTGCGCCTTTTTGCGCCATTAGCGTTGCAAAAGTACTAAAAGCGTCAACGGGTTTATGTGCCCAAAGTAGTTGCCCTTTGCGCGCCACATCAAAAACATCACTCCAGTAAACTGGAGCGCTATCTGCTTTATCGGCGCGGAATGCACTCACTTGCGCGGCGGTATCGATAGCTAAGGCCCAGTGCTTCTCCCGATAGATATAGGAGTTGTGGGACTCACCAACCGAGGTTCGAGAAAGTTCTTCTAGCTGAGTTTGCGATGAAATGCTTTCAAAATCAACTACCGCCCCTGCATGCACAGCATCGGGTACATGAGGATGATCTATCACCATCAAGTCATAGTCCTTATAGAACTCGGATATATGTTGATCTCCGAATGCCAAGAGTGAGCGTGCATCCCAAGTAACACTTACTCCTATGTTTTTCTTTAACTCCTCATTTGAGGCCACTAAGGAGTCAAGCCCGCGAGGGTGATCCCAAGTTATTCCTCGAAGTTGAGTAATCATCACTTACGCTCCGAGAATGCGATTTATTTCATCGGCAAAATAATCTCGTATATTAATTCCCTCATCTATGTATTTACCGTAGTTAAAGAATCCATGAATCATTCCTGGGCAATCTTTGTAAGCTACTGGAACCCCCGCTGCTACTAATTTATCTCGATATGCAATGCCATCAGCACGCAGCACATCAAACTCTGCTGTAATCATTACCGCAGGTGGTAATCCCACAAAACTTTGCGCAGCATGCGGAACTGCATATGGGTTACTTCGGTCAGAAGGATCAATGTACTGATCCCAAAGCCATTTCATTCCTCGCTGATCAAGACCATAACCAACCGCATTTGGAATATCAGGAGAGTCAACAAATTCTGGTCCATTACATGGATACACCAGCCATTGATAGGCAATTTTTATTGTTGCTCGATCACGAGCAGCCAAGGCAACAGCTGAAGCTAAATTGCCGCCGGCACTGTCGCCGCCAACTCCAATCTTCTCAACATTTATGTTGAGCTCTTTTGCATTAGCTACTACCCACTCAACTGCCTCATAACAATCATTAAATGGAGTAGGAAATTTATGTTCAGGCGACTTTTGATAGTTAATTGAGATAATTACTGAGTTGGTCTTTTCTGCCATATCACTTAATTGGGCATCATATTTTCCTACATAGTTAATTACCCATCCACCGCCGTGAAAATAAACTAAACCGTTAAATGGTCCTTCACCTTTCGGAGTGTAAATATGAATCGGAATATCGGCACTCTTCGAGGTAAAATAGCGATGCTCAATCTCAACTCTTGGATTGAGTTCCCCGCCTAAGTCCGGTTCAGCATGTGAATAAGTGCGCGCTAGAAACACTCCTTGATCAGCTATATGTGGCAATCCTGCTGCGGCCCCTCGGGCGAGAAGTGCTTCTGCTTGTGGATGTATCGGCATAGTCACTACTCTACGATTCCACATAACTACGAGCAAGCTCTTCCCAGAGCTCATCAGGAATTGGCTGATCAAATGCGGCAGTGTTCTCCAAAACTTCTTTACTACTTCGGCAGCCAACGAGAACTGCTTTAACACTTGGATGACGCATAGGAAACTGCAGTGCAGCACTTGCAAGCGAAATACCGTACTTATCTAACATCGCTTTAATTTTTTGCGCTTTCGCAACTATCTCGGGAGCAGCCGGTGCGTAATCATAGGTTGCACCTTCGGTTAAATTTGCAAGAATCCCTGAGTTAAATACTCCCGCCGCAATAATGTCTACTCCTCGTTTGAGCGCGGCGGGCAAAAGATCTCTAGCTGCGCTTTGGTCAAGAAGCGAGTAACGACCAGCAATCAAAACTAAATCTATGTCGGTCTCTTGAACAAATTTCGTAGGAACTGCGCTTTGATTCATACCCACTCCGATAGCCTTAATTAACCCCTGATTGCGCATTTTCTCTAAAGCTGGATATGCCTCGTGTATAGATTGTTCAATGTATTTCGGGTCATCGGGATCGTGAATATAGACAATATCAACGTAATCCATCTCAAGTCGCTCTAAGCTCTCTTTCAAAGATCGTTCTACGCCTGCTTCTGAATAATCAAAGGA
>JANYCW010000019.1 GCA_025360085.1 Actinomycetes bacterium
TGTTCGGCCACAATTGAAACACTTCGCGTGGTCGGGGGAAATGAGATTATCTCCGTTCGCTCTGATTTACATAGTGATGCCGAACTTGTTGTTTCATCTTGGTCAACTTTGGTGGTGCGCGGATGATGAAAGTCGGCGACACTCTTCCTGAAAGAGTTTTTTATCTGGATCGCGCGATGTTAAAGGCTTACGCCGATGCAAGTGGTGATCAAAACCCAATTCACCAAAATGAAGAGTTTGCCCGTTCCGTAGGGCTACCCAATGTAATTGCGCATGGTATGTTAACAATGGCCCTGGTTGGTACTTTTATTACCGAATGGGCTGGCGGTAGTAGCAAAGTAAAAGCCCTTTCAGCACGCTTTATAAAGCCGGTTATCGTGCCCGCCGATGAAAAAGTTGATCTAACTGTTACAGCAACTGTGACCGAGGTAGATGGAAATTGCGTGAAGTTGGACTGTGTTGCGACTTCAGCGGGTATCAAAGTTTTAGGAATGGCAAAGGCAGTCGTCGTCAAGGAAGGGCAATTTTCTGGCATGGTCGCTAACCTTTAACCATGACCGATCTATCTAACTACACCAGTCTTCGTGTGGGTGGCCCTGCAACCTCGATTGTTCATGTCTCGAATGAATCCGAAATTATTTCTGCAATTGAAGGGGCAGGAGATTCGCCAATTCTCATTATCGGTGGTGGCACCAACGTCTTAATTGCAGATGCTGGCTTTGCCGGCACGGTAATTCGAATTGCAAATAACTCAGTTGAATCCGAAATTGATGCCTGTAGTGGTGCAACACTGACTATTGGTGCTGGAGAGAACTGGGATATTTTTGTTTCGACCACAATCACCCGTGGTTTCGCTGGACTAGAAACTCTAAGTGGAATTCCAGGAACAGTTGGCGCAGCGCCAATTCAAAACATCGGGGCATATGGTCATGAAGTTAGTGAGTTTATTACGCGCGTACGCACATATGACCGCGAGAGCAAAGCGATAAAAACATTCACAAATGCCGAGTGCGAATTTTCATACCGTAACTCTTACTTTAAAGCTCACCCTAGTCGTTATGTGGTTTTAGACGTCGCTTTTCAACTTCGAATTGGCGAAAAGACAACACCCATTACCTATCTCGAATTGGCAAAGAAACTCGACATCGAACTTGGTGATAAGGCGTCCGTGAGTGATTGCCGCGCGGCGGTGCTCGAACTTCGCGCTAATAAGGGAATGCTCTTATCACCAGAGGATCATGACTCGTGGTCGGCTGGTTCATTTTTCACTAATCCAATAATTTCTCAACAGGCTGCAGACGCACTTCCAAACGCGGCACCTAAGTGGCCATTGACGGATGGTCGTGTGAAAGTATCGGCAGCCTGGTTAATTGAAAATTCAGGAATTCATAAGGGCGATGAAATTGGTGGTGCACGTATTTCAACCAAGCATGTATTGGCGCTAACGAACTCCGGTCTTGCAACAGCTTCGGATATTGCAGCGCTCGCAAAGCGCGCGCGAGATCATGTGCAGAAAGCTTTTGGAATAACTTTGGTTGCCGAAGTTAACCTCATTGGTATAGAGATTTAACCCTCAGTCAGTAGTTTTTTAATTCGACCGATTCCTTCAACGATGTCGGCATCACTTGTCGCATATGAAAAACGCAAATAACCAGAAGGCCCAAAAGCCTCACCTGGTACGACCGCCACTTCAACTTCTTCTAGCAAGATAGTTGCAAGTTCGGCCGATGTGTGTGGGGTTTTTCCACGAATATTTTTTCCAAAAACGCCTTTAACCGAAGGATAAACATAAAAGGCACCGTTCGGAGTAGGGCAATCAAAACCCGGAATCTCATTGAGCAGAGCGACGATTAATTTTCGACGCCGGTTAAAAGCCTCACCCATTCGATGAACCGTATCCAAATTACCGCTGACCGCCGCAATTGCTGCGCGCTGTGAAATGTTAGAAACATTTGATGTCAGATGCGACTGTAGGTTAGTTGCAGCTTTAATAACATCTTTAGGTCCAATCATCCAACCTACTCGCCAACCCGTCATGGCGTATGTTTTTGCCACTCCATTTACAATTATGCAGGTATCAGCAAGGTCTGGCACTAAAACAGGCATGCTTGGCGCAGTTGCACCGTCATACAACAGGTGCTCATAAATCTCATCGGAGATTACCCAAATATTATTTTTGAGCGCCCACTCACCAATCGCCTTCACTTGTTCTGGCGAATATACCGAGCCCGTTGGATTAGATGGTGAGCAAAACAAAATCGCTTTTGTTTTAGAGGTGCGTGCCGCTTCTAAGGCTTGAACACTTACCAAATAGTTTTGTGTCTCATCGGCAAAAACTTCTACCGCAGTTCCGCCGGCCAATTTGATGCACTCGGGATACGTGGTCCAATAAGGGGTTGGCAGTAAAACTTCATCGCCTTCATCAATGATCGTTGCAAAGGCTTGGTAGACCGCTTGCTTTCCACCATTCGTGACTAAAACTTGATCCGATGTAATTCCATATTTTGAGTCACGCATGGTCTTTGCAACAATGGCTTCGCGTAGCTCGGGCAGTCCCGCTGTGGGTGAGTATCGATGGTTACTCACCTGATGTGCGGCAGCGGTAGCGGCATCAACGATGTATTCGGGGGTTGGGAAGTCCGGCTCGCCAGCCCCAAAACCAATAACCGGCCGTCCAGCAGCCTTTAACGCCTTGGCTTTAGCATCAACAGCCAATGTGGCAGATTCTGCGATAGCCGCGACTCTGGTTGAAATACGTGAACTCATACTGCTAAGTCTGCCTTACTCTTCGCGCGAGTTAGACCTGAACGCCCTCTTACCTCTACACTTCAACGCTCACGAGGGTTTGCTTTTCCCTATGGTTTTGCCATGCCTTCGTGCGAAGGGCAGTAGCTCAATTGGCTAGAGTTGCCGTCTCCAAAGCGGCCGGTTGGGGGTTCGAGTCCCTCCTGCCCTGCAAGTGGTACGCATAAGTAATGAGTGAAGTATGGAAAGGAATGACGATGACTGAGTCAACTGAGCAAGTAACCGAGAAAATCGGCCTATTTGCGCGCGTCGGCCTTTTCTACCGCCAAGTCACAAATGAACTCACCAAGGTTGTTTGGCCAACCCGTAAACAATTAACAACGTACACCTCTGTTGTTTTGGTCTTTGTAACTTTCATTATCGCCGTTGTATCACTTCTCGATCTTGTATTAACAAAGATCGTTTTCTGGGTTTTTGGATAAGGAAGCGACAATGACTGAAGAGTTAAACGTAGTGTCCGAAGCATCAACAAACGATGCGGTGTCCGAGGTTCCAGCTCAAGAAGTGAGTGCAGATGTAGTGCTTCAAAAGCATGATGCTTTTGAAGCAGCCCTTGCCGCTTCTGCATCAGAAATTGCAACTCCTGTCGAAGTTGCAGCCGTTGAAGAGTTAACGACATCAACTGAGTCCGAACTTGCGCTGGCATCAGATGAAGATGGTGATATTGAATCTGATGAGAACGATCCCAACGCAGAGTTCCGTCGCACACTTCGTAGCGCGCTTGGAGATTGGTATGTAGTTCACTCGTACGCAGGTTATGAAAAGAAAGTAAAGGGTAATCTTCAAACCCGAATTCAATCCTTAAACATGGAGGATTATATTTTCCAGATTGAAGTACCTGAAGAAGAGGTAAAAGAACTTAAAAACGGTGCATTCAAAATGGTTAAGCGCAATATCTACCCTGGTTATGTATTAGTTCGCATGGATCTCACGGACGAATCATGGTCGGCTGTTCGCAATACTCCTGGTGTAACTGGTTTCGTTGGTAACGCCCACCACCCAAGCCCATTGGCGATGGATGATGTTGAAAAGATTTTGGCGCCTCGACCTGTGAAGAAATCCGACAAGATTGATATTCGTCTTATTGATTACGTCGTTGGAGAATCAGTCACTGTTATGGATGGTCCATTTGCAACGCTTCCGGCTTCAATCTCAGAAATCATGCCGGAGCAGGCACGCTTGAAAGTTCTCGTTTCAATTTTCGGACGTGAAACACCAGTAGAGCTCTCCTTTGCCCAAGTACAAAAGATTTAATTGCCCTAGTAAACGATAAGAAAAAAGAGGAAAAGAAATGGCAGCAAAGAAAAAGGCGACCGGCTTCATTAAGTTGCAGATCCAAGCAGGCGCAGCAACACCTGCTCCTCCAGTCGGTCCTGCCCTTGGCCAGCATGGTGTCAACATCATGGAGTTCGTGAAGGCATACAACGCTGCAACTGAATCCCAAAAAGGTCAGATCATTCCAGTAGAAATCACCGTCTATGAAGATCGCTCTTTCACTTTCATTTTGAAGACTCCTCCAGCCTCACGTTTAATTCTAAAAGCCGCAGGTGTCGAAAAAGGCTCTGCAGTTCCACATAAGACCAAAGTCGCTAACATCACCATGGCTCAAGTTACTGAAATTGCAAAGGCAAAGATGGATGACCTAAATGCAAATGATTTGGATGCTGCTCAACGCATCATCGCTGGTACTGCACGTTCGATGGGTATCACAACTAACGGCTAGTTAAATCTAGTCTTGGTAATTTTTCTTTCTCACCGAGAGAAAGAGATGTGGGAGGAGCTCGCTGCTCCGTTAACCACAACCACTAACTTCCTTTATGTGGAAGAAAGAAGGATGAAATGAAGCGCTCAAAAAAGTATAACGAGGCCGCAGCTAAGGTAACTAAAGATCACCTTTACACTCCACTCGAAGCCGTAACACTTGCTAAGGAAACATCAACAGTTAAGTACAACGCATCGATTGAAGTTGCATTAGTCCTTGGTGTTGACCCAAAGAAGGCCGATCAAGCGATTCGTTCAACAGTTAACTTGCCTCATGGCACCGGAAAAACTGCACGCGTCTTGGTATTTGCAAACGGTGACAAAGCCGATGCTGCACGTGCAGCAGGTGCTGACATTGTTGGTGGCGATGAGCTAATCGAAGAAGTCGCTAAGGGACGCCTTGATTATGACGCAGTTGTTGCCACACCAGACTTGATGGGTAAGGTCGGTCGGCTTGGAAAAGTTCTCGGACCTCGTGGCTTAATGCCAAACCCTAAGACCGGAACTGTTACAAATGATGTTGCAAAGGCAGTTACAGATATTAAGGGTGGAAAGATTGAGTTCCGTGTTGATAAGAACTCTAACCTTCACTTCCTTATTGGTAAGGCTTCATTTACTGCCGAGCAACTTGCTGAAAACTATGCAGCGGCAATGGAAGAAGTACTGCGCGCCAAGCCCAATTCATCAAAGGGCCGCTATATTCAAAAGGCAGTTATTTCAACCACGATGGGACCTGGAATCGCAGTTGATCCAAACCTCGTTCGCGAGCC
>JANYCW010000043.1 GCA_025360085.1 Actinomycetes bacterium
TTATTCAGAAAAGAGGAATACAAAAATAGAAAAACTCTTCCTCGCCTTTCGGTGCTTTTATTATTAAGTTTGTTGATAGTAGTAATTGGGCGGCGCCCAAGTCAGATTTGGTCATATCCATCATCCGTTGCGTCCAAATGCGAACAAACCAACTAAATAGCGTAGGATTATAGGATGCGGATTCTGGTCACAGGTGGTGCAGGCTTTATTGGATCGCATTTGAGTGAGCGCCTAATTTTAGATGGGCACATAGTCACTGCCATTGATAACTTTTCGACTGGAATAAAGTCGAATCTAACAAAGCTACAGGAATCTGATAGTTTTACTTTAATCGATGGGTCAATTCTAGACACAAACACTTTAAGCCCTTTAATCAGAAAAGCTGATTACGTTTTTCATCTCGCTGCAGCTGTTGGAGTATTCAATATTGTGAATAATCCACTGGCAAGCTTACTGACAAATATTCGCGGGACAGAGAATGTACTTGAGGCCGCACATCAAACAAATACGCCTGTTTTTCTAACGAGCAGTAGTGAAGTCTATGGAAAGAATATTTCGGACTCACTCAAAGAGAGTGATGATCGAATCCTTGGAAGCCCAGTAACATTGCGATGGTCATACAGTGAGGCTAAAGCATTAGATGAGTCGCTTGCCTACGCATACTTTATTGAAAAGAAATTAGAAACAAGAATTGTAAGATTCTTTAATACGATTGGTCCGCGTCAACTTGGCGCCTATGGAATGGTCGTGCCTCGCTTTGTTAAGGCAGCTCTCGCTAATGAACCGATTACAATTTACGGGGATGGTAACCAAACACGATGTTTTGCACATGTTTATGACGTTGTTGATGCCGTAATTGCTCTTGCTTTTGCCGGCAATACAATCGGCAAAGTTATCAATATCGGTAATAACTTTGAGATTTCCATTAACAGTCTCGCGCGGAAAATCATTGAGGAAACTAATTCCATGAGCGAGATTGTTTATGTTCCTTACTCCAAGGCTTATGGAGATGGGTTTGAAGACATGGAACGACGCGTTCCAAATATTGATTTAATTAATCAATTAGTTGGATGGAGACCACAACGCGATTTATCAACCATGATTGCGGATATTGCTTTTGAGATGGAAAAGGGTACTTAGAGCGAGCTAACCCCAGTTTCACCAGAAATCGAGTTAGTACAGTCAAGAATTTTAATCCCCCTAGCAATCAATTGGGTTAGATTCATTCCTGGCTGCTTAGTTGCCAGAATTGCAACGTCACAATCCCATGCTAAATCAACCGGATTTGAACCTTCCCAAACTGGTACCAGCGGATCGTGCCATGCGACTTCCGCACCTTGGTGTTTCAAGTGATTGCGAAGTTCAGAAACTGGAGTTTCGCGGACATCCCCAACTCCTGGCTTGTATGCAACACCAAGAATTAAGACTTTTGGATTCCTGATACTCGGATCGACCAAACCCAGAGCGCGGTCTGCCACATATTTTGGCATATTGTGGTTAATCGAATCGGCAGACTCTACAAATGATGCCTTACCTCCATTTTGGCGCGCCCACCACGTTAAGTACAAAGGATCTACCGGGATGCAATGACCACCAACTCCAACACCAGGTCTAAATGACATAAAGCCGTAAGGTTTGGAAGATGCGGCATCAATAACTTCGTGAACATTAATTCCGCCGGCTGAACACAGTTGAGTAAATTCATTAACTAGTGCAATATTTACTAAGCGAAAAGTATTTTCAAGTAGTTTAGCAGCTTCTGCCACCTCAGGAGTTGAGACCAAAACTACCGCATCGCAAATTGATTCGTAGAAGGCGAGCGCTCGTTGCTGTGACTCTTCATCGGTTGAACCAACAAGTCGTGGAGTGTTCTTTTGATTCCAGACTAGGTCGCCTGGGTTAACTCGTTCTGGAGCACTTGCAAAGTAAATCTTTGAAGAATCTTCAGGTTTGAGTGAATTAATAATTGGAATAATGATGTCTCGCAGAGTTCCTGGGTATGAGGTGGATTCACTAACAACCAAAGTTTCATTAGATACATATGGAGCAATCCCTGTTGCTGCACTACGCAATAAAGCAAGGTCTGGTTCGCGTTTTTCATTTAGTGGAGTTGGTACGCAGATTGTTATTACTGAAGCTTGCGAAACTGCTGAATAATCAGTAGTTGCTTTGTATGCGCCCTTTGAAATTGCGGCCTGTAATTGCGCATCAGAAATATCTTCGATTGGACTCGAGCCTGCATTGATCTGACTAACTTTGGCTTCAAAACTATCCACGCCAATTACAGACCAGCCTACGTCAACGGCAGCCATAGCCAGAGGCAGGCCAACGTAGCCTTGGCCAATAATGGCCAGCGTTTGGGGTTGTTGTGCGCTCATCGTTGGAATCCTAACCTTCCAGCATGGTTTTACATACACAAGGCATTTGGAGACAT
>JANYCW010000012.1 GCA_025360085.1 Actinomycetes bacterium
GGGTTTAATGATGTAAGCGCGTTACTAGCAACGATAACGACGGTTGTACGAGTTGCCGAAGCGGCAGGTGCCACTACGCCAAAAACTAAACCGCTTACCGCTGCAACTGCGAGTGCAGCCTTTGCACTGCGATTGAACTTCATATGTCCTCCTCGAGGGTTAATAAAGGGATGTGCGGAGAGCCGACTTATCCCGCACTTCTCCTTTGGTGGACAGAGTCTGCCGTAGATTGAGCGTGGGTTGCAACAGTAAAGACGTATAAATGGCGGTGAAATTTATAACGATTGTGCATCCAATAATGCGGAATTACCTTACTTATTGGGAGGACTCAGCCCGCGCGTGCTCGATTTTGGATGTCGTCAAACGAGGGATGGCAAAAGCTAAAACGACAAGACCTAAAGCAACTGATAATAAATATGGGAAACGAAGCGCGTTTTCACGGGAAATGTAGTGGGTCGCGACAGAGACCAGAGTTCCACCCACTAATAAGCCAATAGGTATAGAGCCCCAAGCAAAGAATCGATACACGCTATTGACTCGACCAAGTAAGTGCATGGGAATAATGCTCTGTCTCAAAGAAACTGTGACCGTATTCCAGAGAACGGCTAAAAATATCTCTACCGCCGTCACAATCCACACTACTTGCCATGATGAAGTCAGTCCGACAATGAGATTGCCAATCGCCGCACTGACAAGGGCTAAGACTAAGGATGGGCCACTTCCTATTTTCGACAAAATCTTTGGTCCTAAGAGCCCACCGAGAATGCCACCGATTGCACCAGCAGTCCCAAGAATTGCAAAGACAAAAACGGAGGTATGCAGGACCTCTTGCGCAAATAAAATATATGTGGCACTAACCATTGCGCCTAATCCATTTAAACAACCTAAAATAATTGCCATAGGTCGCAGAAGTTGATGAGACCATAACCAATCAAAGCCCGCTCTAATCTCAACTCTAAAATTAATTTTTTCACGAGGTACATCTTTTTCAAAAGGTTTAAAACTGCCAGCAAGAGATGCAATGAGCGCACAGGCAAAAAAGAATGAGATGGTATCAAAGAAAAATGGTAAGAAAATTGCTACACCGATTAATAGAGAACCTAACGGCGGGCCAATGAAACTATTGGTCAACGATTCAGCCGACCACATGCGACTATTCGCCTTTTCTAGATTTTCCTTATCAACTATCGAAGGCATAATTGTCTGCGCCGTGTTATCGCGCAAAACTTCGGCCAAGCCAATGAGAAATGAAGTAACCATCAAGATTAGATACAAAATCCAGTTAGTACTTAAATCCGTGATGGAGCTTAAATCATTTAATGAAGGCAGAGAATCTCTATTCAATACAACAATTACCCCCACGAATGCGGTAAGAACTCCTCGCATAAAATCCATGGTAACAATTAATTTTCGTCGATCAAAGCGATCGGTAAGAACTCCGGCGTGCAGCGTAAAAATCAACCATGGAAGCCGCGAAGCAAAGCCTGCTGCGGCAATAAGTATTGGAGATCTTGTGACCGCCGAAGCAAGCCAAGGATAGGCAATCATCGAAACTCCATCACCTAAGTTGGATATCGCCGTTGCGCTCCATAATTTCCAGTATGAGCTCCCAAGTGGTTTAGTCATGGTGGAATACTACAAATTTCGACCGCGCTTTCGCCTCCGCAAAGCAGTCAACGCACTTAAAATAGCCTAAACCACATGTGTACAGCCTGTTTCTTCTGGCTCTAGATAGACTTTAACGCATGGGTGAAGTTGCTGGCAGCTAAATCTCGATTCCAAAGAGTTCACCAGTATTTGTGGTCTAACTAATGATCTCATTAATTTATTTGATTGCAGCTGTCATTGTTTGTAACTTAGCGCCCGCTTTTGCTCCACTAACGTGGACGCTCCTAGTTTTCTTTGCGCTAAACACTCAACTCCCGGTGTGGCTTATTGTGACTGCAGGAGCAATGAGCGCTGGAAGAGAAGTCCATACGAAAATATGCAATGCTCGTTTTCTTTGTAATTTCACCATTGCCATCGGCGCAACTATTTGAAGCCGCTGGGTTAATAGGCGCAAAAATTCTTCCATTAACAAAGGAATAAGAAGACTAAAAATTGATGTGCTTGAGTCAGATATATCTAGGAATAGGGAGAGCGCCCAAGCGCATTGCCGCGATTGGGCGCTCTTTTCCCTCGATTAGAAAAAGATTTAACCGATTTTAGCTACCTGAGCCAGTGATTTCTTGAGCAGCTCTCCATCAATTACCGAGAACCCAAGTGCTCCACCGACATCCTTAGAACACTTAGTGCTCAAGATATAAGTGGCATAAGCCTTGACGGCTGCCGCCTTATTCTTATCCGGATATGAAGTATCTGCTAAAAGGTAAGAGACTATTCCTAATGGATATGCGCCTTTTTCTTTTGTCGCATAGTCGTACGTTAAGTATCCATTCGCATCTTGTGACGCAGATGCAAGGAAAGCACCGACCCCCGTTGAATCCGGAGCAACCGATGAGCCTGCTGGGTTGATGATGTTAGCAATCTTTAGTTTGTTAGCGGGAGCATAGTTAACCTCAGCGTAAGTGATTGAGTAAGGTGTTTTTCCAGCTAACTGTGCAACACCAGTCGAGGATGCAGCTCCAACAATGCGACCTAAGTTATCAATAGCATTTATGTCTCCTGGGAATCCATCTTTGAAGACTTTACCCTTTGCCTTTGTCCAAACTGTCGGAGCAGATTTATTCATAAAGTTTGTAAAGTTTTCGGAAGTTCCCGATGAGTCTGCGCGGTAGACAACTTTGATTTCTTTGTCTGGCAATGTGTAGTGACTACTCATGATTTGGGTGCGCAGAACGATAGGATTTCCCTTGACATCTTTCTTAGGATTTCCATTTTTGTCTAATCGATATACCGTTTTTGTAGTTGTGCGATTATTGTCAGCCACAATCGCTGGATTATTCCAACGGGTAATTGTTCCACCAAAAATTCCAGCAATAGTTTCAGCTGAGAGTTGCAAGGTGGTTCTTGAAGGCAAGTTGTGCAAAATGGCAATTGGCGCGGCAACAAGTGGTACGTGAATGAGTGTCGAGCGCTTTGTTGAGGCGGTATAAGCACCATCTGACATCCAGAAATCACCAATTGATTTATCTGAGTTTGCTTGACCTGTTCCCGAGGAAGAGGAAGCATAAACATACGAATTCGCACCTGAATTGCTAGTGGCAAAGCCGGCTTTGCAACCTTCGATTAAAAGGGCCGGGAAAGATGCGCCCGAACCCTGAAGATCAACTGCGTAGGCAGGTGAGCCTGCTACTAAACCAAACGCGAGTGCAAGACTTGCAATTTTCACGAACTTTGAAATTTTCAATGTATTTCCCCTTTTTAGGTGTGTGTGAACCACAGGCAAAACATAAGTAAGCCACATGAACGAAACGCGATAGATACCTAAACAAAGCCCAACACCTAGATGAACACCAGGTAAATGATTAGCCGAAACGGCCTGTGACGTAGTTTTCGGTGCGCTGGTCCTTAGGTCGAGAAAAAATCTCACTCGTTGGAGCGACTTCAATCATCTGGCCTGGGCCACCTTCTGATAAGAAGAATGCGGTGTAATCCGAGACGCGAGCCGCTTGTTGCATGTTATGAGTGACAATGATGATGGTCATTGTCTCAGAAAGTTGACGAATCGTTTCTTCGATGCGAAGCGTCGATCCAGGATCTAACGCCGAGCATGGCTCATCCATCAAAATCACTTGTGGTCCGACGGCCAGTGCCCGAGCGATACACAATCGCTGCTGCTGTCCACCTGATAACGAACCACCATGGGCGCCTAATCGATCTTTAACTTCACTCCAAAGCCCCGCACGTTCTAAACTCTCCTCAAGTAACTCTTCCTTGTTGTGTACTTTAATCTGTGCAAGCTTTAGCCCAGATAACACATTCTCGCCAATCGTCATTGATGGAAATGGATTTGGTTTCTGAAAGACCATTCCGATTTGCAGTCGAATCTTGGTGACGTCGATTCCTGGAGCATAAATATCTTTTCCATCTAGAAGAACTTCTCCAGCCATTGCCGCTCCTGAAATAAACTCGTGCATCCGATTAATTGTCCTAATAAATGTTGACTTTCCGCAGCCCGAGGGTCCGATTAGTGCGGTCACAGTACCGGCGGCAAAATCTAATGAAATATTTGAAAGTGCGTGGTGCTTGCCAAACCAAGCGTGCACGCCACGTGTTTCAAGGCCCGTACCTAGCGCTCGCGCAACGGAAACTTTCGCTGGTTTAGCGTGCGCAACGTCTGCTAACGAACTTGGTTTGACGGTCGAATTCATTTTATCCTTCTCGTTTTCATCTGATGTTCTCACTTGAGAATCTCTCTAGATCCTAAGAAACGCGCCGAAGTGAAGAGAATTAATACCAAGCCCACAAGTACTAGAAGTCCGGCCCAAGCACGAGTAATAGCTTCAGGGGATCCAGCGTTAAATGCCTTCCAGATGTAATACGGTAATGAGCCCATTGGTCCGTTAAAGGCGTTGGGATTTACCTTGTCGCCGCCGCCGGTTAACAGGAGTATCGGCGCAGTTTCGCCAGCAATACGGGCGACACCTAAAATTATCGCGGTTATTAAACCACTTTTAGCGGCAGGCAAAACAATCATCGCAACTGTCCGCCATTGGGTTGCTCCTAATGCAGTCCCGGCCTCGCGCAATTCGTTCGGAATCAGATTGAGGACCTCTTCAGATGTCCGCGCAATAGTTGGAATCATTAAAATTGTTAGAGCAAGCGAACCCATTAAGCCCGAATATGCCTTTGTAATTGGGTAGAGAATTGCTGAGAGAATAAAGAGGCCAGCTACGATTGATGGAACACCGCTCATAGCCTGTACAAGAAAACGAATAGGTGCGGTAAAACGTCCCTTGATCTCAATTAAATACAGTGCGGTTGAAATTCCAATTGGCACACTCAGAATGAGTGCAATCACAACAAGTGTGAGGGTGCCAGTGATCGCATGTAATAGTCCCCCGTTGCTCAGCGGATCAGTCGGTGTCGCCAAGCCCATGTCGTGAGTAAACAGGCCAAAACTAATGCCGGGAAGGCCTTTCTTTAGAACTGTCGCCAAAATACTGGCCGCTGGAATAACTGTAACTATTGTACCGATTGCAACGAGGGAGTTAACAAGCGCATCTTTTGCAGCAGCGCTTCCACGTTGAGTCGCTTTAAATATCGACGTGAGAAATGCATAGCTAATAAAAAAGATAGCAAAGTATGCAAGTTTGCCTTTCATAGGAGTCATAGCAACTACAACAAAAGAAGAGATAATCGAAATTAGAAAAATTACAACATCGTTTGCTCGCTCGCGAATTGAGGGCTTCCAAGGCTTAGTTGGTTGCACCGAAGTTGCCATATTCAGCGTCCAGACTTCCCAGTAGTTTTAACTATTAAATTGGCGAGGCCATTTACAATTAAAGTTAGTAAAAATAGAACTAATCCCGCTGCCATGAGCGCTTTGATTTCATATGGACTAGCATCTCCAAACTTCAAAATAATTAGTGAAGCCACGTTTCCGCCTGCACCTAATAACATTTGCCAGTTAATTTGAAAAACGATATTCAAAACAGTAAAAACTGCGACCGTCTCACCCATGGCTCGACCTAACCCAAGCATCGCTCCTCCAATTACACCGCTGCGCCCGTGTGGAAGTACCACCGCTTTAATCATCGCCCAGCGCGTTGCACCCAGTGCATAAGCGGCTTGGATTCGATCAAGGGGAGCTTGCGAAAATATCTCTCGTGAAACCGATGTGATAATTGGAATGATCATTATTGCTAGTACGACGCCAGCGACAAAGGGTGATCGCGTGAATACTGGAACTTTCATGTCGAAGACCGGAATAAATCCTAAATTGCGGTGTAAGAGTTTGGCCCAATATTCAACACTTGGCATTAAGACCAAAAAGCCCCAAATACCAAAGAGGATAGATGGGAACGCCGCCATCAAGTCGATGACCGTGACAAGAGTCTTTTTAAGCCAACCGGGGGCGTAGAAGTTAAGATAGAGGGCGCAAAATACTGAAATCGGAAGTGCGATCACCACGGCAATGATGGAACAGAGAATTGTTCCCACAAGCATTGCCGCTAAACCAAAGTTACTCTCAATCACATTTCCCGCGTCATCGGTGGAAATTGCCCAATCTGATTGAGTGATAAATCCAATGCCTTCCTGTTTAAGGACTTCAAAGCCGCGGTATCCCAGAAAAATCGCAATCAAACCCAAAAGCAAGAGCGAAGACAATCCTCCAGCAGTGACTACCCCTCGGAAGACCTTGTCAGAGCGACGTGGTTCCGTTGTTATTTTGCGAGGGGCTGGAACAACAAGTTCTAGGGTGCTCACTAAAATTTACGCGTACTTTCCTGTGACTAGAAAATAGACGCGTCTAGAGATTGAAACTGCGTGGTCGGCATAGCGCTCGTAGTAACGTCCAAGAAGAGTTAAATCAATCGCAGTTTCGATTCCATATTTCCATTGCGGTTCAATTAGTATTCCAATAAGTTGCCGATGCAAATTATCAATTTTATCATCATCGCGTTCAACCTCTAAGGCCATTTCGGTATTACGTGTAGAAATTACGATGCCAGTTTTATTTGTTAACTTTACCGCTGCCAATCCCATTGCAGTAATAATCTGCTCTAATTCAAGTGGAACGGCTTTGTCTGGGTGTCTCAAACGTGCGATTTTTGCCACATGATGTGCTAGGTCTCCCATGCGCTCAAGATCTGAACCCATTCGAAGTGCAGTGACCAAGGCACGCAAATCCGATGCAACTGGTTGTTGTCTAGCGATGATGTCTATTATGCGCGCGTCAATATCATGTTGGTAATTATCGATTTTTTCATCTTCTAAAATTATTTCCTCAGCAATTTTTAAATCGCAGTCAATAATCGCAGTCGTTGCACGTTCCATTGCCTTGGCTACCATTGAAGTTAAGTCAACTAAAGATTGAGAAACACTATCGAGCTCGTCTTGGAAAACTGATCTGATGAGGGCCATAAGGCAAAACCTATGCTGAGACGATGAATAGAGGGCCTTGCTTAGGTGAACGGAAGGTAAACTGGCATTTTATGCCTATAGAGTGCTGACATGAAGCTCTTTCGTAGGGACGTAAATGAGCCAAATCCAAGAGCCCTGCCCGAGATGCTCCTTGAAACCTTAAATCTTCTTGATGGAGATTCGCTTATCTTAGCCCCTGGCGAAATCCCTATTTTTAGCACGCCAGGGATTGAAAGCCTCGGCATTTTGAAGGACGGCCGAATTCAGAGTTCGGAATTGCTCGCGACCATTCGAGTCGTGCGACGAACCCATAGTCAGCAAGTCGGAAGGATTGATATTCCGCGAGGTCCCATTGGTGAAGGAAAACATGAATTAACCGTCAAGGTGTTGCCTCTAACAAAAGGAGATTTAGTTTTAGTCCTTGTCAGTGATGAAAGTGAGGCGCAACGTGTCCATGATATTCGACGCGATTTTGTTGCCAATATTTCTCATGAGTTAAAAACTCCTATTGGTGCGTTATCCCTTCTTAGCGAAGCCGTCCTAGGAGCAAAAGATGATCCTGAATCCGTAAAAAAGTTTGCAACAAGAATGCAATCTGAGGCTAAACGATTAACGGACTTGGTTCAAGAGATTATTAATCTTTCGCGAGTTCAAGACTCGGACCCACTTCAACTTGCACAAGAAGTTGGTGTCGAATACATGATTCGCGAGGCCATAGATCAATGTCAGATTGCAGCCGAGAACCGAAATATTACCGTTACTTACGCAGAGTCGAGTTCAGCAGTAGTTCTTGGAGATCGAGATCAATTGATTATGGCGCTTCATAACTTGATTGAAAATGCGATCAATTATTCCCCTGAAAATACAAAGGTTTCAGTTTCGACTACGAAAGAAAATGGAGTTATAGATATTGTAATAACCGACCAAGGAATTGGGATCAACGAATCCGAACAAGATCGAATATTTGAGCGTTTTTATCGAGTTGATCCAGCGCGTTCACGCCAAACAGGTGGCACTGGACTCGGTCTTTCAATCGTCAAACACGTCGCGTCAAAACACGGCGGTGAAGTAAAAATATGGAGTGTCGAAAATGTTGGGAGCACTTTTTCTCTCAGACTTCCCGTGTATTCACCAACATTGGAGAGAAGCGAATGACTAAAATATTGATTGTCGAGGATGAAAGCTCTTTCTCTGAGGCCTTGGCTTTTCTACTTGGAAAAGAGGGTTTCGAAGTTAGTGTGGCCGAAAATGGTCGGACGGCTTTAGCCATATTTGCCAAAGAGGGCGCGGATTTAATTCTTCTTGACCTCATGATTCCTGAGATATCCGGCGTAGATGTCTGTCGGACAATTCGCACCACTTCGAAAGTTCCCATCATCATGTTAACGGCCAAAGATGCTGAAATCGACAAGGTTGTGGGCTTAGAGCTAGGTGCCGATGATTATGTAACGAAGCCTTATTCTTCGCGCGAACTCATTGCTCGAATTAAAGCGGTTCTCCGCCGCGGAATCTCCGATGCAGATTTAATTGGTGATCTGGAAGTAATTACAGTTGGTCCAATTAGATTAGACACTGCCCGTCACCAAGCCTCTATAAATGGAAACCCGATTGCACTTCCACTCAAGGAGTTTGAACTCCTTGAGTTTTTAATGCGAAACTCTGGACGTGTATTAACACGCTCTCAATTAATTGATCGAGTTTGGGGTGGAGATTATTTTGGTGACACTAAAACCCTTGATGTACACATCAAACGTTTACGCTCAAAGTTTGAAGTTGATCCAGCAAACCCGGTTATGATTCAAACAATTCGTGGGCTTGGGTACAAATTAGAGAGCTAAACCTGAGCGCCAGCACTCTCAAAAACTTTAATCGCACTCTTATTGTGGTGTAATCATGCCTCTTCAAATTATGATGAAAACATGACTTCACTTGAAGATATTCGCGATTTGGTGACGGATCCAAAATTTACGTATCGTCAGCGCGTGGCTGGACTTGCACATTTAGCTGAAAATTTACTCGATCCTCCTGCAGTGCGCATTGAGTGCAGTGCTGCTTTAGCAAATCGAATTATCTGCGATATGTATGAAGGCAACGCACCATATCGCCCTCGATATTTATTACCCGACTATAAAAAAGTTTTAGTACATGGTTCAGTTTTTTTGGAACTTCCGCCGGCTGAAAACTTAGACGATGCCCTTGCTTTTCTACTCATAATGTATTCAGCTACACCTTCAATAACGGGCTATCCCGTCTACTTTGGCGACTTGGATACTTTACTTCTGCCCTACGTTGAAGGTGTCATCGATGAAGATTTATATTCGAAGTTAAAGCGCTTCTGGATCAGCCTTGATCGTATGTTTCCCGATGCATTTGCTCACACAAACTTATCTCCAGTTTATAATCGAGTATCAAAAATGATACTGAAGTTGGAGCGCGAACTCTTGCAAGTAGTTCCAAATATCTCTCTTAAAGTAGATCCAGTTTTGACAAGCGATGACTATATTTTAGACGCGGTCAAAACTGTTTTTCTTTGCGGGAAACCACATTTCATCAATGATGTGATGATGCAATCTGATTTAGGAGCCAATTACGCCGCCGTAAGTTGCTATAACTCGCTCAAAATTGGTGGTGGTTCTCATACCCTTGTGCGGATTAACTTGAAAGCAACCGTTGATGCCGGTGAAGGGGGTATTGAATCTTTCTTTGCTTTGACCCTTCCTTACTATTTAGATCTAACGGCTGAGCTTATGGAGTCACGAATTCTCTATCTTGTTGAAGAATCGAACTTCTTTGAATCTAATTGGTTGGTTACCGAAGGCCTGCTGGATTTAGATAAATTCTCTGCCATGTTTGGCATCTTTGGATTGGCCGAAGCGGTCAACACATTGATGCAAAGAGATGGTCTCGAAGGCACATATGGTCATAGCAGCAAGGCTGATGATCTTGGATATCGGATTACATCCTTTATCTCCAAATGGGTATCGTCGCGAAAGATGCCCTACGCTGATGCAAACAATGGCCATGCCTTTCTACATTCGCAATCTGGCATCGATCTAGATATTGGAGTAACAGCTGGTACCCGTATTCCAATTGGAACTGAACCGCCGCTAATTTCGCATCTAAAAACGGTTGCGCGCCACCACCATTTATTTCAATCAGGAATCAGTGATGTTTTATCATTCGATGATACTGCGATTGGGAACCCCCAAGCCGTCGTCGATGTGATTCGTGGCGCCTTTAAAAGTGGAATGCGCGATTTTACTTTCAATCTGGATAGCAATGATTTCATACGAATCACAGGTTATTTAGTTCGTAAATCTGATCTTGCAAAAATGCCGAGCGCTCGCCATTCAAGTACATATTTAGGAGCTGGTTCGGTTGCCGAATCCCATGTTGATCAACGCACCGTGAAAAGAGTAACGAGTGCTGAAGGCTCTCCAAGCACAAGTAGCTAGCACCATTCCCTTTTCCTGGGTCGATGGCCCCGGAAATCGTTTTGTGCTCTTTCTTCAGGGTTGCACCTTTAATTGCCTGGCCTGCCATAACCCACAAACGATTCCAATGCATACTCCACGGGCACGACAGTTGAGTGTGGAGGATGTTGTTGAAGAAATTCGTACGTCAATGCCGTATATCTCGGGCATTACAGTTTCAGGTGGTGAAGCGACCGTACAACATGAGTTCGTACTTGAACTTTTTAAAGAGCTGAAACGGCGTCCCGAATTTTGCGACCTCACAACTTTCATTGATAGCAATGGCAATGCCCCACAAAGCGTTTGGGATTTACTTGCTCCATACACCGATGGCATCATGCTTGATTTGAAAGCTCTAGACGATGAGAAGCACCTCGCCTTGACTGGAAGTTCAAATAATGTTGTTTTAGATTCAATTCAATATCTGGATTCAATCTCCAAACTTTATGAAGTTCGCTTACTTTTAGTTCCAGGCCACAATGATTCCGACGATGCTTTAATTAAGACCGCCGTCTGGCTCAAAAACATTAATCCACACATGAAGATTAAGATCAACGCTTTTACTTCTCATGGCGTGCGTGCCTCTGCCCGAGATTGGCCAGAGGCAAACGAGCTCGATTTGCTTCGTTATAGAACCATTATCAATTAAAGCGAGGCAAAGCCCGCTTCAAGCACGCTCATCGCATCCAACAATAACTCATCGGTAATTACTAAAGGAGGTAAGAAGCGAATTACATTTGAATAAGTGCCTGCGGTCAGAACCAATACGCCCTTACTTTGGCAGTACTTAACCACTGCGTTCATCGCAGCAGTATTTGGATTCTTGGTTCCAACTTCGACTAATTCAATTGCCTGCATCGCGCCTCGACCTCGAACTTCACCGATAATTGGGTACTTTTTTTGCAAGCCACGAAGTGAATCGCCCAAAATTGTTCCAATGTGTTGAGCGCGAGCAACAAGATTTTCCTCTTCAATGGTTTCAAAGACTCCGAGGGCGGCGGCACAAGCGATTGGATTTCCGCCGAACGTTCCACCTAGTCCAGCAACATGTACTGAATCCATAACTTCGGCACGGCCAGTAATACCTGCAAGTGGCAAACCACCGGCAATTCCCTTAGCTGTGACGATGATGTCAGGAATCACATTTTCATCTTCAACGGCAAACATGTGTCCAGTGCGGGCAAAACCAGTTTGAACTTCATCGGCAATAAAAATGATCCCATTTTCAGAGGAATACTTTGCGAGCGCTGGCATAAATCCTTTTGGTGGAACTATAAATCCACCCTCGCCTTGAATTGGTTCTATTAAAATCGCGGCAACATTATGTGCGCCAATCTCTTTATCAATCTTCGAAGTAACTAATTCAATGGCATCTTCGGTAATCGTTGCCTGATTGCCCATCCAATGAAATGAATAGGGCATCGGTACGCGATAAATCTCAGGTGCAAATGGTCCAAATCCCTCTTTGTAAGGCATGTTCTTGGCCGTCAGTGCCATCGTTAAGTTTGTACGTCCATGGTAACTATGCTCAAAGACAACAATGGCTGGACGTTTGGTGTAGTGGCGCGCAATCTTTACTGCATTTTCCACGGCCTCGGCCCCTGAGTTAACAAGAAGGGACTTCTTTTTGTGATCGCCCGGCGTAATTGCATTTAATTTTTCACAGACTTCGATGTAATTCATATACGGGGCAACGGTAAAACACGTATGCGTAAATGCCTGTACTTGTTCGATGACTCGATCTACTACTCGATTAGCTGAGTTACCAACATTAACGACGCCGATACCTGCCCCTAAGTCGATTATTTGATTGCCATCAATATCGAGCAGAATTGCATCACTTGCACGCTCGATAATGACTGGGATTGCCATACCCAATCCCCCAGATGTCGCCTCACTGCGGCGCTTGAGCGCTTCAATAGATTTTGGCCCCGGAATTGCTGAGACCAGACGACGTTCTTGAGTCAGATTAGTCAATGTGTTCATGGCTAAAGTCTAAGCCCATATTTCGTATGTCGAACCCTAGAAGTTAGGCTTGGGCTATGAGTTCACTGAGAGTTTCGGCACCTCTTCTTGATGCCTATCTTTCATACTTTGAATCCAAGCGCCAACCCTTCACGATTCCCGGACACAAGCAGAGAGCCTCTCGCTTGGACGCTGGACTTGGATTAGTCGTTGATGGAGATACGCCTTTGTACGGTGGTCTCGATGAAATAAAATTAACGAATCAGGTGCTCAAGAGAGCCGAAGCCTTAGCCTCGAAGTTGTGGAAGGCCGACTATGCGCGATTTTCGACAGGCGGATCTACGCATGCCAACCAGGCAATGATTTTGGCGCTTGGGAAACCTGGGGACAAAGTTGCCTTGTCTCGAACCGCCCACCGCTCGGTATTGAGCGCGCTGGTTTTAGCGGGGTTAGAACCAATCTGGTTGAATCCCGAAATTGATGGCGCAACAGGTGTGCCCATTGGAATTCCACTCGCAGAATTTGAAAGGGTTGTAGATCAACGACCTATCGCGCTTTTATTAACGGAACCTGGTTATTTAGGTACATTGTCAGATCTACCAGCGCTCCTACGATCTGCCCATGCACGTGCTATTCCAGTCATTGTTGACGCGGCATGGGGTGGACACTTTGGTTTTTCTACCTCGGTGCCGGAGCATTGCTTGTCCTTGGGTGCAGATGCACTCATTACAAGTACGCATAAAGCCTTACCTGGCTATAGTGCATCGGCGTTGCTTATTGCCCAAGGAAAGTATTTGAATCTTGATCGCATTGAGCAGAGTTTTGAAACAACTCACACAACGTCTCCTGCCGGTGCTCCTCTTGCATCCATCGATGGATGCCGCGCACTTTTAGAAACTCGCGGAGTTGAGTTAATTTCACAACTGGTTATTAATGTTGGAGCATTTAAGAGTGAGATTCAATCCCACTTTAACGTACCAATATTTCTAAACGCAGGTGATTTTCCACCTGAGCGCTTTGATCCCACCAAGATTGTCCTTCGAGCCAACCAATTAGGTGCCTCAGGTATTGAGATTGAAAAAGCCCTACAAACTCAATCTATAAGGGTTGAAATGGCCGACCATGACACCGTTGTGTTCTTGGCAACTTTGGCCGACACTAAGCTCGAGTTCGATGAGCTTTCTGATGTGCTGATTCAAATTTTGAAGTCACAACAAAAAACGCCTCGAGCAACGACCACTTCGCTCAGCTGGTCAGTGATTCCAACGGTCGCAATCTCGATGCGCGAGGCATATTTCGCCGATACTGAAATGGTGGCCGCCCAATCGGCAGTGGGGCGAATTTGTGCCGATTTAATCGCTCCTTACCCTCCAGGTGTTGCCGTTATCGCGCCGGGTGAAGTATTAACAGCGGAGATCATCCAAGGATTAGCTGCAAATAGAGCCGCAGGTGTGCGCATCGCTTATGCCACGGATGTAACACTTGACACATATCGAGTCGTTAAGAGTTAGCATCCTTCCTATGTCTGAAACTAATGCGTGGCAGATCAGGGCAGTTGAGTTACAACCACAATCTAAGGCATTTATTGATGGAGAATACGTTGATGCGGCCTCAGGGAAAACTTTTGATAATTTCTCACCACATGACGGTCATTTAATTTCAAAAGTGGCTGCGGGTGAGACTGAAGATATAAATCGCGCGGTTGCTTGCGCAAAAAAAACCTTTGATGACGGTACTTGGCGTGACATGAATCCCCGTGACAAAAAAATAATCATGTTACGTTGGGCCGAACTATTGGGTGAGCATAGAGAGGAGTTAGCACTTCTTGAAGCAGTCGATACTGGACGCCCCATTAGCGATGCATTAAATGTTGACGCACCAAATTCAATGCAAGTTATTCAATGGTATGGCGAAACAATAGACAAGACTTATGACGAGGTCGCTCCTGTGCCTGGTGGTGCTCTGGCACTGGTCACACGCGAGCCACTTGGTGTGGTTGGCGCGATCGTGCCTTGGAACTACCCCATGATAATTACTAGTTGGAAATTAGGGCCAGCGATTGCAATGGGAAATAGTATCGTTGTAAAACCTGCTGAGAATTCTTCACTGAGTGCGCTGAAAATGGCCGAGTTGGCCGTTGCCGCTGGCCTCCCTAATGGTGTTTTCAATGTGGTTCCTGGATTCGGAGCCGAGGCAGGCCAAGCCCTTGCTCGACATATGGATGTTGCAAAAATCGCTTTCACGGGCAGCGGTGCGACTGGGCGCAAAATGATGCAGTACGCCGCCGAATCGAATATGAAACAAGTCTGCCTTGAATTGGGTGGTAAAAGTGCACAGGTTATTCTCAGTGACTGCAGTGATTTGGAAAAAGCTGCAATCACAATCGGCTGGGCAATTTATTACAACGCCGGTCAAACATGCAACGCGGGTTCACGCATCATTGTTGAAAGAGGCGTAAAAGAGGAGTTATTTGCGCACTTAAATAAATTTCTTGAAAGCTTTGTTGTTGGAGATCAATTTGACCCTAACACGCAGATGGCGGGCTTAGTCTCGAAAGTTCAACGCGATCGAGTGAATTCTTATCTTGATTTAATTGGGCAAGAGGGCGAAAAGTTAATTTTTGGTGGTCAAAAAACTTCAGGTGATAACCTTTTAATTCAACCAACGCTAATTGACGAAGTAAAGCCAGATTCACGACTTGCTCAAGAAGAGATTTTTGGTCCCGTGCTGGTGGCAATCGATGCAAAAGACGAAGTCGATGCTTTGCGAATTGCTAATGGAACCGAATATGGATTAGCAGCCTCAGTTTGGAGTAGCAATATCACTCGGGCACATAAATTTGCGCGCAAATTACGGGCCGGAACGGTTTGGATTAACACTTTCGATATGTTAGATGTTGTTACTCCATTTGGCGGCTTTGGGGCATCCGGCGGCGGCCGAGATAAGTCTTTACATGCTCTAGATGATTATAGTGGGCTCAAAACGACATGGGTTGACCTCAATTAAATTTTTATTTCTAACAAATGGTTTTTTCACGTGAAGATGAAGGCTGCCGTTCTCGATGGTGTTGGAGCTAAATTTCAGGTGCGCGAAGTTGAAATTGATAAACCAAAATCTGGTGAGCTACTTGTCAAAGTCGTGGCGAGCGGATTGTGCGCAAGTGATCTCAACGCCATTGATGGAAAACGAAAGTTAGTTCCATTTCCCGCCGTCATTGGACATGAAGCGGCGGGCGTCGTTGTAGAAGTCGGTATTGAGAGTGTAGGTTTTTCTCCCGGTGATCACGTCATCATGTCGATTGTTCCAAACTGCCGGACATGCAGTTACTGCATGTCCGGGCGCCCCAACTATTGCTCGACCGCAGGAAATGCGATGGCCGCTGGAGGTTTATTTGATGGCACCAGTAGATTGAGTTACGAGGGCACAAGAATTAATCACTTCTTAACCGTTGCATCCTTTGCAGAGTACGTCGTCGTACCAGCATCGGGTGCAGTTGTGATTCCAGATGAAATGCCATTGGACCGAGCTGCGTTGATTAGTTGCGCAGTATTAACTGGATATGGCGCAGTGGTGAACACAGCCAAAGTTAAGGCAGGTTCGCGCGTTGCCGTATTCGGATGCGGTGGTGTCGGTCTGAATATTATTCAAGGTGCACGCATCGCCGGAGCTAAGACGATCATTGCCATTGATATAACAAGCGAGAAATTAGAGCTGGCGCGTAAGGTTGGAGCAACACATACGATTAATGCCTCAAGCACAGATCCCGTGACCGAAGTTAAGAAAATCTGTGGCGGCGTTGACTATGCCTTCGAAGCGCTGGGGCTTGAAGCTACAATCCAACAGGCTTGGGGCAGCGTTGATGTTGATGGCGGATTGATATTGGTTGGCCTTTTAAAGAATGGCGCCACATTGACCCTTGATGCCGATCCCTTCGTTAATGAGCAATGGATAACAGGTTGTTACTTTGGCTCAGCGAACCTGAAAAAAGATGTGCCAAAGTTAATAGAAAGTTATCTAAATGCTCACCTATTCCTAGACGAACTCATCTCCGAGCAGATAGATTTAGATGGTCTCGATCTCGCCTTTAATCGTTTAAGGGCAGGTGAAGGCGCGCGGAACGTATTGGTCTTTGACTAAAACGGATTGGCGTAAGTACAAAATTCCAGTTCTCTTGCAGTCAACACGTGTACTGCAAGAGAAAAGGATGTATGAGGAAAACACATACCACTTACAACTAGGAGGAACTGAGTGAAGTTTTCAAAAATCACCAGCGGATCCCTTGCTGCAGCTCTCGTTGTTGCGCTTGCGATTCCTGTAATAAGTACAACATCGGCTGCGGCATCGACTGACTACTCCAAAATCACATCCGCTTCACAAGGTGGTGGCATGGGCGCCTTGGTAGCTGCATGTAAAAAAGAAGGTCAGTTAAACGTCATCGCACTGCCTCACTACTGGGCAAACTACGGCGACATGCTTACTGGTTTTTCTAAGACATACGGTGTCAAGATAGATGAGGCGAACCCAGAAGGATCTTCTCAAGAAGAAATCGATGCTGCAGTAACAAATAAGGGCACAAATCGCTCGCCTGACGTCTTCGATATCGGTCTTGCAGTTGCCGTTAAATATCTCAATACCGGAACATTTGCACCTTATATGGTTAAAAAATGGAACTACTTGCAGTTTGCATCGACAGTAGATCCAAGTGCACAAGTTACTCCAAACTACACAGGGACAATGACAATTGGATATAGCGGAGCACTTGGAACAATCACCACACTTGATGATCTATTGGATCCAAAGTTTAAAGGCAAGATTGCTCTCAACGGTGATCCACTTGGTTCATCGGCTGCAATGAACGGCATTTTCATGATTAACAAGGCCCTTGGTGGAACATTTGATGATGTTACAAAGGGAGTTGCCTTTTTTGCTAAATTAAAGACTGCCGGTAACTTCATTAACGTTAACCCAACAGAGGCGACAATTGCATCTGGTCAGACACCCGTTGTCATTGACAACGGATACATCCAAGCTGGAGTCATCAAGCAGATGGCTGCTGCTGGAAAAGTCTGGAAGATGTACACACCAGCTGCCGTTGGCTCTACCTATAACAGTGCAGTTTCAGCGTGGGCTCCACATCCAGCATGTGCGCGCTTGTGGTTGGAATACACGCTAGGTGAAACGGGTGCCTCGGTATTTGCATCAGGCGGCGCTACACCTACTTTGTGGATTTGGTTGTTAAAGACCGGTCGCGCATCTGAAGCTGGTAAAGCCTCTATAGGTAAGAGCAAAATTATTGCCGAGAAGGCAACAGCTGATCAAACTGCAAAGGCTCGCGTTTACCTTAAGACCGCATGGCCCGCAGCAGTTGGTACGAACTAATAATAGAGATCAAGTAATTGACTCAACTTCAACACATGAGAACCGGTTCTGCCACTGGCAGGACCGGTTCTCGGTATTGGCGAAGTAAGACTGCCTATCTTGGCGTTTTACCATTCTTAATCTTTAGTGGGCTTTTTCTTCTCTATCCAACATGGAACGTTATCTCTGGTTCGGTTAAAGATACCCATAATAAATTCAGTACAACTGTGCTAAAAGAGGTATTCAACTCTCCTGTTGCGCGCCACGCCTTCGCTAACTCGCTCGAATTATCAGCTAAAACGGCGATAGTTGGTGCGATTCTAGGCGGACTTTTTGCTTGGGCAATTGTCACTGGAAAACCTGGTGGAGTTTTTTACAAAGTCTCTGTCGCCCTAAGCAGTGTGTTGGCACAATTTGGCGGTGTCATGCTTACTTTTGCATTTTTGGCTACCTTTGGTTTTAACGGATTAATTTCTTCTTTGGCAGTAAAATTCCTTCCGAATACTTTTCTCGCTGACTCAACGTGGCTTTATGGAATGAATGGTTTAAGCGTTCTTTATACATTTTTCCAAATCCCACTCATGGTTCTGGTTTTTTTGCCTACTTTGGAAAACTTGAAGCCGCAATGGCGGGAAGCATCGGATGCCCTCGGAGGAAAGGCTCATGAATACTGGCTCAGAATTGGAATTCCAATTCTTACACCATCATTTGCTGGAGCCGCCCTTCTACTCTTTGTAAACTCATTCTCAGCTTATGCAACCGCAAATACTCTCATTAACTTATCTGATTTCTTGACTCCTTTAGAAATAGCAACGGCATTAACCAGCGAAACCGGTGGATCCAACCCCGCGGAGGCAAAATCTTTGTCGCTCTTTATGGTAATTGTTGTGGTCATTGTCATGGGGCTTTACGCACTGCTTCGTCGCAATGTGAGTAAGTGGGAGCAAAAGCGATGAAACAATCGCTTGGAGTTCGTTTGTGGCGCTGGACAATTATTTTTGTCGTAGCGCTATATCTATTGGTCCCTTTGTATGCAATGTTTGATTTTTCTACTAAGCCATTTAGTTATGCCGACAAAGGGCGGACATTTCGCGCCTGGACCATGATTGCATCGCAACCAGATCTTGTGCCAGCAATTACTCGCTCATTAATTACTGCCGCGATTGTCATGGCACTCATTCTCTTTCTCATTGTGCCAACCGCCATCTGGGTTCACTTGAAACTTCCAGCGCTTCGTCGCCCATTTGAATTGTTATGCCTCTTGCCTCTGGCTATTCCTGCAATTGTTATAGTTGTTGGGATTGCGCCACTTTATCGCTGGATTTCAATTAATATTAATGAGTCCCCAATAACTCTAGCTGGCGTTTATTCCATGTTGATTTTGCCATACACGTATAGATCACTATCTGCGGCGTTGGATGCCGTTGATATTCATACGTTAGCTGAGGCGGCGACAACTTTAGGAGCCACAATCTCTCGAGTTATATTCGGAATTATTATGCCAACGATTAAGACTGGCATAGTTAACGGTTCATTTATTGCAATTGCACTAGTACTTGGCGAATACACGATTTCAAATATTCTTAACTTCAAGACCTTCCAAGTTGTCATCGCTCAAATCGGTCGCACTAATGGCAATGTTGCGGTTGCAGTCTCGCTTGCCTCGTTACTCTTTGTAATTTTCTTGCTTTTAATAATTCCTACTAAAAAGCGTCAAGGTACCGTCCTTGACGTTGACGTCGCCTAAGAGATAAGGATCCATACGTTGAGTTCATCGGCATATGTACAGTTAGTTGACCTTGCCAAGCACTTCGGCAAAGTCAAAGCTCTCGATGGTCTAAGCCTTGATATCGCCAAAGGTGAACTCGTAGCTCTCCTTGGTCCCTCTGGTTGCGGCAAAACAACGGCGCTTCGCGCATTGGCCGGTCTTCAGGTTTTAGATCATGGCCAGATGATTGTTGATGGTAAGGATGTAACATATCAAAACGCCAATAAGCGAGGAATGGGAATGGTCTTTCAAGCTTATTCATTATTTCCGCATATGACGGCGCGCGAAAATGTTGAGTATGGTTTGAAACTTCGCGCACACAAAACTTCAGGAGATAAACGTAAAGCACGCTCATCAGAGTTGCTCGAGTTAGTTGGCCTTTCCACGCACGCGCATCACTATCCATACCAATTATCTGGTGGACAGCAACAGCGTGTAGCTCTTGCGCGCGCGCTTGCGATTTCACCCAAAGTCTTGCTTCTTGACGAGCCACTCTCAGCCCTTGATGCCAAAGTACGCACTCAGCTTCGTGAAGAGATTCGTCGCATTCAGATGGAGCTTGGCACTACAACACTCTTTGTGACTCACGATCAAGAAGAGGCCTTGAGTATTGCCGATCGCGTAGGGGTCATGCGCAACGGACAGTTAGAGCAAATTGCAGCCCCTGCCGAACTCTATGACCGCCCCAATACTGCTTTCGTCGCCGAGTTTGTAGGTTTGACTAATCCAATTCCCGGAAATGTTTCGAGCGGCACAATTGAAATTCTTGGCGGCGTAGTTAAAACTCTGCCTGGGTCAATTACATCAGGTGCGGGTATCGCTTTGGTGAGGCCTGAGAGCATTGATGTTATTGCAAGTAAGTCAGGCAATGCCACCGTATTTTCAGCAAGTTTTCTTGGAGCAACCTGCCGCTTAAGTATTTCACTGGCCAATGGCACCCGAGTGACAGCGCAACTTCCAAGTCCTGATGCTATTGCACTTGGCGCTGGTGCAACGGTAAACGTAGCGTTACTGGATTTGCCGGTATTCGTCAAAGCCGCGGGATGATTTTTGGCACAATTTCAAAGCTTGAGACGTTTAGTGATGAATTTGTCTGCTTTGTTAAGGTAACTACCTCAGATGGCTACTTTGGTTGGGGTCAAACTTCAACGTACAACGCCGATATAACTGCTCAAATTTTTCATCGACAGGTTGCGCCTTGGGCTTTAGGAAAAGATGCATCCGATATTGGAGCACTCATAACTTTAATTGAAGCGCGAGAACACAAATTCCCCGGAAGCTATCGATGTCGGGCAAATGCTGGACTCGATACTGCATTATGGGATTTGCATGGGCGCGCGCAAGGTAAACCCGTGGTTGAATTATTAGGAGGAAAGCCCAAGAGTTTGCGCACATATGCCTCATCAATGAAACGAGATATAACACCACAACAAGAAGCGGCGCGATTTATCGAACTACGTGACACGTTTGGCTTTGACGCATTTAAGTGGCGCGTGGGGGCAGAGTGTGGCGACGACATTGATGAGTGGCCGGGGCGTACGAAAGAGGTAGTTGCCGTTGTTTCCCGCGCTTTAGGGGACGGAATCTCAAAATTAGTCGATGGCAATAGTGGATTTTCGCCCAAACGCGCCATTGAAGTCGGTGCATTCCTCCAAACGCACGGTATTTCACACTTTGAAGAGCCATGTAAATATTGGGAGCTCGAAGAAACCAAACAAGTTACCGATGCGCTTTCGATAGATATAACAGGCGGCGAACAAGATTGGGATTTAGTGACGTGGCAACGAATGATTGATATGCGAGCCGTAGATATTTTACAGCCCGACATCATGTATTTAGGTGGAGTCTGGCGCACATTAAAAGTTGTAGAAATGGCAAAAAAAGCTGGACTGCCAATCACACCTCATAGTGCAAATCTTTCATTAGTCACAATATGCACGATGCATTTGCTTGGCGCGATCACTAATCCGGGAAAGTATCTAGAGTTTTCGATTGAAGGCTTCGATTATTACCCTTGGCAAAAAGATTTATTTCTGGGAGATCCTTTTAAAATCGAGAATGGGCGAATTGAAATTCCATCAGCACCAGGTTGGGGCGTAGAAATAAATCCTGTATGGCTTTCAAATGCCACGCGAAGACTATCAACTCTCTAACCTACATATAAGTTTCATATAGAAACTATCAAACTCTTCCGGCAAATGGCATCATCCCCTCAACACTATAAATATTGGAAAAACGCAATCCAGTCTTTGTCGAACGGGCCTCCCACATCATGTTATTTCCTGCATAAATACTCATATGATGGATTGTGCCTTGGGTTCCCTTGTATGAGTAGAAAATGAGATCACCGGGTTGCATATCGGCTATTGGAATTTGTTTTGTGTACCTGTAGTACAAACCTGAGTTAAGGCGATCCCAACTCGGCCACCCAAGTCCGGCATACTTATAAGCGGCATATACAAGTCCTGAGCAATCAAAAGTATTTGGTCCCTCACTCCCCCAGAGATAAGGCTTGTCTGCCAATTTCAAGATGAGTAGAAGTAACCTCTTGTGCGGCCAACGAATAGGCATCGGTAGCAAGATTGAATTGGGTCGTCGCAATCGATAACTCCTTTTTTGCGACTACATATTTTGTGGTGGACGCATTTGCAATCGAGGTAAGAACTTTCAGGTCGCCACGTGCATTGACCAATTTTTTCATCGACGCATTTGCAATCTTTTTCTTTATTGACTCTAGTTTTTTCGCAGCCTCAATCTGTGCCCACGTAGGTTTGTGTTTAGTCGCGCTACTATCCTGAGTAGAAAAAGCGTTGCCAATAAGAATTATCGCACTTAGTACAATTACTTTCTCCCGAAAACTCCTCATATTCTGCGCGCACCTACAAAAGGTTTACTACCAAATTTCTTTGTGAGCGCAACAACCTCAACCTTCTTTCCTGGCCGAGGTGCCTGCACCATTCTGCCTCCACCCATATATATCGAAACATGGCTAATAGGTCTGCCAAAGAAAAGTAAGTCACCTGGCTTTAAGGCTGAGTAAGAGATGGATTTACCGAAATTTATTTGGAATCGAGAAGAGTGGGGCAATGAAACTCCAGCCTGTTCAAATGCCCGCATTGTCAATCCTGAGCAATCCCAACGAGTTGGACCCGCCGCTGCCCAGACATAGACATCTCCGATCTGTCGCAATGCAAATTTGAGCGCGATTGAACCTCTGGTGTTATCGCCTTTATATGAGAGTGCATATTGTTTTGACTTCTTTTGGATTTTGCCCTCACGTGCGGCTGATTCACGAATTAGCTTTTCTCTATCCGATTTTTTTAATGTTTTTAGAACTTTTTCAGCCTGCGATAATGCAGATTTAGCCGCATAAACCTCTTGATTTAATTTCTTTCTTTCGATGAGCAAAAGAGAGGTTCGATCAGCTACTACCAGCCGTGAAGCCTGGACTCGCTGTTTAATTGCCGCAAATTTTCTTAGTTGTATTGAATATCCACTCGCAACTAAGTCTAAAGTAGTTGCATCCTGAAGGTACTGACTCGGATTAGTTGAAAATAGGAGCTCAAAGGAGTTCCCGAATCCAATACCTTGATAGTTTAAGATTGCAATTCTTGCTAACGTTTTACTGGAAGCATCCAACTCTTTCCGAAGGCTGGTCTCCTTTTTTTGTAGCGCCGTGGTCTCCTTCTCAAGTTGTGCGACTTTAATATTTGCTTCGTTCGCAGCTTCATACTTCGTGGCGGCGAGCGTGCGCAGTCGATCGATATCTTGTTGAACTGAAACAACCGTAGGGGAAGCTACCGCTGAATCAGGTTGCAACAAAAAAGCAGAAGCCAAAATAATAGCCATGAATTGCTTCACTTTTTGCTAATACTCATGTCTACTTAACCTTGACTAGGAGCTTTTTCATAGAAACTATTTCGGCTGATTGCATTATGACCAGAGCCTTAGCAAGTTCCATGGCTTCGCTGTTTTTGCTCCCATCTAAGTAATTAACCATTTTTAATGCGCCTTGATGATGAGCAATCATGGCCTTAAGAAAAGCTAGGTCAAATTTCGTTCCTTTAAGGGTTTTTAGAGTTTTCATAGCACTTGCGCTGATCATTCCATTCGTTCCCATATCCATCTGCATTTCCATGGGAGAATGTGTGACAGTTAACCAATACTTCATTTGGCTTATTTCTCGGTTCTGGGCTTTTATTATTGCTTTTGCAAGCGCTTTAATCTCTAAGTTGGAAGCGTTTTTAGCCGCTAGTTTAGAGATTTCAATGGCCTGTTGATGGTGCGGAATCATCGATTGCGCAAACATGATATCGCTCGCGCTTAAATTACTGAGAGACTTACTATGACTTTCGGCCAAAGCCGGTTGAACCGTGAAAATTGTTGCAAAAACTATTGTGGCAAAAATATATTTCTTTAACATTATTAGTCCTTTTCTCGAATTGGAATGGTTGATTTCAATGGCGAGAAATAGTTTAAATTCGAAAAACTCCTAGTTGAGGCCGTGAAAGTGTAAATAATAGATTGGGATGGTGAGTAAATTTTAATGCGAGAAATGTAGTTAATTTAAATCGATAGTTGTAGCCGAATTTTCGCTGGTGTAGAAATAATTTTCGTCCGGCAAGAAGCACTAAGAATGTGATGCCCACACAAACATCAGTAATAAGATGTGGCGAACCCCCGAAGCTGGAATCCAGCGGGTTAACATTATGAGAGTGAAGAATATTTATTGCACTAGTGGCTGAATTTATTGATGCATTGGCTTGACATTGATGGGCGAGCACAAACCCTGATAATAGAAACACCAGGACAAGAGAAAAGCCCAATGAAATCTTGGCCACCCTTGTACGAAGCTCACCCACCCCCTTACTCTACCAGCAGCCATTCACGGACATACTTTCTTCAGTTTTGAGTTTGCTGTGAGATTGATTTCAGAGGAAAAATTAGGATTTTCTGTTATTTCAGCGATAGATTCATCGTATGACAACGGAGTCAGCTTTCGAAACTGCGCGCGCCCAATTACGCACGGCCGTAGATCAACTAGGCCTTTCAGAGAATGATTGGCAAACGCTTTCAACACCACGGCGAATTTTAGAAGTTGCCGTTCCCTTGCGACGAGATAACGATAAAGTCGAAATGTACAAGGGATACCGAGTCCAATACTCAACAACGCGAGGACCTTCCAAGGGTGGAGTTCGTTTTCACCCGCAAATAGACCTTGAAGAGACAATCGCCCTCGCCATGTTAATGACGTGGAAATGTGCCTTAACAAACCTTCCTTTTGGTGGAGCTAAGGGAGGAATTGCCGTTGATGCTTCTACATTATCGGTACGTGAAAACGAGCGGTTAACACGTCGATATACATCTGAAATACTGCCGATTATCGGTCCCGAGCGAGATATTCCAGCACCTGACGTTGGAACAGATGAGCGCAACATGGCGTGGATGATGGACACGTACTCAGTTAATGCGGGGTTTTCAGTTCCTGGAGTTGTAACGGGAAAACCAATTGTTCTTGGTGGATCCCTTGGACGTAACTCTGCAACAGGTGACGGAGTTGCAATCTCTACCCGCGAAGCACTGCGAATGCGTGGAATTAATCCTGTAGGTGCAACAGTTGCAATTCAGGGTTTTGGTAAAGTTGGTTACTGGGCCGCAGTTGCATTAGAAAACATGGGCCTAAAAGTTGTTGCTGTCAGCGATGTCAATGGTGCGGTCATTGGTTTTGAAAATGTAAGTCAACTTTGGTCTCATTTCTTAGCACACAAAAATTTGAATGCTCCCGGTACAGATCGCTTAAGCAATCTTGAACTGTTGCATTTAGATGTTGATGTGCTCATTCCCGCCGCACTTTCTGATTCAATTACTGGATTGAGCGCGGTTGGAATCAAAGCTAAGATTGTTGTGGAAGGAGCGAATGCTCCTACATCCCCAGAGGGTGATGCCATTTTAAATGACAAGGGAATTCTTGTGGTCCCCGATATTTTGGCTAACTCCGGTGGAGTTATCGTCTCCTACTTTGAGTGGGTGCAGGATAAGCAAAATTATGCTTGGGATGGCGATGAAGTAAGAACAAACTTAAATCGTATTTTGATGAAGGCATTTAATGAAGTTGAAGAGATGGCGACGAGCCGCAAAGTTACGTGGCGCGAGGCTGCACATATGTTAGGTGTTGCACGGGTGGCAGAGGCCCACAAACTTCGTGGGCTATACCCATAACAACTATCTTTAACAACTCTTCCCATAACAGGGTAGAAAAAAGAGGGCGTGAGAGTTTAATCTCGCACCCTCTTTTTATCACTTAATGTTTAAATAGTTTAAGCAACTGCCTTCTTTAGCTTTGTGCCAGCGCTGACCTTTACACCTGTGCGTGCTGGAATCTGCAGAACCGCACCTGTCTGTGGGTTACGTCCTGAACGTGCTGCACGGGCCACGGCCTCGATTGAGATAAAGCCAGGAATTACGAGCTTCTCCTTGCTTTGGAGCATTGAGATCGCCAAGGACTCTAGAGCCTCTAATACGGATGAGACCGCACTCTCGCTCTGCTTTGAATCGGCAGCTAACTTTGCAATAATCTCTTTTTTATTCATTATGAACTCTCCAGTACTGGGTTGAAGTGAATATGGTCAATCCTGCCAGCAAAGCGCCCCGAATCTGGCAAAACCACGCGAGTTTGGCAATAAATTCGCCGTAATCTCGCTTTAATCTGAAATATCGCGCTCTTCGGCCGTAATTCGACCTGCATGCGCCCTTGCCGCAGGATCGGATTTACTCTTTACGACGCTAGCAAGCGTTGAGATAGCAAGAATCAAAACGATGACTCCTAGGCTAATAACAGTAGGAATTTTTGGTACTTGTGCATACTGCTCATGGAGGAATGTGAGAATGAGTTTTGTGCCAATGAACATCAAGATGATTGAAAGACCGAGCGATAGATAAATTAACCTGTCCAGTAGACCTTTGAGTAGAAAGTACAGTGCTCGCAATCCAAGTAAGGCAAACGCATTTGCGGTAAAAACTAAAAAGGTCTCGGAGGTAACGCCAAAGGTCGCCGGAATTGAATCAAGTGCAAAAAGTAGATCGGTCGACGCAATTGCAATGATGACTAAAAACATCGGTGTTGCAAAACGCTTTCCATTTAGGTTTACAAATAGTTTTGTACCGTGAAACTCATCGACCATAGCAATTGAACTCCGTAGCTTTCGAACTAAGAAATTATCATTAGGATTTGGATCTTCATCCCAGTGCCTGAAGAGCCCAACACCGGTCCAAATCAAGATTGCGCCAAAGATGACGAATGTGAAGGCAAACGAGGCGATTGCTGCTGCACCGAGGGCTATAAAGACTGCTCGAAAAATGAGTGCGAGGAAGACGCCGATAAGAAGTGTTCTTTGATGATAAATGCTCGGCACCGCGAATTGAGTCAAGATAATTACGAATATAAAAAGGTTATCCACCGACAGCGAATACTCAACCAGATATGCCGCAAAAAATTCGGTGCCGAAAACCGAGCCATAGTTGTTCCAAACCCAGATACCGAAGCCGATGGAGATGCTGACATAGAAGAGCGTCCATAAGATTGCTTCTCTAAACTTTACTTCATGCGGTTTCCTACTGGCAGTAAATAAATCGAGCAGAATTAAAAGTGCGATTAATCCTACGGTTATTATCCATATTGCTGCTGAGACCTGCATGTGGTTCCCCCTTGATTGCCATTAATAGAAAATGGTCAAGGTCTCCCTAACCGTTTTATCGGCCAGCTCCCCGGGTTTTAACACCGTGTTGACGAGGTAGCTGTTGCGAGGTACTCCCCTTAAGCATCCCAATAATAGAGCCAGATTTTTTTTTCTGCAAATCATTAGACTTTGCAGCATGTTGCAACGGTGGACTCGTGCAGTCATCCGCTATCGACTACTTGTAATAGTAATGTGGATCCTCGTTGCAATCACAGGCTCGTACGCACAAGCAAACTTAGGCAAATACTTAACAACTTCATTGGATGTACCTGATAGTCAATCGGCACGTGCGAATGCAATTCTTGCCGAGCGCTTTGACGAAAATAGTGAAGGAACCTTCACTATCGTCTATAAATACAAAACTTCGACTCTGGCCCAAATAGTAGGATACAAATCCAGAATTATCACAGCGGCTTCAGTGATTCCGAACTCCACTGTCACAATTCAAAAAGCAATGGGTGGGATTTTGCTATCAAGCATTACTACACCAATGTCACTTCTAGAGGCTGCACAATATACGGATGCACTGCGAGAGGCTATATTTGATCAAAACTTACTTGGGGCTCAAGTAACTGGACCGCCGGCAATTAACCATGATGTCACACCCGTGTTGGCCAGTGATTTAAATAGAGGGAAAGTAGTCGCCATTTCTTTGGCTCTATTTCTCTTGATTTTAATTCTTGGTCTATCACTATCTGTCTTAATCCCATTCATTTTTGCTATGGCATCAATCCTATTAGCTCTTTCGTTTATTTTTCTTTTAGCTCAAAAGACGCTAATGGTGCTGTACATTCCAAATATCATAGAGCTTATCGGCTTAGGAATTGCAATTGACTATTCTTTACTCATTCTTTATCGATATCGACGAGAGCTGCTAGAGAACCCGCATTCAGGTATAGATGAAGCGCTCACAACAACGATGGCGACGGCGGGTCGAACTGTAATAATTTCGGGATCAATTGTTTCCATCGCGCTTGCAATCCTTCTCTTTGTTCCTGTTCCATTCATTCGTTCACTAGGCGCCGCAGGATTGATTATGCCGTTAGCTTCCATGGTCGCCGCGATAACACTTCTTCCAGCGATGCTCTCACTACTTGGCCATAGCGCCGTTTCCACATGTGGTTTTCGGGGTATCTTCGGCCGGGCCAACGACATGAGCGGCCTTTGGGCTAAAACTGCGCGTTTTGTCATCGCACGACCGAAATCGGTTTTTACAGGTGCCCTAATGATCCTGGCAATTTTGGCCTCTTCGGTTTTCTGGCTTTCCACTACCCCGAGCTCACTCACTGCAATCCCAAGTGATCTTGAATCAGCACACGCACTATCAATGGTCGTCAATCGCGCAGGTCCGGGAGTAATCACACCTCATGAGGTTGTCATAGATCTTGGCATCGAGAACCTAGCTCAAAGCCCCTCCGTAAATTTAGCGCGTATTGAGTTAGCAAAGCGGTTATTGAAAAATCCTGAAATTTTTATCGTTGCAACCGATAAAAAGCCCCCATTTATCGAAGCTACCGGTCGATATTTACGGTTCTTTATTATTGGCCGACACATACTTGGCGCTCCTGAAAGTAATCAACTAGTAGAAACTCTGCGCTCCATTAATTTGGCAGATTCGGGATTTAGTAGGGATGTAGTTCTGTATTTAGGTGGGCCACCCGCACAAGGAGTAGATCTCATCCATGCAATTCTCACTTCATTACCTTGGATAATCCTGCTTGCACTTCTTATGACCTACATATTACTCATGCGTGCCTTCCGTTCAATTATTTTGCCACTTAAAGCAATAGTTTTAGATCTCATCTCAGTCACCGTTGCCTTTGCATCTTTAGTTGCGGTCTTTCATTTTGGTTTGGCTTCGTCGTTTCTACGTACATATCGACTTGATCAGATAGAGGCTTGGGTACTTATTTTTCTCTTTATAGTACTCTTTGGTTTATCGATGGATTATGAAATTTTTCTTGTTGCCAGAATGCGCGAAGCACGTGATCGAGGTGCCAACAATAATGAAGCAATCATCGAAGGCCTGGCTAGCACCGGCGTCGTCGTAAGTGCAGCCGCGATAATCTTTGTTGCAGCCGTAAGTGGCTTAGTAACGGGTCATTTTGCCGGCTTGCAGCAGTTGGGTGTCGGTCTTGGCGTTGGCGTACTCATTGATACAACGATTATTCGTGGGCTCTTGCTGCCAAGTGCGATGGTCTTACTGGGCCGCTGGAACTGGTGGTTGCCATCACCTGTTGCACGTTTGTTAAAAACTAAAGCCTCACCTCTGGATGCACCAGAAGTGAGGCTATAGCCTCTCAATTTTTTACTTTGTTACGTTAATTGCGAAGGTATACATTGGAATTTGATATCCAAGTGCAAGACCTGGGAAATCGCTATCCCACGTTAAGAACGGCACCATTCCAAATTGCGCATTAGCAAAGGATGGCTGTTGTGTGTACAGAAGTGGACGCAAATTGATGATATGAGTTCCTGGACCACCCGTAGCACGCAATCTAAAGACTACGTAACCATTCGAGTTAAATCCACAGCCATAACCGATATGAGCGTTGTCATAGGAGACGGCCAGGGTGTTATCCATCTGGGTCCAGCCAACACCTCTAACGCTGATTGTGAACTCTTCGCCCTCTTTAAATGTCGTTTTACCTACTCCTGAACCGGCTTTAGCAAGGGCTTCTAGTGAGCCAGATCCATCCCAAGAAGCTGTGCCGTAGGAAATGATTTTGCCTTTGCTGTCCTTGAACTCGACAATGCTCTGTTTTACATAGTAGGAAACTTGAGCTTCAATTTTGTCGCCGGACATAACTTGAATCGAATGCCATCCGCCAAGATGACTTGGGATTGTAATCTCATTTTCAATAGTTCCATTTACTGCCTCGACTGTTGCTAGAGGAATTGGACTATAAACCCAGCACGTTCCCGTTGCGCAGTTAAATCGATTGCCAACTACCGTTGACCACACCAAGTTATGCGTTCCAGTAGTTGAAAGACCAGTTACTTTAATCGTGGTTTTACTCTCTCCTACTCCACGATTGGTAGAAAGGGTTGCAACTGCTGTGGAATTTGTGTCAAATGCACTTGTAGATATTCCAATTCCTGCCTTTTGATCTACGGTTGGAGTAAGAAGTGCTGGATAAGTAATTATTGGTTTAAAGGCACCGTTATCTTTAGTTATTGTAAAAATGCCTGTTCCTGGAGTGCCGAATGGATCTGGTGACTGCAATATATTCAGATACGAGAAACTCAATGCGGCATTGGCAGTGACATAGTGTTTTCCTACACGACCAGTTGCAATGACTATCGCCTTTGCCGTGCCACGGGTCCAGCGTCCTTGCAACTCTCCAACGTATTTATTGTCATAAATAAGTGCACCACCTGAGCCATAGAGCTTTGGTCCGAGCCCGGTGTAAGTCACAGTAAATGGTGTTCCAATTGCTCCACTTTTTGGGGACATCTCAAATGTTCGACCTATTTGCATTCCACCTTTACCGGCGGCCGCACCAGCAACTATCGCATACACATCATGTGTACCCCCGAAATCCGATGGGGTTTTAGTCTTATAAGTGAATGCACCTTGAGCATCGGTTGTGATAGTCGTGATGTCAATGTACAAAGGAAGGGTTGTGAAGTTGACACCTAAGTAGTTAACGGTCGCAGGTGTCACTTCTACCGACCAGGATGCATTTTCTGTGGTTCCCCATACCAGTTGTACTGGTGTGTTGGCGGGTAGTGACTTGCCTGTGATCGTCAGATCTCCGCCTACTAGTGCGGTTTGAGGTGCGATAGCGATCGCACCAGAAGCATTTGTAGGCGTGGTAAATGGAGCTGATTTTAAACCAGTGAAGGGAAGGGCTGGAACTCCCACTAACTCTTTTGGAGCTTTTAAAACAGTAGTTACTGTGTCGGCACCTTGTGCGGTGGTTAGACTTACTGAAGCAAGCATTGCCAATGATGTGATTGCGATAATTATTCGTTTAAATTTAGTATTCACTTGTCTCTCCTTTTTCTAATGAACGGACTATTGATTTTAATTTTGTTAAGTAATCCGGAGCGAACTTCGGATTACTTAACCCTAAATACCTACTTACTGACAGGAACTGCAAATAGAGTGAGCTTTGATGTTGCTGCCCAATCTGGATAGTACGATCCCGTTGAACCTTTGAGCGCAGGTGAAACCTGAACTGTGCGGTAGTAACTAACTCGATCGTAGACAAATCTTCCATCTTCACCAATGATGCGTTTTCCATCTACTCTCTGTGCAACTAGTTTGGTGGATAGAACCTTGATGCTCGTTGCATCTTTTGCTGTGACGACAACTTTGTAAACGATGGTTCCTAAGGTGCTATAGAGACCTGGATCCGTGCCGGTACGAAGCAATCCACTCCAAAATGCAACTCCGCTGTGGTTTCGGTACACCATCTGGATCGGATCTTTGACTCCAGCAATTTCAACATAAGCTTTCGCAGTGTTTGTTGGATCCATCACTGCATTTCCTTGATCCGCATTATTTGCATAGACGCGAAAGAGGATGTTCTGACCTAGTAAAAATTCGTTCATAACGGCGCAGCCGTTAAATCGTGGTGCAATTGGGCCTTTAGATCCTGTTGTAAGAATTGTATCCACAAAAATTTGAATGGGAGATGTACCACTTGATGCTCCCGTTGTTTGAATAGGTACACCGACTTTTACATTTAATAATGGAGAGTCAACGGCGGTAAAAGCCGCTAAATCAGTTGGTGTAAAGCTGCCTGAAAGTCCATTCAGTCCAGCCTTGTCGGGTTTCCACATGCAGACCGCAACAAATGGTGCGACGATTTTGGTAGGAACGGCATCGCACCCAGGAATCATAACGGCATTGGCGAAGAATTTAACTACGCCGGGGGCAATTGCGGTTGCATTCACGGCAACTGGATCCAGACCAAATACTGCGCTTCCCCCTGTCATAACAAGCGTTGAAGCCGCTGGTACTGCATAGGCAGGTGCACCTCCAACAATAGCGCCGCCAAGAAGTGCAACTGCACTAATGATTGCGATTGAGATTTTTCTGTTCATTATTACTCCTCTGTATCTTAAGTTTGACATGGGTTTTTAAAACTATTTGGTAACGATATTTCCTGCGATTGAGAACTTAAAGAGACTACTTTCTTTTCCGCCGGATGTTGTTGATCTAATATCAAATGATCCGCCCGTAACTTTTAGAGTTCCAGTTGCACCGGCATATTTTCCAGTTCCGCCATTTATTATTGCGTTGCCTGTAAAAGAAATTCCAGTCGGAGCATCGGCATCTCGAGCGCACGCTTTTGCGGAAGAATCAAATGTAATTTTCAGAGTATTTCCACCACCACTTAAAGTGCCAGAGCCATTGAAAGTGTCACATTGATTGCTAGGGCTAGAAGATCCGGTTCCAGTTAGGGAGGTAAGTCCGAGCACGCCACCGGTTCCGAGGCCTTCTACAGACGTTGCCTGCACGTAACTATCACCCCAGAGCAAACTGATTTTTCCACTGTATGTTCCAGAAAAAGCAACTGCGCCAGGTTTTACAATCGGGGTAGGTGACGCTGAATTGATGGGTTTAACAACTGGCTTCTTTAATGTATATCCCTGAGGGCACTTTGCTGTTGTAACTTTTTTGATTATCGTGCCTTTGTAGCACGTAATCGTCTTAGTCGCCGCGCTTGCACTTGGCATAACGCTAACAGAGACCGACATTGCAGCAAGTGTGACAAACACTGTAACTAAGCGGAACTTCTGTATTGCTTTCATCGTACTTCCCCATCTCTCCTTGAAGTAATACCTGTTTTACTTACATGCAAATCTTTGCACTGCGCCTGTTTTTCAAGCCATTTCCGGTGAGGGGTACCTCTATCATGAGTATCGCGTGAGTCACTTTCTTGGGCTTATTTATTCCTTTCCTCACACTTTTAAAGCAAATTACTCGCCTTAAAGGCATTGCCTCTGTAGGGTTTGGGAGTGAAAACAACGGTAGATGCAGATTTTTTAGCCCTTCCATTATCAACAGTGACCCAAGCGGCGATTAATGCCGCAAAAGATTCGGGTGCAACTCATGTCGATGTGCGCATCGAACGAACTCGTACTGGATTGCTTTCATTGCGCGATGCGAAACCAGAAATGCAGAGTGATGAGATCCTTGCTGGTTTAGGTGTTCGTGTCATAGTCAATGGAGCATGGGGTTTTGCATCATCGCCTGAGATTTCTGTCGAGACGGCAAGAAAATTAGCGATGAGTGCAGTTGCCATGGCAAAGACTTCTAAACCACTTTCGACTGAGTTCGTCACTTTAGTAACTGAACCGGTTTATAGCGATAAAACTTGGGTCTCTGATTATGAAATAGATCCATTTGCGGTTTCAGATTCAGATAAGAAAGATCGCTTAGCACAGTTGAGTAACGAGCTGTTGAAAACAGAAATTGTTAATCACACTTCGGCCCACACTATGTACGTTAAAGAGCAGAAGCACTATGCCGATTCTTATGGAACAAGTACCACTCAACAGCGTATACGTATACAAACTCAGATTGAAGCGATCTCAATTGGTTCAAGTGGTTTTGAATCTATGCGGACATTGGCACAGCCGGCCGGTTTCGGTTGGGAGTGGATGGACAATAAACATTGGGACTGGGATGCCGAGATTGCCGAATTACCAACACTTTTGGCCGAAAAGGTTGCCGCACCTTCAGTTGAGCCGGGTCGTTACGACGTTCTTGTTCATCCCTCGAATCTCTGGCTAACAATTCATGAATCAATCGGCCATGCAACGGAACTCGATCGCGCAATTGGATATGAAGCCAACTATGCAGGTACATCATTTGCAACGCCAGACAAATTGAATACATTGCAGTACGGCTCCTCCTTAATGAATGTTACGGGCGATCGCAGTACCGCCCATGGATTGAGCACCGTTGGTTTTGATGACGAAGGTGTTGCGGCCCAACAATGGGATATCATCAAAGATGGTGTATTGGTTGGCTACCAATTAGATCGCCGTATAGCCGCGCGAGTTAACCGAGATCGCAGCAACGGCTGCGCCTTTGCAGACTCCCCTGCCCACGTGCCTATTCAGCGCATGCCAAATGTCTCGTTGGCAGCCAATCCAACTGGGCCGACATATGATGAGATGGTTGCGTCGATGGAAGATGGAATTATTATTAAAGGCGACAAGTCTTGGTCCATCGACATGCAACGCTATAACTTTCAATTTACGGGCCAACAGTTTCACCGCGTCAAAAATGGCACAATTGTTGGACAACTAAAAGATGTTGCATATCAAGCAACGACAACTGATTTTTGGGGCTCCATGAAAGTTGTGGGCGGACCTTCAACGTATGTTCTAGGTGGCGCATTTAATTGCGGCAAGGCCCAGCCAGGGCAAGTTGCAGCCGTTAGCCATGGTTGCCCCGCGGCAATTTTCGGCAAAGTAAATATTCTCAATACCGTTGCGGAGGCTGGAAAATGATTTCTGCACAGGACTTAATTGAAAAAATTACATCGAGCGCTACATGCGATGACTGCATTGTTGTTGTCAAAGATAAGACTCAGGCAAATTTGCGTTGGGCCGGCAGTACGCTGACAACTAATGGTGTCATTCAAGAACGTAGCGTCACGGTGATTGCTTTCGTTGCAGTAGAAGGTGGCATGGCTTCGGGGGGTCTTACTCGTACCGATGTAACTCTCGCTGATGTTCCAACGTTATTGGCTGATGCGATTTCTGCCGCAAAGGCGGCAGGCAAGGCCGAGGATTACGCACCCCTTGCGAACAATGTGACTATAGGTGATTGGGCAGCGCCCCATATTCCAACAGGTCCAGATGTATTTTCTACCTTTGCACCAGCCCTTGGCGATATGTTCTCTCGCTCGATGGCCGACAAGATAGAGCTCTTTGGGTACTCAGAGCACACTCATGAAACAACGTGGATCGGATCAAAGGGCGGCTTACGACTTCGAAAAGATTCACCCGTTGGCCGTGTGGAGATGACCGGTAAATCCCATGGTCGCAGCCGTTCTACATGGAATGGTGTTGAAACTCGTGACTTTAAAGATGTTTCCGTCGCATCCATTGATGCGCAGATCCGCCAGCGTTTAACCTGGCAGGGCACCAAGGTAGAAATGCCTGCAGGTCGATACGACACAATTGTGCCTTCAGGCTCAGTTGCCGACCTATTTATTTACATGATGTGGGTATCAGGTGCGCGAGATGCGCATGAAGGTCAGTCAGTGTTCTCTAAAAAAGGTGGCGGCACTCGAATTGGAGAAAAACTATCTAACGTTGGTTTCCAGTTCTTTAGCGATCCTGAATTTAAGCAACTTCCAGCTGCACGCTTTATTGGTACAGCAGTGAGTTCACCTTATTCATCGGTCTTTGATAATGGCCAGACCATCAAACGCGTGGATTGGTTTAAAGATGGCGTTTTACAAGCGCTCATTCAAACACGCGCAACTGCGAAACTAACAAAACTAGATTTCACACCGATTGGTGAGAATGCAATTATTAAGGTCGATGGAGGAACAGGTACTCTGGATGACCTAGTAAAGAAAGTGGATAACGGTCTATTGATCACAACTTTCTGGTATATCCGCATGGTTGATCCAAACTCATTACTTCTTACCGGGCTAACTCGAGACGGTGTTTACCATGTCAAGGGTGGCGAAGTAGTAGGGGCGACCAATAACTTCCGTTGGAATGACTCTCCTGTTTCAGCTCTCAATCGCCTTGCCCATGCAGGTGCAACCGAATGGACTCAGCCACGTGAATGGGCTGGAAATATGTCCAATATGGCAACACCGCCACTAGTCATTAAAGATTTCAATATGTCGACGGTGAGCCCGGGTAGTTAAATTCGTGAAGTCTAAGGATTTATAACCCCGGCAGAAAGTAATATCAATAGCGTCGTACCTAAAACAATGCGATAAATGATGAATGGCATAAAACTCCGTGTGGTTACATATTTAAGTAACCAAGCGATCACGCCATAACCCACGACAAATGCGATGCTGGTTGCGACGAAGGTTTCACTCAAGGAAAAAACCTGCGCTCCTGCACTATCTCCAAATGCACCTTTGAGTTCGTATAAGCCACTTCCAAATACGGCCGGCAGAGCCAATAAAAATGAGTAACGCAGTGCGGCCTCGCGGCTATAGCCAAGCAAACGGCCCATCGCAATTGTGGCACCAGAGCGTGAAACACCTGGAATTAAGGCAAGTGATTGGGCGAGCCCATAGAAAATACCATGTGAGGAAGTCAGATCTTTAAGGCCACGCGTATTTTTCCCGTAGTAATCTGCTAGGCCTAAAATAATGCCAAAGATGATCATCACGCTGGCAATTAACCAGAGCGAGCGAAAATCATTTGTAATAATCTCTTGCCCAAGGTAGCCCAAAACAATAATCGGTAATGAACCAATAATAATGAGCCAACCCATTCGAGCCTGAAGTTTTTCATCAGCTATTAAGGCTTTCCGCAGAATCACTTGCGCAAACCAGGCAACGATAATTCTCTTAATGTCATGCCTAAAAAAAATGAGTACCGCTAATTCGGTTCCAATCTGGGTTATTGCCGTAAAGCGGGCTCCAGGATCTTGAGCGTTACTAAAAAATAAACCCACAATGCGTTGATGTGCGCTGGATGAAATCGGTAAAAATTCGGTGAGACCTTGCACAAAACCTAAAATAATCGATTCGAAACTCATTCGAGGAGTCTACTAGAGGTTTACGTTCATTCTTTGAAAGACTCGAAATTTAAGGGCTTTCGGCAGCGGCTTTTAGGCGAACTAAAGATTTGGCAACTGCTTTCTGCGTCCACGGATATGCCTTTCTCATACGTAGCCAAATTTTTGACAAAACTGGTGCAAAACTTCCATCAAAACTCTCAGTAACAAGCGTCTTTTCATCGGATATCGCATCCAATCGATATCTCCAACGCCAGCGACCTAAATGTCGCCACGCTATCAACTCATTATCCTTGAATTCTACGACAGTATTGAGAATTCGATAATCAATACCTAAGTGCATTTTCATTCCGAACTTCGAACCCAGAGTTAATTGCGTTGGCCCACTTATATTTTCGGTGATTGTCTGGCTTCCATCAATTTCTTGGTGGCGTTTAGGGTCTTTCAGAATGTTGAAGATTTTTTGAGCACTCGCGTCAATTACGATTCGAGCTGATTTTATTTCAGGATTTCCAGTATCAAAGATTTCAGACCGAATTGGCGTAGTGCTCATATGCATACTCTAATCCTTTTTCTTTCAATCAGAGTGGTGAATTTCATGCCGAAGTTGGAAGGACCATTGCCAGCATCACAATCACTTTGGATTAACTTAATTAAATCTTTATAATAATTACATCATTACTTTTGGCTGTTTTGCCAGAATAATGCCAAGAAATCTATTTGGTGGCTTACAGGGGTGAGAAATGAAACGGAAGATTACGGTATCGCTAGCAGTTCTAGGAATAATTTTAGCCCTCGGGTTGGGAATTTCATTGAGTGCCAATAAGAGCGAGATGGCGCCAAATATGCCGGGCATGGATCACTCGACACCAAATGAAAATCATGCCGAAGGAGATCGGCCACTGGCAACCACGCTTGGGGTCTTCAGTTTGGCTTCTTCAATTGTTTTTTCTAGTGCTTTTTTTCTTAAACGAAAAGACATAAAAGTCAAAGAGCTCAAACAGAGAGCACGAAATGAGCGCGCTACCACGCTATGAACACCATCCAAGATGCAGGAGGTGTAACCGACGAATCCAACGAGTCTAAAGGCTTGGATCTATTGAAATTTCCCGCAGTAAAAGCGGTAATGAAGAGCAAATATTTTCCTAAAGTTTTTCAAATTCCCGTTGCAGCAGTGTTTGGTCTCATTGGTTACGAACTTCTTGCCGGACCAAGTAGCGCGCACGAGAATCCTGGAACCGCCCTCATGTGGGTCCTGTGGTGGCCGCTCATTCCCATCCTTTTTCTATTCGTTGGCAGGTTTTGGTGCGCGATATGCCCCTTTGCAACACTCTCAGACTTTGTTCAAAAACTGGTGGGCGTCAATCGACCAGTGCCGGCCTTTCTTAAAAAATATGGAATTTGGATTATCGATGCCTCCTTTATTGCAATCACTTGGGCTGACCACGTCTTTGGAATCGTATCGTCGCCTTGGGGATCAGGAATTCTCTTACTCCTGATAACTTTCGCCGTAATCGTTTCGGGCGCATTTTTCCAGCGAAGAACTTTTTGCCGATACTTGTGCTTCCTTGGCGGACTTTCAGGAAATTATGCTCGGACTGGAATGATCGCACTTCGAGCAAATACCGATATTTGTCAGACCTGCCAAGCTAAAGCCGCCTGTTTTAACGGTACAGAAAAGGCACCTGCCTGCCCACTCTTTATGTTTCCTCGAACGATGGATTCAAATGCAAACTGCACGCTATGTGCCAACTGCATCAAGAACTGTCCGAATGATGCAATCACTCTTACCCTTCGTCCGCCAACAAAAGAACTATGGTTTATCAAAACTCCAAAAATTGAAGAGTCATTTTTAGCAATGGCAATTATGGGCATCGTAATAATCCAAAATGTCACAATGCTTGAAATCTGGGAGCAGATTCTAACAACCGTTGAGAAATTTACTGGAATAACAAATACGGCAGTAATATTCACAGTTGTCTTTGCCCTCGGCGTTACACTTCCAGTAGCACTTCTCACGCTTAGTGCAAAAATTGCGGCAACTAAAAATAGTGAAAACTGGTTCAAAAACTTTGCACGTTTTGGCTATGCCCTAATTCCGCTAGATATCGCTGGCCATGTCGCCCATAATCTTTTTCACTTACTGGCAGAGGGTAAATCCATCTATTACTCTGTGGCTTCAATATTTGGCGGCAATGCATCAGGACCGGCTGCGATTGTTGGAAATGGCACAATTCGAATTATACAGTTTGTAATCTTGGCCTTAGGACTTTGGGGTTCTCTCTACACCGCACGTCGAATAACTTTTCGTCGGTATAGCGCACCTAACATTCAAAGAGCGACGCTCAAACCATATGTAGTTCTTATTGGCTCCCTCACGGCTTTAAATGTTGGCCTGTTTCTCCTTCCTATGGCACACCGAATGTAATATT
>JANYCW010000014.1 GCA_025360085.1 Actinomycetes bacterium
TGCCTTGGATCAAAAAGAGCTGGATTTGTATTCTAAGAGAGCCACGATTGAATTTGGTTGGCGCCTGAGAGATACCCTCAAATTCGATGGCCTGCAACCGCTGCTAGATCAAATGGCTAAGGACTGTGCCCAAGCCCGTGAACTCACCGAGCTTTAAGTCCTGATTTCATTTCGAAATCTTTTAAAAACTTCTCAGCATGCAATTAGCACTTAAATCAGAGTGCGCCTGCCATTCGGGGAGGTATTCTTTCCTTATGGGAAATCGTCTTAATCAACTTAGATCTCAACGCGAGATGATTATTGAAATCGTCTCGCGCAATAAGGCATGCAATGTTTCCGTATTTGGCAGTGTGGCGCGGGGGGATGAAACACCTGAGAGCGATGTTGACTTACTTGTTGATTTTTTGCCAGGCGCTTCATTAACCGATCAATTTCGACTTCAAGAAGAGTTAACCGAATTATTAAAAACACCTGTCGATGTTATTTCAAGGCGCGCCCTTAAATCCAGAGACAATGACATTCGTGATGAGGCTCTTATCCTGTGAACCGTGGCGACAAGAAGCGAATAGAAGACATACTCGAATTCGCCACGAAATTGGAGCGATACGTAGCAAAAGGTTATGAAGAATTTCAAGCCGAGGAAGGTTCTGGTCTTGCGATAGAACGCCTCATTGAACTTGTGGGGGAGGCATCTAGCCACTTAAGTGAAGAGTATAAAACTTCATTGCCCACTGTTGCCTGGAAAGAGATTGCAGGCATGCGAGTTGTCCTTGCACACGCATATCACCGAATTGATTTTGAAATAGTATGGACAGCGGCGACGGTTTCCGTGCCCTATTTAGTAACGCAAATAAATCTGTGGGAACCGTAGAACTTTTATCGCTGGAGAACAGAGATGCAGGAAGGTTAGTTAGCAGTTGGAGCAGATGATGAGGGCTATATACAGTTCACACATTCAGAAATCTGGCATGTACTGGGCGATATCAGTTCCAGAAATTATTGGGCTCTACAGTCAAACTCTCTCTCGGTAACGTAGAAGAAATAACTCGCGAAGCAATTGCTTTCTGGTTTGATACCGATCCGCAATGCTTTGATATTGAGTTCGAGTTCATCGACGAGGCATAAAACTCATGACGCTTCTACATTCTCAATAGATTTCCCAGAGTGGAGTGGGTGCGCGAATTCGGTGTGACTTAAGCGAGCTCTCAGTTATTCTGCTAATATAGTGAATTCTCTATAAGAAGTATAATGAGTACAGATATATTGCAGTCAATCCGCAACTCCAAGGGTATGTCGCAAACCGAACTTGCACGTCGCAGCAATACATTCCAAGCCAATATTTTCTCAATTGAAAATGGGATAATTGATTCAGGTTTATCAACCATCGAACAATCTCTCTCGAGCTTAGGTTATTCACTTTTCGCTCTTCCAACTAAGCAACCTTCGGTTGCTCAATTCACGCTAGGTATTGCACGCGCAATTACAGAAGATAAAGAGAACAAAGCTTTGCGACTTTTTATTCAACTTAATGACAATCTCACCTCAGTCATTCCAGACATATGCTTGGCACTTTGTATTGCTCCACCACCGCTTACTGCCAATCCACGTCATCACGCGTTAATCGCTGGGTTAGTAGAATTTCATCTTGGTTTGAATTCATTACCTATGTCTGCATGGGTGAAAGAATCAAGTCGAAAATTGAAAAAACGTTGGATTGTCGATCCATATGTAACATCTGAGGCCGCCATTTTGAAGCAGACACCTGCCACCTTTCTTTGCCACAATGTTCTAATCAATAATTTAGAGTTAATAAGCGTTTAAGTTTGAAACGCAAGTAGCGCATGTATTCTCAATATGTTCCCTTTGGTGGAGCGGATGTGCGAAATTGGTGTGATTTAATGATTACTGGCTGTCCGTAATTGTCCTACATTCAAATCCGTTGGTTGGGTGGGTTTTTGGCTAATATATTGGCATGAAAACCTCTGTAATCGTGGCCGGTGCTCGGACTCCGATTGGCCGATTCAATGGTGCGTTGAAGAGTTTTAGCGCAACTGACTTAGGTGGATTGGTGATTAAAGCCGCGATAGAGCGCGCAGGAATTTCACCGAGCCACATTCAATATCTCATAATGGGACAGGCGCTACAGGCAGGTGCTGGGCAAGGTCCCGCCCGCCAGGCTGCAATTACAGCTGGCCTACCCATGAATGTACCTTCAATAGTAGTGAACAAGCTCTGCATCTCTGGGTTAAATGCAATTGCACTTGCAGATCAACTTATCCGTGCCGATGAGTATGAGGTGATAGTTGCAGGTGGCATGGAATCAATGACTAATGCACCGCATTTATTAATGAGCTCTCGTGAAGGCCTCAAACTTGGTGATGCCATTATGAAAGATTCGATGATCTTTGATGGGCTTTTCTGCAGCATCGATCACATGGGCATGGGTGAGGCCACTGAGAAATATAATTCACGATATAACTTGAGCCGTGAAGTGCAAGATGAATTTGCATACCAATCACATTTTCGCGCAGCAAAAGCTCAATCAGAGGGCATCTTCAGTGATGAAATAGTCCCTGTTGAGATCATTGATCGAAAGGGAGATATCACGCTCTTCACTGCCGATGAGGGAGTTCGATCAGAGGTTTCCCGAGAAACGCTTTCAGGGTTAAAGCCAGCCTTTTCTCCATCGGGAACTATTACCGCGGGCTCGGCTTCGCAGATTTCAGATGGCGCAGCAGCTGTTGTTGTCATGTCAAAGGAAAAAGCCATCGAACTAGGAATCGATTGGCTCGCTGAAATTGGCGCGCATGGGATGGTAGCTGGACCAGATGCATCACTTCACGAGCAGCCCTCCGATGCGATTAGGCAGGCGGCAAGAAAAGAGGGGATAGGGATAGAGGAGTTTGATTTTGTTGAGATTAATGAAGCATTTGCGGCCGTTGGAATTGTTTCGGCAAATGCGTTAGCTCTTGATCTTTCCACAGTAAATATTCACGGAGGTGCCATTGCCCTTGGTCATCCTCTCGGTATGTCGGGGGCCAGGCTGGCTTTACATCTCGCTCTTGAACTCAAGAGAAAGGGGAGTGGGTACGCAGTTGCAGCCCTCTGTGGCGGCGGCGGCCAGGGAGATGCGTTAATATTAAAGCGTTAATTTCGATTTTAAGAGCTTTTGAAAATAAAGAAAAGCCAGTATTTCACCGAGAGTGAGTAAGCAATCCATTTGGATGGCCAGAATTTATCCATTGTTTTAAAAAATTAGGTTCAAAAAGTTCGGAGATAACCATCTCAGCCGCACCTTTTAGACCCACACCGTCATCGGCATCACCCAAGCGAATTTCAAGATCTCGTGTTGCTAACGGCAGTGACCTACGAAAAACGGTTTCTCGGATTGCGGCCAAAAGTTGATCTCCAGCAGCGGAAACTCCTCCACCAATAACTATTAAGGATGGGTTATGGAAATTTACTAACATTGCTAATATGCGTCCAATTTGATTTCCCACGTTATTAATTGCATCTACGCACCATTTGTCACCACTTTTTGCACCCTCAATAACATCGCGAGTACTTATAGTCTTATTTGCTTTTTTGCGCTCGGCTAAATACTTACTTTTACCGTTTACAATCGCTTCTAAACCATCTCTGGCAAGGGCTATGCCTCCGACAAGTGATTCAAGACAGCCCACGTTTCCACATCGACAAACAACAGATAATGTGTCACTAATTGCAATATGGCCAATGTCACCAGCGCATCCTTGGGCTCCACGATGCAATTTCCCGTGTGTCAAAATACCAGCTCCGACGCCGCTGCCGATTTTTATATAAATGAGTTCACTAGATTTCTCATTAGGCAACTTTGCATGCTCGCCGAGTGCCATAAGATTCACATCATTGTCGACCCATACAGGAACATCATATTTATCTACAAGTCGTTTTCTAACTTGATAGCGATCCCATCCCGGCATTATCGGTGGTGACATCGGAATTCCTGTGGCGAATTCAACTGGACCAGGGAGCCCGATGCCAATGCCCCAGACGTTATTAATTTTGCATTTTAGAATAATTACATCGAAGGCTTCTTCAACTTGAGCCAAAACCGCATCAGGACCTAAGGAAATTTCCGTATTGAATTCCTGAATCTCACTAATTCTTCCCGAGAGATCAGATATGGCCACACTTAATCTACTTGCCCCCAACTGGGCGATTAGAAACGTTCCCGCACTGGGGTTGAAGTCAAGCAAGCGGGGTACCCGCCCCCCTGTTGAGATTCCTGGTTCGCCTTCATTGAGTAAACCCGCACGCAAAGCTATATTAATGTGCTTAGTTGCTAATGTGCGAGAAAAGCCAGTTTGGCTGACAACTTTGGACCGAGAAATCTGGCCTGAATGTCGAATCGCCGCTATAACCAGTGCCAAACTTTTGGCATCGTTGAGGTAAATCTCTGATTCGGACACCTTTGTCGACCTTGACCTTTCACGAAAAACAGTATGACTGGAACATTAGCATGTAATAGATAACATTTGTATAACAATACTGATGTATGCACGTTTTATGTCTTGACTTTTGTTTTTTAAGGCATAAGTTACGTCTATTAGTTCTTCAAGTACAGCCCTCTGGAATGCAAAAAGATTAGGTGATAAATATGGTCCAAACAATGTTGGCCGCAAGATTGCATGGCCCTGGAGAGCTTCGGATGGATTCCATCGAAATACCTCTGCCAAAACCCGATGAAGTCCTCATTAAAGTGCACCGCACTGGTATATGCGGCACTGATCTTCATATCGTAAAAGGTAATTTCCCCGCGCCGAATCTCCCACTGACTCTTGGACATGAGTTTTCAGGAACAATCGTTGAAGTTGGAAGTGGTGTTTCATCATTGGCTGTCGGAGCCAGAGTAGTTGCTGACATCAATATCGCGTGCGGTACCTGCGACTTCTGCCGTAAAGGTGCCAAGTTATTTTGCCCCGCGGTACGCCAGCTTGGAGTGCACGATGCCGGCGCTCTAGCGGAATTCATCGTTGCGCCAGCTCAAAATATTTACGTACTCCCCGAATCAATCTCATTAGATTCAGCTGCCTATGTAGAACCGCTTGCTTGTGCAATACACGGCCAAGATCGAATTGCTATCCAAACGGGCGAAACAGTCTTAATTATTGGTGGCGGACCAATGGGTCTTGCTCATGCCGCTCTTGCAAAATTGCAGGGCGCTGCACAAATAATTGTGAGCGAACCTGATTCTCATCGCCGAGAAATTGCATTCCAAATGGGGGCCGACATTACGGTCGACCCAATTAATGAAAATCTTGATGCAATTCTTAAATCAAAGACAAACAATATCGGTCCAGATGTTGTAATCGAAGCCGTTGGAAGTATTCCAACGTATGAAGCTTCCGTGGCGCTAGTTCGTCGCGGAGGACGCATCCTCGCTTATGGGGCTGCGCCACAGGATGCGAATATGCAACTCCGTCCATTCGACATATATGCAAAAGAACTTACAATCGTCGGTTCCTATGCGGGCACTTATGACACGTGGCCGCGTGCAATAAATCTAATAGCTGCTGGTCGATTCAATCCTTCTCTTATCGTTGACACTATTCGGCCACTATCGGAAGCCATTGCCGCCATTACGAGTCTTGAAAACGATCGTTCGATAGTAAAAATCCATATCCAAATTCCCTGAGAATTCGCTCTTGGAATTAACTGAAAGGTAAAATAATGGAAGTAACTCCCATTAAGAAGCATCGGAGAGGTTTAGGTGGACTGGCTGTCGTTATTGCGCTTGCTACAGCGATTAGTACAGTAAATCTTACTCAAGCAAATGCCGCTATAACCCTAAATACAATCTTTTTGCCAGCGACTTGGGGAACTGTTGTAAAAGAAACATTAGCACCTGAATACGAAAAGCTCACTGGTGTTAAAGTCAACGTTCAATTAATCGGTCGCGATGAAATTCACCAGAAGATGGCTACGCTTTTTGCTGCACAAGATTCAAGTTATGACATTTTCAATCTCGACTACAGCTGGATTCCAGAATTTGGTCGCGCGGGTTTCTTAGTTCCACTCGATAGCATTTTGAGCGATGCCGACAAGGCTGATTTCCTACCTAAGGCATTAGCTGTTGGTACATATAACAAGCAACTCCTTGGATTACCACAAACAATTCATCCAGCTCTTCTATGGTACCGATCAGACCTCTATAACGATGCAAAGATAAAAGCGCAGTATAAAAAAGATACTGGCACACAACTTGTAGTTCCAAAGACTATGAATGTCTGGGAAAAGCAGGCTGCATGGTTCAACGGTAAGACACTTAACGGCGCTAAGGTTTACGGCTGGGCAGCGCAAGCAGCCAAGGGTTATGGAAACGTCCACACCTGGTTGAGCTTTGCTTATAGCTATGGATGCGAACCTTTGAATGCAACCTTTACAAAGTCACAACTTTCATCTCGCAAGTGTATAAATGCAACAACACAATGGAACAAGATGATGAAATTGATGCCACCGGGTGCAAATGACTTTACTTATGACAGCGTTACGCAAGCAGCTCAGCAAGGAACAATTGCCACGGCAATTCAGTGGTCTTGGGGCGCATTTGCAACTGACATTCCAGATGCTTCAAAGACTGTTGGTAAATGGAGCTTCGCGCAGATTCCAGGCGGAGATGGTGCAAAAGGTGTATCGCACCTTGCATCGTGGGTAATCTCATTGTCAAAGTTTTCAAAGAATCAAGATGAAGCAAAGAAGTTCATTGCCTGGCTTGAGACAAAGAAGAACGATGTCACGCAAGCATCACTCGGTGGTGGAGATCCTGTACGCACTTCAAGTTATTCTGATAAAACCTTAACCGGTGAAAAGTTAGCTGGCACATCGATTGATCGTTTCCGCCGATACCCAGCTGTATTGTTAGCAATGGCAACAACAAAACCACGTCCATTCTTTCCTGGTGAAGAAGCTTGGGAAACTTTATTAAGCACTGAACTCAGCGCCATCTCTTTGGGACAAAAGACCGTCGCCATCGGGTCAAAGGCAGCTGATTCAACTATCGATAAGTTCCTCAAGGGATAATTAAGAGAATATAGATACGGAGAAAACCACGTTGAAGACCTTTCAGAAAACTAGCTCGCTCGCAATGCGGGCAAAGGACAATAGTTCTGAAGGGTCTTCACGTGCTCCAAAACGTGTTCACTCTGGTCGCTATCTGGCTATCATTCCGGGAGTACTGCTACTCCTTGGCCTTTCGGTATTTCCTAGCGTCTACGCACTGATAGTTTCATTCCAAAAATGGATTTTAACTGATCCGAATGGTCGCCACTTTAATGGTTTAGACAATTACAAAGATATTCTTTTAGGCTCGGAGTTTTGGCACACACTCAAAATTACCTTACTTTTCGTAATTCTAACTGTGGTGATCGAATCTCTTTTGGCTTACGGCATTGCACTCATTTTCTTCCGGCCTATGCCATTTCATCGAGTTATGCGCGCTCTTATCTTATTGCCTATGCTAACGGCACCCATAGTAGTTGGCATGCTCGCTCGTTTTATGTTTGATTCACAATTTGGAATAATCAATAGGTTCACAGAAATTATAGGCCTCGGTCGTCATGACTTCCTTAGTGGACTCAATACTGCATTTCCTGTCATCATCATTGTTGATATCTGGCAATGGACTCCATTTCTCTTTCTAATCTTTCTGGCTGCAATGCAATCTGTCCCTGAAGAATTAATAGAGGCAGCTAAGCTCGATGGCGCATCAAAATTCGAAGTCATCAAGAATATATTTTTGCCTCTCATGAAATATCCATTACTTGTTGGGATAACTCTGCGCCTCATTGATTCGTTTCGAGTTTATGATTTAATTTATGCTACTACCAGAGGTGGACCGATTAATTTAACTTCAACTATGTCCTGGAGCATCTATGACTCAGGATTTAAAGTTTTGAATATTGGAATAGCTTCGGCCTATTCATTTCTTTTCCTTATTACCGTATTAATTGTCTCTGGAATATTTCTACGGCAATTGTCTAAAGAGAATGAGGAGCGATGAGTCAAAAATTTCACCGCAAACCAAGAGCACTTGATCATCTTCGCTTTGTGCTTGGATTATTAGTAACTCTTATCTTTATATTTCCCGTGGCTTGGATGATTGCCACTGGCTTTAAGACTGGAAATCAAGCATTTAGCAATAGTACTTCTTTTTTCTTCAAACCTTCATTAGATAACTATCGTGAAGTTTTTTTTAAGAGCGACTTTAAGTCAGGAATTATGACTAGTCTGCAGGCCGTTTCGATTTCCGTCGTCCTTACGGTTTGCTTGGCATCGGGAATTGCCTATCCAATGGCACGGTTCCCATCGAAAGGAATGAATCGACTTGCGTCATGGATAATATCTCTTCGTATAGTTCCACCGATTGTCACGATTATCCCTCTGTTTCTTTTACTTCGAACCGTAAAACTGACAGGTTCAATTTGGTCACTTGTTTTGGTGTACACATTTATGAATATGCCGCTTGCGATTTGGCTATTACGGGGGTTCTTTAAAGAAGTTCCACGCGAAATTGAAGAGGCTGCTGAAATCGATGGACTTGATGGTAAACGTATCTTCTTAAAGATAGTCCTGCCTTTATCGGCACCGGGCGTGGTTGCGACTGCGCTTTTGAGTTTTGTATTTGCATGGAACGATTTTCTCTTTGCCAATATTCTCAGTGGCGCCACAACTCGCACTGCCACGGTTGGTCTTACCGAATTTGTTACTCCAGTTGGAACTGCTTGGACCACGATTATGGCAGCAGGAACAATTGTTGTTATCCCAGTATGGGTAGCAGCCTTATTCGCTCAAAAGTATCTAGTACGCGGACTCACAATGGGTTCAGTTAAATAAGTAGAAGAGGAGAATAATCATGCTCAAGTACGCATATAACATGCTTGTCTACGGCACTGAATCAATCGAGGTGGGAATCGCTAGGTTAGCGAAGTTCGGTTATGACTATGCAGAAATCGTTGGGGAACCCGAGCAAATTACTGCTGCTCAATACAAAGAGGTTCTTAGCAAGTACAACCTTCCCGTTTCTTCAATCGTCAGTATTTACACTCCAGAACGCGATTTGGTTAGTAGCAATCCGGCTATACGAGCAAATACAGTCAAGTACATCAAAGGCAATATAGATTTCGCGGTCGCCGTTGGAGCTAAAATTGTGACCCTCACACCTACTGCCTGTATGAAAATTAAGGCTGAAGTGAATATCGATCAAGAATGGGAATGGGCAGTTGAAGGCGCACGTGAAACTGCGCAATATGCCCATGATCACGGCGTACGCCTAGCCCTTGAACCATGGAATCGTTATGAGACATATCTTGTAAATCGCCTTGATCAATCTATTCAAATGGTCGATGAAGTTGATAACCCTGGTATAGGCGTCATGGCCGATACCTTCCATATGTCCATCGAAGATAAAAATATTCCTGCTGCAATTCGAAAGGCAGGCCAGCGCCTTGCGCACGTACATTTGGCAGATTCTAACCGAGCAGCCCCAGGGGAAGGCTTTTTAGATTTCACTCCTATCGTTCAGGCAATCGTTGATGTTAATTACCAAGGAGTTTGTTCCTTCGAACTTCTTCCAGCCGCAGGAGATATCTGGGGAGTACTTGTTGACGGGAAAGCACCTGAATTCTTGGATCCATATACACAATCATCAATTCAGTATATGAAGAATATCGAAAAGGGCCTTGGTCTCATAGAATGAAAAATAAAATCGGCCTTTCTACTTTCATTTTAGCCTCGCCCTTTGGCAATGATGAACTAGCGCTCATGGGCAAAGTCAAAGCGATGGGTTACGAGGTCCTCGAAGTATGTGTTGAGAATCCAGCCATCCTGTCAACTGATGCTATGAAAGTGGCAGCAGAAACGCATGGGCTAGAAATTTCAATCTGCGGGGCATTCGGTCCTGATCGTGATATCTCGCATGAGGATCCAGTAATTCGCGCACAGGGAATCGAATATCTTAAGACCTGTATCGATTTCGCAGCAGGGGTAGGTTCGTCTTTTGTCTGTGGCCCTATGTATTCCGCAACAGGTAAAACTCGACTTCTTTCCCCTACTGATCGAAAACAGCAGTTTAATTGGGCGGTAGAGAGCTTGTTTACAGTTGCTCGTTATGCCAGAAACAAAGGTGTAGGTCTTGCAATTGAACCCCTCAATCGATTCGAAACAGATCTTATTAATACGCTTGAGCAAGGTGTTGAGCTCTGTCGTGCGGTCGGACTAGATAATGTTGGCCTATTGATTGATACGTTTCACATGCACATTGAAGAGAAGTCATTAGCAGAATCCATACGTTTGGCTGCACCATATATTTTCCACGTACAAGTTTCAGAAAATGACCGCGGTACGCCTGGTAAAGGTCAAGTGCATTGGGATGAATTTTTTTCAGCACTTTCCGAAATAAATTATGAAGGACAGATCGTTGTAGAATCCTTCTTACCGACAGTCAAAGAAATTGCACGGGCGGTCTCCGCTTGGCGTCCAGTGGCACCCTCGATGGACTCTCTTGCTATTAATGGATTCGAATTTATTAATTCTAAAGTAACACAATACTTGAAGGAGAACAAAATTAATGGTGCTTAACTCTTTTAGCCGAGCGAATACAATTATCGAAAATCGAAGCCAATTAACTGTCAATGCAGGGGTTATCGGCTCTGGTTTTATCGGCGAAGTCCATGTTAGGGCCATTCGCGCTTCAAATGGGGTTGTCAGGGCTATCGCCGCTAAGACAATAGAGGAAGCTCAAGGCGCGGCCGACAAGATGGGAATTTCCAAAGCAGTGACTATCGAGGAAATGGTTAGTGATCCAGATATTGATGTTATTCATATCTGTACGCCAAATATTTTCCATGCTGAAATAACCGAACAAGCTATACGTGCTGGAAAACATGTAATATGCGAAAAACCATTAGCGGTTTCAGTCGAACAAGCTCAATTCTTAACTCAACTTGCCCTGGAATACAAAGTTGTTGCCACAATCCCATTTATCTATCGATACTACCCGTCCGTGCGAGAGGCCCGCTCTAGAATCGCTCACTTGAAAGAACCATTAAAGCTCCTTCACGGTTACTACCTTCAAGATTGGCTGTCTCGCGAAACCACTGTCAATTGGCGCATTGATCCCGAGTTAGGAGGGCCATCTCGAGCATTTGGAGACATCGGGGTGCACTGGTGTGATCTTTTAGAGTTTGTAACAGGCCACCGTATCACTCACATTAACGCTCAGCTCATGAAGGTTTTTAATAGTAGGGGTGGGTACAAAGAGATTCATACCGAGGATGGTGCAACAATGATTTTTAGGACCGATAAAGGTGCACAAGGCTCTCTGGTCTTATCGCAAGTGTCTGCCGGAAGAAAGAACAAGTTGTGGTTCTCATTTGAAAGCCCCACAGAAAGTTTCGTATTTGATCAAGAAAAACCTGACTCATTATGGATTGGTGGGCTAGATTTCAATCAAATAGCTATGCGTGGGGTACATGAGGAGTCAGCTGATGCCAGGACTTACTCAATTCTTCCTGCCGGACATCCGCAAGGGTACCAAGATTGCTTTAATGCTCTAATTAATGATACTTACAGAGCAATTTCTAGTCCGCTAATTGGTGGCCTGCCTACTTTCGCAGATGGCCTGCCTACTTTCGCAGATGGCCTGCGAGCTGCAGAATTAACGGAGGCTGTTTTGCAGTCATCACAAACTGGAGAATGGGTGGAGATTTAATGCAACTGGGATTTCTCACAGCATGTCTGCCAAAACTTTCACTCGAAGAGATCGCGGATTGGGCTGTACTTCAAGGGTATGAGGCCCTTGAAGTTGCAGCCTGGCCTGATCTCGGCGAACGCCCCTTTATTGCAACTCATCTCAACGTAGAAAATACAGATAGTGTCTACCTTGCAGAAGTCAAGAGTATATTTGATTCTCGCAAACTTAAACTTTCTTCAATAGCTTTTTACGACAATAATCTGCACCCGGATCAAGATAATCGCGATGAGATTAATGGCCACGTTATCAAATGTATCGATGCAGCGGCAGCCCTAGGAGTTGAAACGGTAGGAACTTTTATCGGTCGTGATTGGAACAAACCAGTAAGAGAAAATCTTGCTATTGCTAAAGATGTCTTCACTCCTCTGGTCAAATATGCTGATTCGAAATCCGTAAAGATTATAATTGAAAACTGTGTCATGGAAGGCTGGCATCCTGATGGCTATCCAGGAAATCTTGCGTATTCTCCTGAACTCTGGGAGTGGATGTTTGAACTGGGTTTATATTTAAATTTTGATCCCTCACATTTGATGTGGATGGGAATTGATCCAGTTACAGCAATCAAGCCCTATTTCGATCGAATTCCGCATGCACAGGCAAAAGATATTCAAATCAATACCGAACTACGAAATTTTTATGGATATCCAGGTAAGGCAATTGTTCGCGAAAACCCATGGGACGTCGGATGGTGGCGATATCGCGTACCTGGCCTAGGTGATGTTGATTGGCGCAGTTTGATCGATTCTATGTATGAAGGGGGATTCACTGGAACGCTCTCGGTTGAACATGAGGATCCAATATGGGGAGGCAGTCCTGAGAAGGTCAAAATCGGATTGAAGGTCGCATTCGATACTTTGCGGCCACTTATTGTTCAGTAAGGGGAAATAATGAACACAGAACTGTTTATGTGTGCACGTTTTCAAGCAAAACTTGAGCACAAGGATGAACTTCGTGCCCGATTAGTTGAGATGGTTGAATTTACACAAAAAGAAGAGGGATGTCTTTTCTATAATCTTCATGTTGATTCCAACGACGAGAGTATCTTCTACTTTATGGAGGGTTGGCGGGATCAAGCAGCTCTACAGTTTCATAACTCAACTCCATATATACAAGCAATTATCGCCGATGTGCCACGTCTGACATTCGATGGCGTTCGTGTTGAAATCATGCGCCGCATTGCACCCGCCTAATACTCATATGGTTATGAAGTTTGCACTGTTAAAAATTACCAGTGGATGATTGCGTCCAACAATTCTTTGAGGAATATGCAATTGGTTAGGTTCTGAGAACTCGAGGGGAATCCTCTAGGAATGTCAGGGGCCAGACTAGATTTACATATCGCTCTTGAACTCAAGAGAAAGGAGAGTGGGCACGGAGTTGCAGCCCTCTGTGGCGGCGGCGGCGGCCAGGGAGATGCGTTAATTTTGAAGCGTTAAGTTCGATTTCCCCTATCCACAGGCCCGCTGGTAGCCTATGCATCCAACGAGAAAGCGATTTTCCGTGAGGTACACCGGAAAACCCCGTATTCAACAGATGAAATAGGAGCACTACCGCATGGCACTAACACCAGAGGCAACAGCAGCAATCGTGGCACAATATGGATCGACTCCTACTGATACGGGAAGTCCTGAGACCCAGGTCGCTTTGCTATCCAAGCGCATTGAAGAGATCACTACACACCTAAAGACCAACCCACATGACCACCACAACCGTCGTGGTCTATTGCTGCTCGTTGGACGTCGCCGTCGAATTCTTCAGTATCTCGCAAAGACAAATATCAATCGCTACCGTGCGATTATCGAAAAGCTCGGTATTCGCCGCTAAATAAAGTAATACCCACCCACTAGAGGATCAATGGTCCTCGGTAGTGGTTTCCGCAAGTGCCGTATGTAAAGAAGGCGTGCGTGAACTTCGATCGGAGATTCATTGTTATTTCTCGGTGTGGTGGCCCGAAGCGCAGATAGTTGAAAACAGCTATCTCCACATAACAAAGGAGGACCCATGGAGGGTCAAGAGGTTCAATCAGCCGTTGCAGTAATTGATAACGGAAAGTTCGGAAAACGAGAGATTCGTTTTGAAACAGGGCGCTTAGCCCGACAAGCAGCTGGAGCTGCAGCAGTATTTCTAGATGATCAGACAATGATCTTCTCAGCAACAACTGCATCAAAGACACCAAAGGATCAATTTGATTTCTTTCCTTTAACGGTAGATGTTGAAGAGAAGATGTATGCAGTTGGTCGTATCCCAGGATCATTTTTTCGCCGCGAAGGTCGCCCATCTGAGGACGCGATTCTTACCTGCCGCTTAATCGATCGCCCATTGCGTCCATCATTTGTAAAGGGACTTCGCAATGAAGTTCAGATTGTTGTGACTGTCATGGCACTGGATCCTGATCATATGTATGACGTAATCGCGATTAACGCCGCATCAATGTCAACACAACTTGCAGGTCTGCCATTTTCTGGCCCAATCGGTGGCGTTCGCGTTGCTTTGATTGATGGTCAGTGGGTTGCATTTCCTAATCATTCTCAGGTTGCTAACGCAGTCTTTGACATGGTTGTTGCAGGACGCATTGCTGGAGATGACGTTGCCATCATGATGGTTGAGGCAGAAGCCACAGCTAAGACAATCGAGCTCATTGCAGGCGGAGCACCTACGCCTAATGAAGAGGTTGTCGCACAGGGATTGGAGGCTGCAAAGCCATTTATCAAGATTCTCTGCGATGCACAGGCCGAGCTTGCAAAGGTGGCTGCTAAGCCAACTGCAGCCTTCCCTGTATTTCTTGATTACCAAGAGGATGTATTTGCCGCCGTTGAAAAGGCAGCGGGCGCAGATCTTGCCGCCGCGCTAACTACTACAGGCAAGCAAGAGCGCCAAGCAAAGATTGACGAAGTCAGCGACTCTGTCAAGGCATCAGTTGGCGCAGAGTTTGTGGGACGTGAAAAGGAAGTCCCAGCGGCTTTGCGATCATTAACTAAAAAGCTCGTTCGCCAGCGCGTATTGCGCGACAAGATCCGTATGGATGGTCGCGGTCTGCGCGATATTCGTGCGCTCTCTGCCGAAGTTGAAGTCATTCCACGTGTTCACGGCTCAGCAATATTTGAACGAGGCGAGACACAGATTCTGGGTGTCACAACGTTGAACATGCTCAAGATGGAACAGCAGTTAGATACATTGAATCCAGAAAATCATAAGCGTTATATGCATAACTACAACTTCCCACCATATTCAACGGGTGAGACTGGCCGAGTTGGTACACCTAAGCGCCGCGAAATCGGCCACGGTGCGCTCGCCGAGCGTGCATTAATTCCGGTACTTCCAACCCGAGAAGAGTTCCCTTATGCAATTCGCCAAGTCTCAGAAGCTCTAAGTTCAAATGGCTCAACATCGATGGGCTCAGTCTGCGCATCAACACTTTCGTTGTATAACGCGGGCGTTCCATTACGCGCACCAGTTGCAGGAATTGCAATGGGTCTGATCTCTGACACAGTCGATGGAAAAGTTGAGTACGTAGCGTTGACAGATATCCTCGGAGTAGAAGATGCCTTCGGTGATATGGACTTTAAAGTTGCGGGCACAAAAGATTTTGTTACCGCATTGCAGTTAGATACTAAGCTCGATGGAATTCCTGCATCGGTTCTTGCCGCGGCCCTTCTTCAAGCAAAAGAGGCACGTCTAGCGATTCTTGATGTGATGAATGAGGCAATCGATGGCCCAGATGAGATGAGCCCGTTTGCTCCACGCATTATCTCGGTCAAGATTCCCGTTGATCAGATCGGCGCAGTAATCGGGCCTAAGGGCAAGATTATTAACCAGATTCAAGCCGACACTGGCGCCGATATCTCCATTGAAGATGATGGCACAATCTATATCGGCGCAGTTGATGGCCCATCAGCCGAAGCTGCACGTGCACAGATCAATGCCATTGCCAACCCTCAGATGCCAGAAGTTGGCGAGCGCTACTTAGGTACGGTCGTAAAGCTTGCCGCCTTTGGTGCCTTCATCTCATTGATGCCAGGTAAAGATGGGCTTTTGCATGTATCTCAGATTCGTAAGATGCATGGTGGAAAGCGCATTGAAAACCTAGAAGAGGTCATGAAAGTCGGCGACAAGATTCAAGTTGAAATCGGCGAGATCGATCCAAAGGGCAAGCTATCTCTTGTTCCAGTAATGGAAGATGGCACTGCTACTTCTGATTCAACCGGGAGTAGCGCCGAATAAATGAGTGTTAGTCGCACAGTTTTACCTAGTGGCCTGCGTATCGTTACTGAAGAAGTTACTTCGGTACGCAGCGCCGCAATTGGTATCTGGGTCAATGTTGGTTCTAGGGATGAAACTCCGGCCGTTGCAGGGGCATCCCACTTTCTAGAGCATCTATTATTTAAGGGTACTAAACGGCGCACTGCACTAGAGATTTCATCGTCGATCGAATCAGTCGGCGGAGAGATGAACGCTTTTACATCCAAGGAGTACACCTGCTTTTATGCACGGGTAATCGATACTGATTTACCCATGGCAATTGATGTGATCTCGGATTTGATTACATCATCGGTGGTTGCAGCTTTAGATGTTGATGCCGAACGTAAAGTCGTATTAGAAGAGATCGCAATGCGCGATGACGACCCTAGTGATCTCGTTCATGATTTATATGCAGAGACTTATTATGGAGACACTCAACTTGGTCGTCCAATTCTAGGTACAATCGAATCCATTAATAATATGTCACGAAAAAGCGTTTTTAATTATTACAAGAAGCGCTATCTGCCGCAGGATTTAGTTGTTGCCGTTGCAGGTAACATCAAACATAAAAAAGTTGTTGCGATGGTTGAAGCCGCGCTTTCTATCGATGGCTTTCTAAATGTCACGGGCGCTCCAGTCATTAGGCCCAACACCTCTGCCAAAAAGAGCCCAGTCAAGTCCGTTGGATTAATCTCTCGAACGACAGAGCAGGCTCACATGTTTTATGGCATGGAAGGCGTAGCCCGTCACGATGATCGCCGCTTTACCATGGGAATTCTGGCATCGGCCCTTGGGGGCGGAATGTCATCGCGCTTATTTCAAGAGATTCGCGAAAAACGTGGACTTGCCTATTCGGTTTACGCCTTTGCCCAACAGTTTGCTGGAAGTGGTCAAATCGGTTTCTATGCAGGTTGCAAGCCGGCCAAAGCGGTAGAAGTTCTAGAGATTATTCGCGAAGTATTGGTTGATGTTGCCGAAAATGGAATGAGCCATGAAGAGATTGAGCGAGCAAAAGGCGCAGTTCGCGGTTCGTTGGTTTTAAGTCAAGAGGATTCAGGATCAAGGATGAGCCGAATCGGGAAAAGTGAGATTGTTTATGGTCACGTGATGGGCTTTGACGATATTTTAAAGGCCGTTTCAAAGGTTAATGAAGTGGACATTCGTGAAATTGCGGCTGAGTATTTAACGAAAACGCCTACGCTTGCACTTGTTGGTCCATTCAAAAGTAGCGCTAAGTTTGAAAAGGTGTTGAAATGATTAATATCGCAGTCTTAGGAGCAAAAGGGCGCATGGGCGCCGAAGTTGTCAAGGCCGTTGAATCCGCACCAGGAATGTCCTTAATAGCCGCCCTTGATATTGGTGATTCACTCGAACAACTTATTGGCTCGGGTATCCACGTTGTCGTAGATTTCACGACTCCTGATGCAGTGATGACCAACTTAGATTTCTTGATTAATAAGGGTATTAATGTTGTTGTCGGAACAACGGGTTTTGATGCAATAAAGCTTACGACCGTCGAAGGTCTATTAAGCCAGAATCCAACTGTTGGAGTATTAATCGCACCTAACTTTGCAATCGGTGCCGTGTTGATGATGGAGTTTGCGACAAAAGCAGCGCGATATTTTGAATCAGCTGAAATTATTGAACTTCATCACCCTGATAAAATCGATGCACCAAGCGGTACTGCAGCGCGTACGGCGCAGTTGATGAGTGATGCTCGCAAGGATGCAGGGTTGGCCGCGATGCCAGATGCCACGTCAAGTGGAGTTGTTGGTGCACGCGGAGCAAAAGTGGGCGATGTCCCAGTGCACTCAGTACGCGCTCGTGGATTAGTTGCACATCAAGAAGTAATTCTCGGAGGCTTGGGGGAGACCCTGACTATTCGGCATGACTCCATTGATCGTGCAAGTTATATGCCAGGAGTTTTACTAGGAATTAGAAATGTAATTTCGCATTCAGGGCTAACGTATGGCCTTGAAAAATTTATGTAAAGGATGAGAAATAGATGTCACAAAGTCAGATCACAATGTACAGCGCCGACTGGTGCGGAGATTGCCGTCGTTCAAAGCGTTTGATGGATGAGCTCAATGTCGCGTACACACTTATCGACACTGAAGAAGATAAGACCGCGGCCGAAAAAGTGAGAGAGATAAATGGTGGAATGCAATCGATTCCGGTAATCGTATTTGTCGATGGCACGCATTTAACGGAGCCATCAGATAACGAACTTAAGGCCAAACTTACTTTGCTTGGAATAATCTAGAACCAGTTATATATTGCCGCCGAAGTAAGCGCGGCCGATAGAACGACAACAGGGAAAGGTGCTTTTAAAAAAAGCGCCAGAACTGCGACAGCCACACCAGCAAGCCGGTGATCAATCACTAGTTTGCCTTTCTCGGTGAAGCTTTGCACGGCAACTAAGGCGCTCAATAGGGCAATGGGTATAAGCGCGTTGATTCGTTGAATCCTTGGGTGTTCTAACAGTCGTTGCGGTAAGGAATGTCCCGAATATTTAAGTATAAAAGCAATAGCACTGGTGCCAATAGTTGCAATCCAAAATGCACTCATCCGCGAACTCCCATAACGATAGCGATAAAAGCGGTTCCTATAATCGGCAGACCCGCCGGCAAAAATGGCGTCATTACTAAAGCAAAAATAATTGATGCAACTGCCAAAATTTGCTCCCGCTTGCTCTCAAGGCGGGGCCACACTAAACCTAAAAATGCTGCAGGCACGGCCGAATCCAGACCCCATGCACGTGTATCACCCATTGCTTGGGCACCGAGCGCCCCCGCCAACGTAAATAAATTCCAGAAAAAGAAGACACCAAATCCTGTTAACCAGAATCCATGTCGCATTGCGCTTTCGCTACGTTTTTCTGCGCCCAATGCAACTCCGGTGGATTCATCAATCGTTATGTGTGCGGCAATCACCCGTCTAAAACCTTTAACTTTTAATCGCGGCGCCATGATTACGCCATATATACCGTTTCGTACACCGAGAAGTGAAGCCGTTGCAATTGCGCTCAATGCACTGCCTCCGGCCCCAATTACACCGACGACGGCAAACTGTGATGCACCTGAAAAGGTAAGCAGGGACAAGAGGCAACTCTGCAGAACTGAAAAACCATTCGCAACCGAAGCAGCTCCGAAGGCGATGCCGTAAGCGCCGACTGTCAGGGAGACACTCAGAGAATCTCGTATTGTGATGGCTTCAACTCTGGACACGCGGACAGTCTGCCTTAGAAATCCAAAGCCACCAAGGCGACAAAAGATAGGGTCACACCATGGCCGAAGAGATTGTTTACCGCGATGATGTAACTGTAGAACTCATTAAATCCAGTGCAAGTGATGCCGATGTTATTTGGGCCGCTCGTGTATCAACTGCAGGGGAGAAGTCGATGGAGGAAATTGGTGAGGACCCATCTCGTTCAGCTGGCCTCATAAACTATTTGGCACGCGAGCGTCATGGATCCCCATTCGAGCATACATCAATGACTTTTTTTATCTCGGCACCGATATTTGTTTTTCGTGAATTCATGCGCCATCGCATCGCCTCGTATAACGAAGAGAGTGGGCGGTATCGTGAACTTCGACCTGTTTTTTATATTCCATCTAGATCTAGAAAACTTTTGCAGGTAGGAAAAACTGGTTCATACACTTTTGAAGATGGAACTCAAGCACAGTTTGAACTTTCAATTGCGGCCATGAAAACCGCCTACATAGCGGCCTATGAAAGTTATCAAAAAATGCTCGAAGCCGGCATCGCCCGCGAAGTTGCGCGGGTAGTTTTGCCCGTTGCAACATACTCGTCGATGTATGTAAGCATGAATGCACGCGCACTCATGAATTTTTTATCACTTCGAACGTCGCGCGAAGGTTCACACTTTCCGAGCTACCCTCAACGTGAAATTGAGATGGTTGCCGAGAAAATGGAGGCGGAATTTGCTACTTTAATGCCGATTACATACGGCGCTTTTGAAAAATCAGGACGTATCGCGCCTTAAAAAGGGTAGAGTTAGGCGCATGAGTACTCCAGCGCCCTTTGGTCGAATGTTGACCGCGATGGTCACTCCTTTTAATAAAGACGGCAGTATCGATTGGAACGGCGTAGAAAAAATCGCCGATCACTTAGTTCAAACCGGCCATGATGGCATTGTTGTTAATGGCACAACCGGTGAAGCTCCAACAACAAAGTCGTCTGAAAAAGAAGAGATTATAAAAGTAGTCAAGAAGGCCGTCGGTTCAAAGATTAAAGTTGTCTCTGGTGCTGGTGATAATGAGACCGATTATTCTATTAACCAAGCCAAGCGCTCTGAAGCCGCCGGCGCCGATGGTATTTTGGTGGTAACTCCATATTACAACAAGCCTCCACAAGCTGGAATAAAGGCGCATTTTTTAGCTATGGCCAATGCAACGGCTCTTCCCATGATGCTTTACGACATTCCTGGTCGAACCGGCGTAGAGATTGAATCCGACACAATAGTTGAACTCTTTGAACACCCTTCAATCGTGGCGCTCAAAGATGCTAAGGGAAATGTTGCCGCAACCTCGTGGGTCATCAAACGATGTGGGATTCCCGTTTATTCTGGTGATGATATTTTGAATTTGCCACTTCTATCCGTTGGAGCGGTCGGCTTTGTTTCAGTCTGCGGACACACAGTGGGAGCAGATTTAAAAGCCATGCTCAACGCTTGGTTTGATGGAAACCCCGTGCGCGCACTTGAGATACATCAAAAACTTCTTCCCGTGTTTACCGGAACGTTTCGAACGCAAGGTGCAATTATGTCTAAGGCTGCGCTAACACTTATGGGCCTACCAGGTGGACACACACGCCTTCCTCTAGTTGATGCAACTGAAGTACAAATTTCCCAGTTGCGCGATGATTTGCGTGCCGGCGGCGTAGCAATTTAATAATGAATTATCCCCATCCAGATTTAGGTCTTCCTTCTAAGTTAGCCGCCGGCGGCTTGCGCATCGTAGCTTTAGGCGGACTTGCCGAAATTGGCCGCAATATGACGGTCTTTGAAACAAAAGGGAAACTTCTCATTGTCGATTGTGGAGTGTTATTTCCCGAAGACACACAGCCCGGTATCGATTTAATTTTGCCTGATTTTTCATATATTCGTGATCGTCTCAGCGATGTTGTCGGATTATTTTTAACCCACGGCCATGAAGATCACATCGGGGCGGTGCCATATCTGCTTCGCGAACGTGGCGATATTGCAGTGTATGGTTCAGCGCTGACTTTGGCATTAGTGACAGCAAAATTAAAAGAGCACCGCATCACACCACTGACGCGTGAAGTTCGTGAAGGTGGCCATGAAGATGTAGGTCCATTTGAACTTGAATTCGTGGCAGTTAACCACTCCATCCCAGATGCACTGGCAGTTGTCATTAATACCCAAGCAGGTCGCATTCTGCACACCGGTGATTTTAAAATGGATCAACTTCCATTAGATGGACGTATTACAGATTTGCGAACTTTTGCCCGCCTTGGCCAAGAGGGTGTCGATCTATTCCTCGTTGATTCAACGAACGCCGATGTTCCTGGATTCACGCCATCTGAGCGCGAAATTATGCCTGCACTAAATCGAGTAATCGCATCAACAAAGCGTCGCGTCATTGTCGCTTCATTTTCTTCTCATGTTCACCGAGTTCAACAAGTAATCGATATTGCAGCTTCGCATGGTCGTAAAGTTGTTTTTATTGGCCGTTCGATGGTGCGCAATATGAAGATTGCCGAGGATATGGGTTATTTAACTGTACCTGCAGGTGTATTAATCGATGTGAAGAATCTCGACTCTTTTGATGACAATGTGGTTTTAATCTGCACGGGTTCACAAGGTGAGCCAATGGCAGCGCTTGCGCGCATGGCTAATGGAGATCATCAAATTCGCGTGGGTGAGGGCGATACCGTAATTTTGGCATCCTCGCTCATTCCGGGAAATGAAAACTCAGTATTTAGAATTATTAATGAACTGACACGTTTTGGTGCAAAAGTTGTTCATAAAGCAAATGCCATGGTTCATGTCTCTGGACATGCCGCAGCTGGAGAGCTTTTGTACTGCTATAACATAGTCAAACCCAAGTATGTTTTGCCGATACATGGCGAGTGGCGACATTTAAAGGCAAATGCCGAACTTGCAATTTCCTCTGGAGTAGAGCGCAGTAACGCATTAATAATTGAAAATGGAATCGTCGTTGATCTTATAGACCACGAAGCTTCAGTAGTAGGTGCAGTACCTTGTGGTTTTGTTTATGTTGATGGACAGAGTATTGGTGATATTACAGAAATGTCATTGAAAGATCGACGGATTTTAGGTGAAGAAGGATTTATTTCAGTTATTGTAGTTATTGATTCACAAAGCGGAAAGATAGTTGCTGGTCCGGACATACATGCGCGCGGTTTTAATGAGGATATGGCGCTTTTTGATGATGTTAAACTTAAGATAGAGAAAGCCTTAGCGGCCGCTGTAGTTGATGGCATCAATGGAACACATCAACTTTCACAAATTGTGCGCAAAACAGTTGGTGGCTGGGTAGGCGGAAAACATCGCAGAAAACCGATGATCATTCCAGTTGTTATTGAGGTCTAAGCGCGGCGAGCCTAGCCAAGTGAAAATTGTGCATCCTTTAGGATTGTTAGTGTGACTAAACGTAAGAGATCCAAGAGCAAGACTGGCACGGTTGGTGGTGCGCTGGCTCGAGGATTAGTCGCAATCTGGCGGTTTATTGCCAAAACTCTTGGAAGTAGTATCCGATATGTAGCTCGCGGGGCACGAGATTTAGATCCGGCACATCAGCGCGATGGAATCGCTTTTTTAATTTTAATTCTTGCGCTTATTGCAAGTGCTGGTACGTGGTTTCACGCCGATAATATTCTAAGCCACGGCGTTTACGCTTTTATTTTCGGGTGTTTTGGTCGAATTGGTTTAGTTACACCGATTGCACTGACTTATTTCTCAATTAAATTATTTAGGACCCCGCAAGACAAAAGAGCTATTGGGCGAGTTGTCGTCGGTACCCTCGCCCTGCTTATATCTTCTACTGGACTTGCGCATTTACTCAATGGCTCTATCGGTACAGGTGCAACAGCAATGCGACATGGTGGCGGGTGGATTGGATATGGAGTTACAACACCATTAGTTGCGGCCATGACGTCGGTGCTTACTTATCCGGTCTTAGTAATTCTCTTCATCTTTGGTTTGCTTGTTGTCACTGCAACTTCGGTAGGAAGCGTATTCAAACAAATTGGCGTAGCTTCGTCGTGGCTCTGGTCAAAGCGTCCAGAGCGACGCACCAATATCGAACCTTTTGAAGTAAGCGATACACCGGCATTTGAGTCACCGATTGTGGCGGCCTGGAATGATTTAGAAGCAGATGATGAAGAGTTAGATGAGGAGAGTTTTGATGAGGAATTTACCGTTCCAATTCCGATTTCACCCTTAATCGCCCATTCAAATAAACGACCCGAGCAACTTTTATTGACACCAGACTCAACATATGAACTTCCGCCAGCTGATTTGCTTAGATCTGGCCCACCTGCAAAGGCTAAGAGTAAGGCAAATGATGTGGTCGTTGCTGCATTAACTGAAGTCTTTTCACAGTTTGAAATCGATGCTCAAGTCACTGGCTTTATGCGTGGCCCCACTGTGACTCGTTATGAGATAGAACTAGGCAACGCAGTAAAAGTTGAGCGTATTACCGCCCTTGCAAAAAATATCTCCTATGCCGTTGCAAGTGGGGATGTTCGTATTCTCTCGCCTATTCCCGGTAAATCTGCGGTTGGAATTGAAATTCCTAATGCAGACCGTGAAATAGTTGCACTAGGCGATGTCCTTCGCTCTTCGGTAGCAGGTCAAGATCATCATCCAATGTTAGTTGCCCTCGGGAAAGATGTTGAAGGCAACTTCATTTGTGCCAACCTTGCAAAGATGCCACATCTTCTTGTTGCTGGTGCAACGGGTGCTGGAAAATCTTCAATGATTAACGCAATGATTATTTCAATTCTTGTCCGATCAACTCCTGACGATGTTCGCTTAGTTTTAATCGATCCTAAACGCGTTGAGTTAACGGCTTATGAAGGAATTCCGCATTTAATAACGCCAATTATTACGAGCCCCAAAAAAGCCGCGGATGCACTTACATGGGTCGTACGTGAAATGGATTTGCGTTATGAAGATCTTTCCACTTTCGGTTTTAGGCATATTGATGATTTCAACAAGGCCGTACGTGCAGGAAAGGTAGTTCCACCCGAAGGTAGCGACCGTACGGTGGAGCCGTATCCCTATTTATTAGTAATTATTGATGAGCTTGCAGACCTCATGATTGTGGCAGCAAAAGAGGTTGAAGAGTCGGTCGTGCGTATTACTCAGTTGGCTCGTTCTGCTGGTATTCACTTAGTTTTGGCGACTCAACGTCCATCAGTTGATGTAGTCACGGGCTTAATAAAAGCAAACGTTCCTTCTCGTCTATCTTTTGCTACAAGTTCTTTGGCCGATAGTCGAGTCATCTTGGATACACCGGGTGCTGAAAAATTGGTGGGTCAAGGTGATGCTCTATTTATTCCAATGGGTGCCAGTCGTGCCGTACGCATTCAAGGCGCTTATGTTTCAGAGCGCGAGATTGAGGCTGTAACAGCCCATGTTAAAAAACAACTGAAGCCAAGATATCGGGATGATGTGATGGCACCGGTAAACAACTTTAAGTTGGTAGATAAAGAGATTGGTGATGATTTAGATATTCTCTGCCAAGCAGTCGAATTAGTTGTCACCACACAGTTTGGGTCTACATCAATGTTGCAGCGAAAACTGCGCATCGGTTTTGCAAAGGCTGGGCGAATGATGGATTTGATGGAGTCTCGCGGAATTGTTGGTCCCTCAGAAGGCTCCAAAGCCCGTGTAGTTATGGTCAAAGCCGACGAACTCGATTCAGTATTAGCAACCCTTCGCGGTTATTGATTCCATTTTACCCCAGTTGTTCAAATTCAATCATGCCTTTTGCTTCTCAATATCAATATAAAAGTTCTATAATTAACTCCGGTCTTTAACTGTTTTCATTCTAAGGAAGTCACGAATGTCGCTCGGTTCGTTGATAATAAAGGCACGAAAAGATGCCTCCTTCTCTATCGATGAATTAGCAGAAGCAACCAATATCCGTTTGACAGTTTTGCGGGAGATTGAAGCCGATGATTTTTCTCATTGCGGTGGGGATACTTATGCCCGCGGTCATGTGCGCAATATTGCTCGGGCACTCAAGAGTGATGAAAATGAGTTTTTAAGAGTCTTTGACCTTGAACAAAGAGGCGAAGAACGTTCGATGCAATCTTTGTTAATTGAAACTAATGTCATGCGTCAACCTAAAAGTGGACGACGAGTTTCATGGAAAGTGCTGATAGCAATCTCCATCGCATCACTTGCAATAGTTGGTGGTATCCAAATCGTCTTATCAAATAATTCAAATTCTAATCCTACGATTCTTATACCCGCCGTTACGGCAGATCCAACTCCTTCTGCAAGTGCCACGCCTTCGGCATCTCCTACTCTAAGTGCCAGCGTATCGCCCTCAGCAACTGCTTCGCAGCGTCCAACTGCCAAGCCAGTCGACTCCTTTTCAACAGGCATCGGTGTCGAAGTCATAGTGAATGCGGTGCGAGCAAAAACATGGCTGTTTGTATCAGATGCCTCGGGACGAACTCTATTTAGCGGTGAGATTCCCAAGGGTTTTGTTCAGACATATACAACGAGTGCGCGACTAGATCTGAGGATAGGTAATGCAGGGGGAGTCGACTTACAAGTAAATGGCAAGACAGTCCCAACCATTGGAGCAAATGGTGCAGTAGTAAGCGTCTCGTATGGAATTAATTCATAACACGATAAGATTCGGGGAATGAATCGCACAGTTGCAGTTGTCACCTTAGGGTGCTCACGAAATGAAGTCGATTCCGAGGAGCTCGCTGGCCGGTTGGCCGCCGATGGTTGGATATTAGTCAACGATGTTGAATCGGCTGAAGTTGCATTGGTTAATACGTGTGGATTTATCGAATCGGCCAAAAAAGACTCTATTGACGCCCTTTTAGAGGCACATTCACTCAAAGGCCATGGCACAACGAAGGCCGTTGTAGCAGTTGGATGCATGGCCGAGCGATATGGACAAGAGTTAGCTGACGCATTACCCGAAGCCGATGCAATTTTAGGCTTTGATGACTATAAAGATATCTCGGCACGCCTTCAATCTATTATTGCCGGAAATAATCATGTTCCACATATTCCACGCGATCGGAGATCCTTATTACCAATCGCCCCAGTTGATCGCTCCGAACAGCGCACAACTGAAGAGTTCACGCGTAAACGTTTGGGTACAACGCCCTGGGCACCGTTAAAAATCGCTTCGGGTTGTGATCGTCGTTGCTCATTCTGTGCAATTCCATATTTTCGTGGTTCATTTCTTTCACGGCGTCCTCATGAAATCATGGATGAAGCACGCTGGTTAGTTGCTAATGGCGTAACCGAAGTATTTTTAGTGAGCGAAAATACGACGTCTTATGGAAAAGATTTAGGTGACTTAAAGTTAATGGAGAAGTTACTGCCTGAAATCGCGGCTATCGATGGGATAGAGCTGGTGCGATTGTCATATCTTCAACCGGCAGAGATGCGTCCTTCTTTGATACAAGCGATGATTGCAACGCCTAAATCGGCCCATTATTTCGATCTCTCATTTCAACATTCGGCTCCTGAAGTTTTGCGTCGTATGCGCAGATTTGGCGATAATGAAAAGTTTTTACATTTAATCAATCAAATCCGAGTTCTATCCCCTGCGGCCGGAATCAGGTCCAACTTCATTGTGGGATTTCCGGGGGAGACTCAAGCTGACTTTGATGAGCTGGCCACTTTTATCACTCAAGCAAAGTTAGATGCTATCGGAGTCTTTGGATACTCCGATGAAGATAACACCGAAGCACTCAAACTCGAAGGTAAGATTGAACCAGAAGTTATTGCTCAGCGATTGGAAATACTTTCATCCCTTGCCGATGAGATAGTCTCACAACGCGCCGCCGCGCGAATCGGTGAAAATGTCCGTGTTTTGATTGAGGATTTCGAGTTACAAGAGGGGCGTGCAGCCCATCAAGGTCCTGAAGTAGATGGTTCGACAAGCTTTATTGGGACAAATTTTAAAGTGGGGCGGTATGTTGATGCCGTGGTCGTTGACTCTATGGGTGCTGATCTAGTAGCCGAAGTCACATGAGGCTGCCCGTTTTTCTTACGCCAAACTTTATTACCATTTCGCGATTGTTATTTGTGCCCGTGGGCGCCTATACATTATTTAAAAATGGCGGCAACGATCCCACGTGGCAGTATATTTCCTGGTTTGTTTTTTTTCTCTTGGGCCTGTCCGATATTGCCGATGGAAACTTAGCCCGCAGTCGAAACACAATTACTGAATTTGGAAAATTTTTAGATCCTGTTGCCGATAAAGTTATGATTGGTACGGCCATGATCTCCCTCTCAATTTTAAATCACTTGCCATGGTGGATTACAATTGTCATCTTGGTTCGAGAAGTCGGCATCACTTTGTTTCGGCTCTCAATAATTAAACGCGGAGTCATTGCGGCCAACAAAGGTGGCAAGATTAAATCGACATTCCAGAATTTTGGCGTTGGTTTTTATGTTCTTCCCCTGAGTGAGAATCTTTACTGGTTCCGTGATGGTTTTATGGCGATAGCCGTTATTCTCACTGTTGTGACTGGTTTCTATTATGTTCTATCGGCCTTTAAGTCCCAGAAATGAACTGAGATGACGCTGACTCCGGACATCATTGAACTTGCAACCGAAATTATTGATACTCTGCGCCAGCGGGGTGAAACATTGAGTACGGCTGAATCCTTAACTGCCGGCTCACTTAGTTCAGCTATTGTCACAATTGCTGGTGCATCGGATGTTTTTGTGGGTGGAATTACCGCTTATCGCGATGATATTAAGATCTCTCATTTACATATTGACCCTATGGTGATTGCCAAGCACTCATCGATGAGTGAAGAAGTCTCAGTTGCCATGGCACAAGGTGCTTTGAAATCATTTAATACAACGTGGGCAATTGCCACAACGGGTGTTGCTGGACCTAACCCGGTCGATGGACATCCCGTAGGAGCGGTTTGGGTAGCAATTGTTGGTCCGGTCTCTCAAACTATTGAACTTTCTCTTTCGGGTGAGCGTGAAAGCGTGCGAAACGCAGCTACTGCAAGCGCGATTGCAACGTTTGCGCGTATCCTTAGAGACCGCAGCTAGAAAAAAAGTGAGGGAGTATCGCAATGGTCTTAGTCAGGCAAGCCGTCGGCTCTACCCTTCGCGCCGCACGTACTTCGCAAGGTCGTACTTTGCGTGATGTAGCTCGCGCTGCCCGAGTGTCCCTTGGCTATTTATCTGAGGTCGAACGCGGACAGAAGGAGGCCTCTTCTGAACTTCTCAATGCAATCTGTGTAGCCCTTGGTCTCTCACTTTCAGGTGTATTTAGCGATGTATCAATCGAACTAGCAAGCCATGAAGGCGTAACTCTTACTGTCGTCGATGCCGCTTAATAAGTACGCACCGCAAGTACTTACACATCGGCGCACAGAAAGTTCGATTTTAGCGGCAACAAAGCATCTGATTGCCACGGTAGGACTTACAAAGATGACAATGATTGAGATTGCCGATTCTTCCGAAGTCTCGCGCGCTACCTTATACAACCATTTTCGAGATAAAGAGAGTGTCATCCTTGCTCTGTGTCAGAGCGAATGTGGACGTCTCATAAATATCGCGCGCAGTGCTCTTCATGCAACTGATGCGTTAGAACTTCTATCGATTCAAGTGTCTACGGATAGCGCACTTGCACATTTGCGAACTCATGATCCTGCGCACTTGTCAATCGGACTAAGTGCAATACATAACAGACTCTGGACGGACTTAACCGACACCCTTTGCGAAATTACAGGCAGTCGGGTTCTTTCTGACGTGTCGTTACGTTGGTTAATAGGACAAGTTTTCAATCCATTGACTCCGCAGGATTCGCGTTTGCAAGCAGAACTACTTATTTCTCGTGCGCATTTCTGATTTACGTGAGCGCCTAACGCTCTCATTCGGTGTAGGTTCACACTTTCCCGTCGATATTGCAATCTCTGAACTTGGAAGCCGAAGTGTTAATGAAGCGCTGGCTGATGGTTATGAAGCTGATGAAGTATGGAAAGCGGTATGTAAAGCCCACCCTCATGAAACAGAAAAATATAGGTATTGAAATTGAAACTTGCTACGGCACTAACGCAAACAGACTCTCAAAATCCACCGCTAGTTTTAATTCATGGTTTGGGTTCTGCCGCTACGGTCTTTAAATTAATTGTTCCGCAGCTTTCGAAATCCTTTCGGGTTATCACGGTTGATTTACCCGGACACGGTGATAGCCCATTGATAGAGAATGTGGAGATGGACCCGAAGTCATTAGGAAGCGCTATCTTTGACGTAATAAGTAGTGAGTATGGGATCGATAAATTTCATGTTGCAGGTAACTCGTTAGGGGGTTGGATTGCTTTAGAAATGGCGGCAAGCCAACCCGATCGAATATTGAGTTTAACGGGTTTGGCACCGGCTGGATTATGGCTTGAACCTGCACTTGGACGTACGTTATCTGAGGCAAGGGCACATTACTTAGCGGCAGTATTAAAACCTTTTATCAAACCTGCGCTCAGGTTTCACATATTACGCAAGATTGGCTTTTCGTTAGTTAGCCCCAAATGGCAAGAGTTAAGTTATGAATCGTGTTTAGATGCAAGTATGGCGATGGCCAATTGCTTGGGCTATTTTTCGGCTTGGGATGGCATGTTGAATCGGCGTTTTGATTCCCATGTACCTCCGAGTGTTCCAGTAACAATTCTCTTCGGCGATAGCGATAACACGTTGCCTCGCAATGGCTCACAAGAGCGCACTTTGGCACCTTCTCATAGCACATGGCAGATTATCGATAACTGTGGCCACGCACCGATGTGGGATCACCCAGATCTGATTGTCGGAATCATCAAAGATACTTCACAGTAAAATTGCCTGATATTTAATCAATAATTTTTATCGCCTGTAGTTTTCAAGGAAGATGAGTTTCATTGCGCTAGTCTATGACCTTCCACATTTCAATTGACCCTGATTAGGTGCACTTATGAATTCAAAAGAAGTTTTAGCCGATGTGAAAGAAAATAACACCCGTTTGATTCGATTTCTATATTGTGATCCATCTGGAGTTATCCGTGGGAAAACGGTTCATGCATCTCAGTTTGAATCCAAATTAGAAGAGGGTGTTGGCCTCACTCGAGCACAGAATGCCGTCAACCTCTTTGAAAATTTAATTCAAGTCGATGGCATGGAGCCAGTCGGTGAAGTTCGCATCATTCCAGATCCAGCAACTTTTACGCAGTTGCCTTGGCTCAATCGCACCGCCAGTATGCTAAGTGATTTACGCGAACAAGATGGCTCTGAGTGGGGCGGATGTCCTCGAACGGTCTTAAAGCATGCCATCGAAACCGCACATCAAGCTGGAATTCAAATTTTTGCCGCCTTTGAGAGTGAATTCTACCTTGCCGAAGATATAGGTGATGGGTTAGTCCCATGGGCTAACGGCCCTGTCTATTCAAGTGCTGGAATGGATCGTGCCAGCGCTGTCATTGATGACATGGTAGATAATTTAACCGACCAAGGTTTTATCGTTGAGCAAGCGATAAATGAATATGGTCCAGGTCAACAAGAAATTGTTTTACGCTATACGGATGCACTTGCAGCGGCCGATCAACATTTGAAATTTCGAGATACGATTCGAGGCACAGCTGAAGTTGAACATGGTTTAACTGCTTCATTTGCACCCAAACCATTTGTAGATGGAATTGGTTCAGGTGCTCATTTGCATTTCTCGCTTTGGTCACTCGATGGAAAAGTGAATTTGCTGCATAGCCCGCAATCTCAACGTGAAATATCTGATCTCGGCAAGAGTTTTGTAGCTGGACTTTTAGAGCACATGCATGCGGTGGTTGCGCTGACATGCCCCTCCTTTGTCTCTTATCAACGCCTAAAGCCGCATTCGTGGGCCGGCTCGACGATTTCTTGGGGATATGACAATCGAGAGTGTGCAGTGCGCGTTGCAAGTCCATTTACGGGCAGAGAGTCTGAGTCAATTAATTTAGAACTGAAAGTTTCAGATGGCACGAGCAACCCGTATCTTGCACTCACCGCAGTTATTCTCGCTGGATTAGATGGAATTAAACGTAATTTAACGCCGCCCAAACCTGCCCATCGCGACCCACTCTTACTTACTACGCAAGAGCAGGTGGATTGCAATATACGCCCACTTCCTGCAACTCAACTTGATGCCCTCGCTGCTTTGGAAAACGATGAGGTTCTGAGTCAAGGTTTAGGTGAGTTAATGCTGCGGTGCATCATGGCCACTCGAAAGGCCGAATCCGCAAGAGCCGTTCAAGAGGGCGATGATTGGGCTCGGCTGGCAACCTTTTCGGTCTTCTGAAATTTTTTTAAGTTATTTTGTAAAAAATAGCGAACCATCCTTCAATTCCTGGTAACTGGCTGAGATACTAACCCGGTCAGAGATTGGAAATAATTATTAGCTAGGGGGAGGGTAGATCTATGACCGATGTAGGAGTTAAGGGTTTAATCAAGAATCTCAATATTTGGGAGGCAATTGGAATTTCAGTTGCGCTCATGGCCCCATCAATGGCGGCAAATATCAATCCGCAAGGCACCGCAACGACCGTTGGTCGCGCCGTTCCCGTTGCATTTGCTCTTGCAACAATCGGCGTTTTACTTGTTGCTTATGGGTTTGTACGGTTAAGTCAGAACTTTCATCATGCAGGAAGCGTCTATGGCTTCGTCGGTGCAACAACTGGGCCACGAAGTGGTGTCGTTGCAGGTTGGGGATTAATCGGCACGTATATTTTTTACGGCTGTGTTACTTCAATGGCCGCTGGAATTTTCGGTGCAAAATTCCTAGACGAAATCGGTCTTTGGAAAAATCAATCACCATCTGCAGGATTTTTAGTCGGCGCAATCGCTCTCGTTTTAGCGTACTTTCTCGCAATCGTCCCAGCTCGAAACGGAACTCGCTTATTGCTAATCGTCGAAGCGATTACCGTAGTCCTGATTCTAATAACTGCATTTGTAGTTCTCGGAAAGCTCATTGGCGGTACGGCCCCAAATGGCCTTGGTGTGGATATGTCGGTATTTTCAATTCCATCTGGAACTGGCGGATCAACAGTTTTCCTTGGTGTCGTATTTGGGTTCTTATCTTTTGCCGGATTTGAAGCCGCTGCAACCCTTGGAGAGGAAGCCCGTAACCCTCGAAAAGATATTCCCCGTGCAATTCTAGGTACAGCAATCTTCGGTGGAGTCTATTTTGTCTTTGTTACCGCCGTTGAAATGATGGGATTTGGAACCAACGAAGCCGGTGTCAAATCATTTATTGCTTCGGGTTCGCTCATGGGAGATTTAGGTACTCAATATGTTGGCTCTTGGATTGGCACAATAATTACTTTAGGTGCGGCAGTTAGCGCTTTTGGCTGTTGTTTAGCCTGTATCGTCGGAAGTTCGCGGATGCTCTTTGCCATGGGCCGTGACAGTGGAAACGCCCGTTTAGCTTCTATTTCAAGTAAGAATGGCGTTCCTACAATGGCTACGCGAATGGTTACTGGAGCTGCCGCCATCATTATCGCACTCTGGGCAGTAATTGGTAACGCAAAACCCTTCGATATCTTTGTTGGAAGTGGTGTTATTGGCACACTTATTTTGGTGGCAGTGTATGTATTTGCAACCATTGGTGCAATTAAATTCCTCTTCCTCTCTGGAACTAAACGTGTAGCCACGTGGGAGATTATTATTCCAATCGTGGGCTTAGTAGTTCTAATTTATACGCTCTACCGAAATGTAATCCCATTTCCAACTAGCGGACCTTCTCGAATATATCCGATTGTGAGCGCATTGTGGCTTGCTGTCGGAATAATTACGGTATTTGCGCGCCCAGCTTTCACTAAAAAACTGGGTACCCGACTACTTGCTGATGAAAATCTATCTGCTTCACGTTAATTAATCGATATCAATAACAACTGCGGGAGATGAAATAAAAGATGCTAGAAAATGTCAAAGTTGTAGATTTAACGATTCCACTTGGGACGGACATCATTATGTGGCCGGGGGCACCTTCTCCAGAAATGGAGACGCTCGTAACGGTTTCGCACGATGGTTACTTTGCCAGACGAGTATCGTTCTTTGAACATACGGGTACGCATTTTGATGCACCATGCCATTTCATTGAAGGAACTGCAACGACTGACACAATTTCAGTCGATTCTTTGGTTCGACCCGCAGTTGTTATAGATATCTCTTCTGCCATTGGAAACGATCCCGATGCCGTCTTAACTTTGGAGCAGGTGGAGGATTTTGAAAGAACACATGGTGAGATTCCATTTAACGCCGCTATTTTATTGCGGACAGGTTGGGAGGATTTCAATACCGATTCATTGAAATATTGCGGTCCCGATGGCGATCTGCATTTCCCGGGATTTGGCGTTGATGCGGCGAGATTTTTAGTCGAAGAACGCCACGCTGCGGGTCTTGGAATCGACACTTTAGGAATCGATCCGGGAAATCGCCCAGATTTTCCGGTGCACTCGCAGATATCGCACCCTAAAGGTCTGTGGCATTTAGAGAATTTACAGAACTTAAAACTTCTCCCACCATTGGGTGCGTGGATTATCGTTGGAGTTCTCCCGCTCGTGGGAGGCTCAGGAAGTCCCGCTCGAGTTATTGCGCTTCTACCTTAATATGCCCGAAAAATGGGCCTTTATAGCCACCTGTGACTTAGTTGCTCACGTTCGAGGTCGAAGTGCGCCCTACCAACAATTAATTGAACGGGAATCTGGAGTTGGTTGGGTACCGGCTGATTTAGCAATGAGTGCATTTGGCACAGTAACTAGCCCTAACGCCTTTGGAGTCCTGGGGGGATTTGCATCGCAAAAGAGAATCGAGAGGCGTTGCTCCGAATTTGTCCACAAATAAAAATTGCCAACCACAATCAATCCAAGAGTTTCAATATTGAATATCGGGCAGCCGATGCCACGGCAAATCCTTGGATAGTTTTCGGAAGTCTTATTCATGCGATGCGAACCGGTCTAGAATCAAATCTTATTTTAGATCACGTGATAGATTCCGAAATTGAAGGAGTTGAAGGAGTGAGGCCACTTCCCGTGAGCCTGGAACACGCACTTTCATTTCTTGTAAAGGACGTGATGGTACAAAGTTGGTTTGACCCGATTCTTCTTTCAACATTTTTGGGCATTCGCGCCAGCGAGGCCCACGAGTTGATTGATTTATCCCCAGAAGAAAGGTGTACCCGATATGTCAACGTCTACTGAAGAACTTCGCGAACATATAGAAAATATCAAACTTACTGACCATCATGTTCATGGTGTTGTACGCGATAATCCCAGTGCAGAGCAGTTTGCAAACATGATTACCGAATCTGATCGAACACCTAAATCTGTTGAAGCGGCATTGGATACTCAAGTCGGATTCGCCGTACGTCGCTGGTGCGCGCCGGTGCTCGGCCTACCTGTACATGCCTCTGCCACTGAGTATTTTCACCGCAGAATTGATTTGGGTAGTGAGCGCGTAAATCAGCTGCTTTTGAATAAAACTGGCATTTCGCACTACTTGATTGAGACGGGCTTTCGGGGCGATGAGATCTATGGAGTCGAGGGAATGCGCGAAATTACAGGTGCTAAAGTAAGTGAAGTCATCAGGTTAGAGGTTTTAGCCCAGATTCATGCCGAGAGTAGCGGCACTACTGTTGAGAATTTTAGCAAAAGTTTTGAGGCGATTTTAAGGCAAAGGGCGGTTAATGCCGTCGGTTTGAAGAGTATTGCAGCGTATCGAATTGGTCTAGATTTTGATCCAACAAGACCAAATGAGTTTGAACTTCGCGCGGCATTAGATGCGTGGTTTAAGTCCATTCATAATGGAGGCGATCCTCGGCTAAATAACCCGATAATTATTCGTCATGTAATTTGGCAAGGCATAGATTTAGGTTTGCCAATTCAGTTTCATATTGGTTACGGTGATCCAGATTTAAATCTTCATAAATGTGATCCTCTTTTAATGACTGAACTAATTCGGATGACCGAAAAATTAAATGTCCCTATTATGCTTTTACATAACTATCCATATCAGAGAAATGCGGGCTATTTGGCTCAGATGTTTACAAATGTTTTCATCGATGTTGGATTAGCCATTAATTATGTCGGTGCTAGGGCGCCAGCGGTAATCGCCGAATCATTAGAGCTTGCCCCGTTTAGTAAAATCCTTTTTTCATCCGATGCTTGGGGTCTACCTGAATTGACCTATTTGGGTGCTCGACTATTTAGAAATGGTTTATTTGAAACTCTGGCGCAATGGGTTGAAAAAGGTGATTGGTCATTAAATGATGCTAAACACGTGAGTGATTCAATTGGTTTTATGAACGCAAACCGCGCCTATTCGTTAGAGGCCTAAAGTAGATCGTGCATCGACAAAGGCATCAACGCACGTCCTAATCTCTTCAAAAGTATGGCTTGCACTTAATTGGATTCTTATTCGTGCTTTCCCCAGTGGAACCACGGGATATGAAAAGGCAACGGCGAAAATTCCGCGTTCAAAAAGGGCCTTTGCCATGGCCACTGCGGTGTGTTCGTCACGAAACATCACGGGAACGATTGGATGCTCACCAGGCAAAAGTTCAAAGCCATTTTCGAGCATTAGTGCACGAAATAAAGCGGCATTTGCTAGTGTTTTTTTGCCTCGTTCTGGGTGTGCCTTAATGACATCAAGGGCGGCAATGCTGCCTGCGACAACTGATGGCGGCACCGAGTTTGAAAATAGATAAGGGCGAGCTTTTTGACGGAGCATTGCGATTATTTCGGGGTGGCGTGAGCTGATGTAACCACCTGATGCCCCGCCCAAAGCTTTTCCTAAAGTGCCAGAGAGAATATCCACGCGATTGACCACGTCAAAATACTGTGGTGTGCCCGCGCCCGTTGCTCCGATAAATCCCGTTGCATGCGAATCATCGACCATGACTAACGCCCCGTATTTTTCGGCCAAATCACATATTCCCTTAAGAGGCGCGAAGGATCCATCCATGGAAAAAACTCCATCGGTGATGATTAAAATACTCTTGGATCCAGATGCGGCTTTGAGTTGAACCTCCAAATCCGCTAAATCTCGGTTTTGATAGCGTAAGCGTTTAGCTTTGCATAATCTGATGCCATCAATTATTGAGGCGTGGTTGAGTGAATCAGAGATAATTGCATCGTTTTCATCGAAGAGGGCCTCAAAGAGACCCCCATTGGCATCAAAGCACGAAGGAAAAAGTATTGTTGCCGAAGTTGCCAAAAATTCAGTGAGTTTTTTTTCTAAGAGAAGATGTTGATTGTGGGTACCGGCAATAAATCGAACGCTCGCCATTCCAAATCCATAGGTATCTAAAGCTGATTTTGCTGCTGTAATAATTTCTTCGTTATTTGCCAAGCCGAGATAGTTATTAGAGCAGAAATTTAAAAGTTCTTTGCCTGATGCCTGAATTTCCACGGCTTGAGATCCGGACAGGGGGCGCTCTTGCTTTAACAGCCCCGCATCTTCTAGAACAACTAATTTATCCCGAAGCTCGTTGATAAAATCACCTATGGAAGAAATTTCTAGCTCCAATCCAAAATTATTTTTCCGCAGTTTCCAGATCTTGCGAGTTCAAAGGCAGATTCCCATTCATTGGCGGCAAATCTATGCGTAATCACACTGGAAATATCTAAGCCTTTTTGAACCATTGAGTTCATCGAATACCAGGTTTCATACATTTCGCGGCCATAGATTCCTTTAATAGTAATCATATGTGTGACGACCTTAGCCCAGTCAATAGATATGGGATCCTTCGGTAAACCAAGAGCTGCGATTCGCGCACCATGTCCCACGTTTGCAAGGATCATAGGTATGGCAGATTGGTGCCCGCTCATCTCAAATGCAACATCAAATCCCTCTTTCATGCCAAGGCTTTTCATTGTTGTTGAAATCTCGTGAGAAGAGATATTAATTGCTGCATCGACTCCCATGTCGCGCGCTAACTTTAAGCGGTACTCATTGACATCGGTGATGACGATAAATCGTGCACCGACAAATCGTGCGATTGCCGCCGACATTAATCCGATGGGTCCAGCTCCTGTAATCAAAACATCTTCACCAACAACGGGAAAACTTAAAGCCGTGTGTACTGCATTGCCTAATGGATCAAAGATTGCTGCAAGATCTAAATCAATATCAGGTGGGTGTGACCACACATTGCCTTCGGGAATTACAACAAACTCCGCAAAAGCACCATTGCGATTAACACCGACACCTAATGTGTTCATACATAAATGACGGCGGCCCGCGCGGCAGTTACGACAAAGACCGCAGACGATATGGCCTTCTCCTGAAACGACATCTCCAACTTTTATCGTTGTAACATCGCCTCCGATTTCACTGACTCGGCCGACGAACTCATGGCCAGGAATAAATGGAGGATTCAAATTTTGATCTGCCCAAGAATCCCAACTTTCAATATGGAGATCTGTTCCACATATTCCGGTTTTTAGCACACGGATTTTGACCTCTCGGGCACCGACATTGGGTTCTGGCAGTTCAAGGAGCTCTAAGCCAGGTGCACGGTGTGCCTTATACAGAGCTCTCATGCCAACCTCTCGCTATACCTAGGTCAACACCCTACTCGTAGAGCGAGGTTTTTTGGGATGAGAACGAACTAGCTAGAAAAGCACCCTCTTCATCTCCGCTGATTTTGCAATAGCAACAAAGACTGGAATCTCATCTACTGGTGTATCTACATGAATCCATTGTTTGCCAGTGAACTCTTCATCGCTCCAAAGATTCACCCACGTACCTTCTGGCAAGTACACCTCCATACCTGTTGTATGGGGTTGGATGACTGGGGCAATAAGCAAACTGGTTCCGAGCATATATTGATATGGCGCTTTCCAAATTTCTTCATCATCGAAGTAGTCAAAAAATAGACCAGCCATGAGGGGCCGACCGGTCTCAATCGCTTTTTTTCCTTCCACGGAAAGGTAAGGAATTAGGCGCTTTCGCAGGGATGCAAAACTGCGAAAGATTGAAATTACCTCTGGGCTGCCATTTTGTTCGGCGATATTCCATGGAGTGCGATCATTGGAGGGAATCTGATGGTGATTAAACTCAGAATGAAACTGCATAATTGGACAGAATGTCGCCATAGCGCTTGCGCGTAGATACAAATCTGTTGATGGGAGGTCCCCGCTAAATCCAGCAATATCCCAGCCCCAAAAAAAGATTCCACTTGCCGAGGCGGTTATTCCTGCTCTGATGGATGCACGATATGCATCCCACGTAGAATCCTCATCCCCTGCCCAAAACGTTGGATATGAGCTACTTCCTGCAAAACCTGCACGTGAAAAGGTAATTGCCTCACTCTGCGTGGAGCTGATTAATTCATGGAAAGTCTGTGCATAAGCAACCGGGAATAGATTATTTTTTTCGATTCCCAATGCACCATCGAGATACCTAAGATCAGAACCCCATGCGTGTTCTCCACCATCAGTTTTAAAACCATCAATACACATCTCTGTTAGCAGATATTTGTGTAGGTCGCCCCACCACTTCCTAACTTTGGAATCGGTAAGATCTGGTAAGAGACCATCTCTAAACCAGAAACCGGGCACGCGATAAGGTTGGTCTGATGAGTCTTTAATGACAAGATTGTTTTCGATTGCATAGTTCCATATCGCACGGATTTGGGAGCCAGGCTCACCCTGATCTTTAATAACTGGAATTTGCCAGAGGATACATTTGCTTCCTTGGGCATGAATGTCATCGATCATTTTCTGAGGGTTAGGCCAGGCACCATCACGTGGATATGTGATTTGTGTGCTGTGTAATCCAATCGAGCCGTCGGTGGGAGTAAACACGGCATCTCTGAATACGGCGAATGTGGATTCATCAGACCATGCCTCTAAAACAATTACTCCGAGATCAATTCCATGGGCCAGACTCAATGCAATTTCTTCCTCAACGCGCGCTTGGGTATTCCACTCGTTGCTGCTACCCCAGATACTGTAAATCCAGTTCGGAGGAGCCTTGGGCAGTTCAAACTCGGAGATATATTGCTTAAGAATTGAGACGTAATCACCTCCATAAATCTTTATTTCGCACTCTGACTGCCCCGGTGCGATGTCAATCTCGATAATAAGACGATCGCTTTTTGAAACACCCACGTCGAAGCGAGTTGGAGTTGATGTCTTTACATAAAAACCGTAGTTACTGCCAATAACCATTCCGAAGGGAGCTGGGAGATAAGTTCTGTGCCCTTGCCCCTTGTACTCTTCATACACAACGGCATCGACAAACTCTCCACGTTGATCAATGGAGTTAAAGCGCTCGCCGAATCCGACAACGTGGTCGTTCACGGTCAAAGGTAGTGAGGCACGGAGAGAAAAGATTCGCCCAGTTGAATCCCGTAGGATTTCAATATCACTACATTGAACATTTACATCAAAGCCGGAGGTAACTTCGAGAAAGCCATTTTCATCTGGAGCCCACGCTAGGGCAGAAAATGAATATGGAGTAGTGCGCTCTTTACTATCGCTTTCGAACCAGTACGTGATCTCTTCGAAATTGAGAAGAATTGGTAGATCGATTTCCCACTGGAGTTCTCCTGGATATTCACCTGATCGTGCGGCCGCATCGGCGAGGTGTGTATCTGCACCAATATATTTTGCGGTCTGACCATAAGGACCATGGTCATCAGATCGGGCATTGCCGAGCAGATTCAATTCATAAATCTCTGATTTCAATTCTCCTCGCACATATAGAAAGACTTTTTTTGTCAACTCATCGCTGCGAGCCCGTACTTTCCATGCCTGACCAGAGATTGGATATATGGGAATGCGTTGATCTGGCTCATATCGATATGGGTGGCCAATTCCAATTGGAACGTGGTTTAACATGGCGTTAATCCTCTCGAATTGCGTAATACAAAGACAAGAACATCGCGTGGCTCCAGAGGAGTGGAACCGCTGGCTCCCCCCATCTGGCTATCCATTCTGCTCTCATGTGTGGGCGCTGCAAATCTTCGGGTAACTGTTCGGGTAATTCACATTTTTCATTTGCAAGGCTGCCTACCCACGTCAAAATTTCAGTTGCTTGATCAATCTGCTTCATTGAAACTAGGGCAAGTCCGAGAAAACATGAAAGGAGTGGCCAACGGCCTCCACCGAAGTATTCATCCTCTAAGTGTCTGAATGTACCCAGCCTGCCAAGTGTTTGAGAGACCGCGTTTATTGTAGAAAGAGCTATCTCATCAGAGGCATCAAAAAGAGCAAATGGTGCGATGAGTGCCACAAGAGAGGCGTCGAGGCCCTCGCCATCAATCCATTTTGCTAAGTGCCCATCGATAAGCCCACGGCTACGGATATGGAGCATTATGTCGCAGGCCGTCTTTGTAGCCAGAGTTTGTGAGGCGCTGGAAATCTCTGGCCAATGACTGGCTCTTGAAAGGCCTGCAACCATGCTGCCAAGACTTGCAACATGTTGATGTCCAAAGTTTTCTTCCCACCAGTCAAAACTTGGAATTTGCCAGAACGTGGCTAAGTAAGCAATTAAAGTTTCTACTGCACGAAATGTCGAAGGTGGGAGTGTATTGCCTCGCTCCAAAAACTTATCTAGAGAGAATATCCAACTTCCAAATCCATCTAGCTGAAGATTGGTCCAGGCCTCGGATGACTCCTTACCATCGAGGGTAAAGCGACAGTGCAGATGTTCATCATTTGCAATTGTTTCGCCCTGCTTTTGACGTTTAATTAATGAAGAGATTTTTTCTTCACGCTCAAGGATGACCCGAGTGGCCCAATTATGAAAATTTAGTGCACACTCATTTTCTCCACTAGCGCTCATCGCCTCAGCGATGAAGGCTCCGTCTCTAAACCAGCTGTAGTTGTAAACAGCAAAGTGGGGAGAGGCTAGGTAGGCACCGGAGTCAGATTGATACTTTTTAATGATGTCGATGCTTGCGTCTTTAAGAAGTGAAAGCTTGTCAATAATAAGTTTTACCATCAATTTCTCTAGCGGTTCTTGAATCAATAATTAGGATGGCGTTGCGGCCAATTGAGACCGCAACGCCATTTTTTACCCCTGAATTATTCTTTTGCCAGGATTGCGTTTACATCCTTAGCAGCCGAATTCAAAGCCTCTGTAACTGATATTGAGCCATTGAGAGCCTTCTCGAGCCATGCATTCACCACGTCCTGCATTTCATTTTGTTGACGAATTACTGGAGGTGTCACAGGGTTCTTAAGTGCCTCAAAGACTGCTGCACGGTTGGCAGGTGGTGTCTTTGAGAGATAAGAGGAGAGCGTGGCTTTGTTTGAGATCGCTGGAATTTCCCAGTTAGCTCCCAAACGGATCTTGATTGCAGCAGGATCGCTAGTCATGAACTGTGCCCATTTCCATGAGGCGTTCGGATACTTTGACTTAGCAGATGCAACCACTGCATTAGCAAAGAAGTGGTTACCTGGACTAACTCCACCTGGCTCCACGGCAATGTCCCACCCAAATGGAGCATCTTTGAAAGAGTCAAAGAGCCAAATGCCTGAGTGATACATCGCAATCTTGCCAGCCTTAAACATCGCATCATCTGCAAGTGTTCCCATTTGAGCCTTGGTTGGCGTATATCCTGCTACCGTTTTTCCGACAAGCCAGTTGAGAGCATTAATGCCTGGCTGCTTGTTAAAGAGGGCAGTCTTCTTATCGGCGCTGAGGAAACTTCCGCCGGCCTGACCGAGGACTTTATAAAACTCCCAAAACTGCGTTGGTTGGAAATCAGCATATGTGCCTGCTGGAAGTTTTGCCTTCAACGCAGCTGATGCAGAAGCTTCATCGCTCCAGTCCCAATTAGCCTTTGGTGCCTCTACTCCGGCCGCCTTAAATAAATCCTTGTTGTAATAGAGAACAACCGTGGAGAATGAAGCTGGAACCCCATACTGCTTTCCTCTGAGATTGAAGACGTCATAGGCCTTGCCGTAGTAGATGCTCTTCTTAAAAGACTTATCCTTTTTAGATTCTTTACTCAAGTCAAGAAGCGTTCCTGCCGCAGCATAAGTAACGAAGTTCTCATAATTTAACTCAAATGCATCCGGTGTCTGATTACCCGCAACGCGGGTCTTAAGTTTGGTCCAGTAATCAGCATATGAGGCAGACTGGATGTTGACATGGATAGTTGGATTCTTCTTTTCAAAGGCCGCAACCATAGCTTGGAGATCCTTCATATGGTCAGGAACTGCCGTGAATGTAAAGAAGTTGATTGTTGTCTTGGAAGCAGCAGCAACAGTATTGCTCACTAGCCCAACACTTGCGATGAGCAATCCAGCGATGCCGGCAGCCCAGAACTTGCTTTTCATGCCTTTCATTTCTTCCCCCTTAGTAAGTGATGTGCTACCCCGTGTAGGGCTTTCTCTCGTATCTGGAATTTCAAAGTTTGCGTTCTATCCTTTGATTCCTGCCGTGAGAAAACTTTGTGCGATCTGTTTTTGTAATAGAAGATAAACAAAGGCAATGGGTAAAATTGCAAGTGTTGTTCCAGCCATGACCATCGGCCAGTCGGTAAGGTTCTCACCTTGGAGATTGGCCAAAGCCAATGGAAGAGTCATCTTCTCGGGACTGAAAATTATTATTAGAGGCCAGAGGTATGCGTTCCATACAGCCATAAAGGAGAGAATTCCTAGGGCCGCTAAGGATGGCAGGGCCAATGGCAGGGCCACTGAGAAAAATAACCGAAAATGATTTGCCCCATCTATTAGTGCTGCCTCCTCTAATTCTTTTGGAATAGCCAGCATCGCTTGGCGCATAAGAAAGACACCAAAGGCTGAAGAGAGCATAGGAAGGCCGAGTCCGAGAAAAGAGTCGATAAGTCCGAGCGCTCGCATCTCAATAAAGAGTGGCACGATTATTACCTGAAAGGGGATCATCATCGTCGCAAGGTAGATGAAAAACAAAAAATTCTTGCCACGAAAATACAATCTAGCGAATGCATATCCCGCAAGTGCTGAAGTAAATAGTTGAAGTGAAACGACAGTTATCGAAATCAAAATTGTGTTTAAGAAGAGTCTTGGCAAATTCAAAGTTTCAAATAAATTTCTGTAGTTCTCAAAAGTTGGAGATTTTGGAATGAGAGTAGGAGGAGTTGCAAATGCTTCGACGCTATTTTTAAGAGAGGAGCTAATCATCCAGAAAAATGGAAAGAGCATGATCAACCCGAAAAAATAAGTCAAATATTTTGGACGAGTATGTTTTTTATGCATAGTTGACCCACTTTTTTTGAAGACGAATTTGAATTACGGTAACAGCCATGATGATCGCAAAGAGAGACATGCTCATTGCCGATGCGTATCCCATTTTTCCGTAAGCAAAAGAGTTTTTCACAATCTGCTCAACAATTACCGATGTAGAGCCTTCGGGTCCGCCTGAAGTCATAATCCAAATTTGATCGAATACTTGAAAATTATTTATGAGACTAATAACGAGTACAAAAAATGATGCTGGAGTCAATAGCGGAAGCGTTATATGCAAGAGAATTTGACGCTTGGAGGCACCATCGATTGCGGCAGCTTCTTTATACTCAGGTGGAATTGCCTGTAGCCCGGCCAAAAGAATAAGCATGACCCAACCGAGGTCTTTCCATGCTGAAGGTACGATGACAGAAATCATTGCCCAGGATTTGCTGGTCCACCATCCGGGGCCTTGTATTCCGAATAGGTGTAGGGCTGAATTAACTACCCCCCCGTTGGGATTTAAAATCCACTTCCACAGTAGGGCCACGATTACCCAACTGGTAATAACAGGCAAGAAAAAGGCGGCCCGAAGCGCCATGGAACCTTTGAATTTTCTATCCAGAGCAAGCGCTGCGCTGAGGCCGAGAATGTAAACCAGCGGTAGATAGCCCGCAATGAAAATGAGCGTGTTCTGTAAGGCATTGCGGAAATTGGCATCATGGAGCAGAGCTTTGAAGTTCTCAAAGCCCACCCACGTAGGGGGAGAAAGTAAATCCCACGTAGTAAAACTGAGAACTCCCGCCGCCAGCATTGGCAGGATAAGGAATAAAACTAGTGGAATCAGACTAGGTGCAATAAAAACTGCTGCAGTCCGACTTTGCCCGCTCTTAAGACTCATGCAGAAAATCCAGAAGCGGAAGCGATGCGTAAACGGTTCTTAACCTCCACTGATTGTGAGTTGATATTTGAGTTCCTACTCAATGATGCCTGCAAAACAATTGCAGTGGCACCGAGTGCCCATTTCGCATCATCCCAAGGATCGACTTCGATTTCGAACTTGTTCATCGTGGAAACAACACTGGCTTTAAGGCTTTTTTGAAAATGTGGCTCCCAGAGATCCCAGGCTCCAACACCTTCGCCACTTATGAAGATTAGTTCAGGACCAAAAACATTGATGACATTACCAAGAGCTATACCTAGAGCTTCAGCAGGTTTTTTAAAGAGCGCATGTGCAATTTTCTTATCGCTTCGCGCTAACTCCAGCAATTTTGATATGGAAGTATTTGGGCGGATGTAACCCGCCGTGACGGCGGATGCATGAATGGCGGGACTGGATGCAAGCGTTTCGAGACATCCCATTTTTCCGCATTCGCAGAGAGCTCCAGGAGAAACAGCCTGCACGTGCCCGAATTCGCCAGCGCCGTAGGAACCAGAATAAAGTTCGCCGTTGATGACGAGCCCCATACCAATTCCCCGACCAAGTGTGATTGTGATGAAGTTGCTGACGTCGCGGCCATGTCCATAAAGACTCTCAGTGATCGAGAGTGTATTAACGTCGTTCTCTAGTAAAACTGGGGTATTGAGTTCTTGAGAGAGTTTTTTACCCACGTCTAAGTTGGTCCATCCAAGCATTAAAGAGTCTGCTGTACTTGAATCCAAAGGTGAGACCACGCCAGGCACGCCAATTCCGATTCCAAGGAGTTGTCCCTTAACGCGCTTAACTTGCTTGCGCAGTAAATTAGTCAACTCTTTTACTGCCGCTTCACCGCGGGATTTGAAAGGCTCCTCGAATTTCCAGAGTATTTCTGAATGAAGATTAACGCAGACTCCAACGACATGGTCTTCAGCTAATTTAATACCCAGAAGTTGACCCGCATTGGCAACTAGCCCTAAAAGAGTGGCTGGTCGACCGCCCGTAGAAGGGGATTGCTCCAACTCGGTGATAAGCCCCCGATCTAAGAGGTACTTAGTCGCCTGCGTCAAGGTTGGGCCACTGAGGCCCAAATCTCGAGCTAATTGAGCGCGGGAAAGTGGTCCCTGAGTAGCGATGTTTCTTAGAACTTCGTTTGTACTATCTCGCATCCCGACACCTCCCGACTTACTTTCTTTACTTACTTAAGTAAGTGGAGATTAAATCTCTATTGAATAGAAAGCAATAGCAAACCGGAGTTTTTTAAATATCGTTTTGATAACGAAAATCCCGTTTGCCCCACGTGCGACACGTGCATCTTTGTCAGTGGCATTTGCTATCTTTCGAACAGGTGTTCGGTTATCCTAACCCTGTACAACCAGAGCGGTTCCATCTTCCGCCCGAAGTTCGTTACCCACAGCCTCTGTGGTGCGTGCTTCGGTCCGTCGGTGGGTCTCCGTACCTTCTGGGCCAGAACCCAAACGTCGCATGACGTTCTATCGAAAGGAAAGTACGTGGCTACTGAAAAAAACAATAAAGCCAGCGAAGCTGCTCAAGAAAAAGCAACCACCGAACGCCAAAAGGCGCTTGACACAGCCCTAGCCCAGATCGAACGTCAATTTGGAAAAGGCTCCGTAATGAAAATGTCTGATCGAGCTAATCAGATTATTGAAGTAATTCCTACGGGCTCAATCGCACTCGATATTGCACTTGGTATCGGCGGATTACCGCGCGGTCGTATCGTTGAAATCTACGGACCCGAGTCTTCCGGTAAGACAACACTGTCGATGCATGCAATTGCAAATGCACAAAGAGCCGGTGGGATTTGTGCCTTCATCGATGCCGAACATGCATTTGATGCCGAATATGCAAAGAAGCTCGGTATCGATATTGATGCACTATTAGTTTCGCAGCCAGATACGGGTGAGCAAGCCCTTGAGATTATGGATATGTTAATTCGCTCAGGTGCGCTAGATCTAGTTGTTGTTGACTCAGTTGCCGCCCTTGTTCCTCGTGCTGAAATTGAAGGCGAAATGGGTGATTCACATATGGGCCTACAGGCCCGACTTATGTCACAAGCGCTTCGTAAAATTACGGGTGCTCTTCACCAATCCAAGACAACTGCAATCTTCATTAACCAGTTGCGTGAAAAAATCGGCGTATTTTTTGGTTCTCCTGAGACAACTACTGGTGGTAAGGCATTGAAGTTCTACGCATCAGTGCGATTAGATATCCGCCGTATTGAAACGCTTAAAGATGGACAAGAGGCCGTGGGTAACCGCACGCGCGTAAAGGTTGTTAAAAATAAGATGGCTCCGCCATTTAAGCAGGCCGAGTTCGATATTATTTATGGCACAGGTATTTCACGCGAAGGCTCCTTAATCGATATGGGTGTTGATATCGGTATCGTTAAAAAAGCAGGTGCTTGGTATACCTATGAGTCCGATCAACTTGGACAGGGTAAAGAGAATGCACGTACCTTCCTTCTTGATAATCCAGATCTGGCAAATGAGATTGAGGCCAAGATTCGCGCTCACTTTGCACCCGTTGAGGTCGATGCCGATCTCATCGCGGCAATTGATGAGGCTGCAGCAGAGGTTGATTTCTAATTAGCCTTGATTTTACAGAGGTTGACCAAGAGGCTGACCCTTACTCAATCGCACACACGATTGCATTAAATGCTCTCGTTGCGCGGGCCAAAAGTAAGGGTGAGCTTCTGGTTCATCTTAAAAAGCGTGGAGTAGAGGACGATGTTGCTAAGGCCATTATCTATCGGCTTCAAGAGGCGGGCTTAATTAACGATGTTGAGTTCGCTAAAGCTTGGACACAGTCTCGTCATACTTCAAAAAAACTATCTAAACGAATAATCGCCGGAGAACTTCGCACTAGGGGAGTCGATCAAAGCTCTATCGATGAGGCGCTCGATGGGATCGGTGATGAAGATGAGTATCGAATGGCCTTCGGCCTTGCGATGAAAAAATATTCAACGATGTCGAGGTTAGAGAGCGACGTACAAATTCGAAGGATTCAATCACTGCTCCAGCGCAAAGGTTTTGGCTTTGATGTGATTGGTCGAGTTATTCGCGAGCTAGATATTCACTCAGGCGAACTCCAGTAGCCACAACTGCGGCGGCGTGAATGCGACCAGGTTGTCGACCTAATCGTTCTATGGGTCCGCTAATACTTACGGCGGCAATTACTTTTCCATTAGGGGCTCGCACGGGGGCCGATACCGATGCAACTCCGGCTTCGCGCTCTCCAACGGACTGTGCCCAACCTCGTCGGCGATCGGCGGCTAATTGAGCGGCGCTAAAGCGGGCATTGACCAAACCGCGGTGAATTTTTTCGCTGTCTTCCCATGCTAATAAAATCTGTGCTGCAGATCCGGCCGCCATTGTTAGCGCAATTCCTACGGGAACAGAGTCACGCAGCCCTGATAAACGCTCGGCAACGGCAACGCAGATGCGTTGATCGCCTTGTCGTTTATAGAGTTGCGCACTTTCACCCGTGGCGTCGCGAAGTGTTACAAGGGCAGGGCCTGCAGCGGCGAGCAATCGATCCTCACCAGCGGCCGAACTTAACTCACCACTACGCGCACCGATGGTAAATCGCCCAGATAGATCCCGTGTGACTAATCGATGAAACTCTAGGGCTACGGCTAATCGGTGGGCAGTGGGGCGAGAAATACCAGTAGCGGCAACGAGTTCAGCTAAGGAGTGGGGACCGGCCTCTAACGTGCTTAAAATGGCTACGGCTTTATCTAAAACGCCAATTCCGCTACTCTGTCTGACCATAGGGTGATATTAGCATCCCACTATGTGATATCGCAAAATTAAGGAGTGAGGGCCAATGGCTTCAACGTTAGCGGAAAAGATTTGGGCTGAGCATGTTGTGCGTTCGGCACCTGGCGAGCCGGATCTTTTGTATATCGATCTGCATTTGATTCACGAAGTGACCAGTCCACAAGCCTTCGATGGACTACGCCTTGCAAGGCGTACCGTACGCCGACCTGATTTAACAATTGCAACCGAAGATCACAATGTGCCGACTCAAAACATTGATAAGCCAATTGCCGATCCCGTATCCAAACTGCAAGTCGATACCCTTCGCGCCAATTGTCTTGAATTCGGCGTTCGTCTTCATTCACTTGGAGATAAAGAGCAGGGCATTGTCCATGTCGTCGGCCCGCAGTTAGGTCTGACTCAACCGGGAATGACGATTGTTTGCGGAGATTCACACACTTCAACGCATGGGGCATTTGGCGCCCTCGCCTTTGGAATTGGAACTTCTGAAGTAGAACATGTTTTAGCCACGCAAACCCTGCCACTTTTACGTCCTAAGACAATGGCGATAAACGTAAGTGGATCATTAAAACCAGGCGTAACATCGAAAGACATCATCTTGGCGATCATTGCAAAGATTGGCACCGCTGGTGGCCAAGGCTATGTTATTGAATATCGCGGAAGTGCCATCCGAGAACTCTCAATGGAATCGCGTATGACCGTATGCAATATGTCGATTGAGGCTGGTGCACGCGCAGGGTTAATCGCACCAGACCAAACGACTTTTGATTACATTGCGGGTAAGCCACATGCTCCAAAAGATTTCGATGCAGCACTCATGTACTGGAAAACTTTCTTTACCGATGAGGATGCAGAATTTGATGTAGAGATAGATCTGAATGCAGATGATATGGAACCTTTTGTCACTTGGGGTACCAACCCGGCTCAAGGAGCCCCGCTAAATTCACTAGTTCCTAATCCTGCCGATCTTAGCGATGACGAAGCGCGCGGAGCGGCCGAAAGAGCGCTTGCGTACATGGGTCTGACTGCGGGCACACCGCTTAAAAAGATAGCCATTGACACTGTTTTTTTGGGCTCTTGCACCAACGGTCGTATTGAAGATTTACGCGCTGCCGCCCACATTCTAAAGGGTAAGAAAATATCTTCAACACTTCGTATGTTGGTTGTTCCAGGCTCAGCACGCGTGAGATTAGAGGCTGAAGCCGAAGGTCTAGATAAAGTATTTATCGATGCCGGTGCTGAATGGCGCAATGCAGGATGTTCGATGTGTCTTGGAATGAACCCTGATCAATTAGTCGTTGGAGAGCGCTCAGCTTCGACTTCAAATAGAAACTTCGAAGGTCGTCAAGGCAAAGGTGGGCGAACACATTTAGTGAGTCCACTGGTTGCCGCAGCAACTGCACTACGCGGCACACTTTCATCACCGGCAGATTTGTAAAGGGAGAGATAGACTCATGGAAAAATTCATTAGCCATACGGGCACCGCAGTTCCACTTCGCCGTAGCAATGTAGATACCGATCAAATAATTCCCGCCGTATATTTGAAACGAGTTACGCGCAGCGGATTTGAAGATGGCTTATTTGCCGCTTGGCGAAGTGAGCCCGATTTTGTTTTAAATCAACCAGCTTATAAATCAGCGACCATACTTATCGCCGGCGTGGATTTTGGTACTGGATCTTCGCGAGAGCATGCAGTGTGGGCGCTTCAAAACTATGGCTTTAAAGTTATAATTTCCAGCCGCTTTGCCGACATTTTTCGTGGCAACTCTTTAAAGGGCGGTTTGCTAACAGTCATTCTGGATCAGAGTGAGATTGAAGCGTTGTGGCGCAGCGTCGAAGCCGATCCAAGCACGCAGATAAAAGTCGATTTAGAGTCTGGCACAATCACTTATGACCAGATAACACTTCACTTTGTTATCGATGACTACACCCGCTGGCGATTAATGGAGGGTCTTGACGACATCGGATTAACTATAAAAAACAGTGAATTCATCGACTCTTTTGAAAAAACTCGAGCTTCCTTTAAGCCGACTACTCTGCCAATTCGAAGCTAATTCGTCATTATTAGGCTTATTTCACTTCTTTTCGTTGAAGTTCGCGCGTAGAAATTATAACCCTCAACGCTAAATTGAGGGTTTTCTACGTATAAAACAGGGGTTTTTTAACTCTTTTTGGAAAAATAAATACTGCGACACGCCTGCATTAATAGCCTTACCGCGGCTTATGTGCGCGTAAGTTTAAGAGCACGTTAAGCAGTTGCTTAACGTTTACGCGTAAATAAGGGGATTTCAATGAATAAGGCCCAATTCATTGCGGCGTTGGCACCACACTTCAACGACAGCAAGAAGGAAGCAGCTCACGCTGTAGATATCGTTTTTGACACCATTGTTCGCAACCTGCACAAGGGCGAAGATGTCATGATCAACGACTTTGGTAAGTTCAAGAAAGTTGATCGCAAAGCACGCATCGGACGTAACCCGTTTACGGGTGAGACCATCAAAATCAAAGCATCGAAGAAGGCACGCTTCTTACCTGCAAAGGGCTTGAAGGATGTTATCTCAGGTGCGCGAAAGCTTGCTCCTGCACCTAAGCCAGAACCAAAGCCAGTCGTTAAGGCCGTCGTTAAGGCAAAGCCCGTTGCAAAGAAAGTTGTAGCCAAGAAGGCGCCAGCCAAGAAGGTAGTTGCAAAGAAAGTTGTAGCCAAGAAGGCACCAGCTAAGAAAGTTGTTGCTAAGAAGGCTCCAGCGAAGAAAGTTGTTGCTAAGAAGGCTCCAGCCAAAAAGGCTAAGAAGTAGTTCATTCCGCACATTCTCAAGTGAGGCGGGGCTGGCAATTGCTAGCCCCGTTTTCTTTTTCTACCCAGTAATATGGGTAAATGACGGAGTACAAGGTTTCCTATGCTCAGCCAACCGGTAAGCCCCTCGGAACAAATCTCGCCTTTAAAATCGGTACCGCCGCGTGTATTCCAATTCTTAATCTGGTCGGGAAAAAACGCTGGCGCGGGGCGGAAAATATTCCAAAGAGCGGCAAGATAATTGTGGCTAGTAACCATGTCTCTTATTTAGATGTCTTATTTTTAACGCACTTTCTCTACCGCAATGGTCGCGCCCCACGCTACATTGGTAAGGAGGGTGTATTTAAAGTTCCAATTATTGGCAAAATAGTTTTAGCCGCAGGACAGATCCCGGTGGTGCGCGAGAGCAAAGACGCTGCTAAGGCCCTAGAGCATGCTGTTAAGACGCTGCAGGCCGGTCACCTTTTAGGCGTTTACCCCGAAGGCACGCTTTCACGTGACCCTAATGGATGGCCCATGGTGGCCAAAACTGGACTTGCCCGCCTTGCAATCATGACCCAATCACCTGTTATCCCAGTTGCCCAATGGGGCTCGCAAATCGTTATGCCAACCTATGAAAAAAAATTAAAACTCTTTCCGCGCACGCCAATAAAGATACTGGCAGGCAAAGCACTTGACCTTTCACCCTGGTATGGAAAGCAAGACGACCCAGAGGCATTGACCCAGGCAACGGCCTTTGTCATGCGGGCGATTACGGATTTGTTAGAAGAGCTCCGTGGTGAAAAGCGTCCTACGGAAATCTTTGATCCACATTTATCGGACTTGCCTCGAACTGGAAACTTTAAAAAGAAGCGATGAGCAAAATAACCGTTTTAGGTGCAGGGCAATGGGGAAGCACCATGTCACAGGTTCTCTCCGATGCTGGTAATCACGTATTGATGTGGGGTCGCGACCAAAGCGTCGTTGATGAGATTAATCAGAAACATACAAATTCCAAGTATCTAGATAGAAATATCTTGCCAACTGGGCTGCGTGCAACCAGTGATATTGACGAAGCCTTTAATTACTCATCAATCTATGTTTTAGCAGTACCAGCTCAAACCCTGCGCGAGAACCTCATTCTTTGGAAGCCCAAGGCCGCTCAGAATGCCCTATTTATCAGCACTTTAAAGGGGATTGAGCTCTCAACTCTCCAACGAATGTCGCAGATAATTGAAGATGTAATGGACACCTATAACGTAGCTATTATTACTGGGCCAAACTTGGCCAATGAGTTGATTTTGAGACAACCTGCCGGGGCCGTAGTAGCGGCACATACGATGTTAAATGCAGAAAAAATCGCAAAGATATTTTCAACGCCTTACTATCGGGTATATACCTCGATTGATGTTTTGGGCTGCGAGTTTGCAGGTGCGATAAAATCCGTTATTGCATTGGCCGTCGGAATGTCCATCGGAATGGGTTTTGGTGAAAATACCCAAGCAATGGTGATTACCCGTGGCCTCAATGAAGTTGCGCGCTTATCGGCTGCCTATGGCGCCGATCCACTGAGTGCTGCGGGATTAGCCGGAATGGGAGATTTAGTTGCCAGTTGTGGCTCTGCGCTTTCTCGCAATCGCACCTTTGGTGAAGTATTAGGGCGCACTGGTTCGATGGATACTGCGCGCCAACTCGTTGCTAAAACGGTGGAAGGCGTTGCCTCATCTAGTGCAGTTCTTGAGATTGCCCAACGGATTGGGATCGAAGTTCCTGTCATCGAAGCTGTGGCAGATGTCTGTGCTGGAATACTCACACCAGTGCAGGCATTTGATCGCTTGATGGAGATAACCACGCGCTCAGAAAATTTCATCCGATGAATAAAACTACCGTTGCCATTATCTGCGGAGGCCGCAGCAGTGAACATGAAATTTCATGTCTTTCGGCCGGAGGAGTTCTATCTGGCATAGATAAAAGTAGATACGACGTTGTTTTAATTGGAATAACTAAGTCTGGAAACTGGGTTTTATTACCCAATGATTATCGACTTGAAATTCTAAATGGAGTTCTTCCCGTCGTTGATGAACATGCCCCTGTCCTAGTCGCCGATGTACATGGATTTAGGGTTGATGGAAAGCCGCTTGCCATAGATGTCGTTTTCCCAGTGCTGCATGGGCCTTATGGAGAAGATGGCACGATTCAAGGTTTTTTTGAAATTGCCAATATCCCTTATGTTGGAAGCGGCGTGATGGCTTCGGCGCTGGCGATGGATAAATATCTTTCAAAGGCAATCTTTGCCGCGCAAGGCATGAATGTTGCACAGGGAATTGCGGTCACGAAAGAGACGTGGAAAACTAAAATTGGTGAAATCTCATATCCAGTATTTGTTAAACCTGCTCGAGGGGGATCTAGTCGTGGCACGAACAAAGTTAAATCCGCACACGAATTAGAGAGTGCGCTTGACGATGCATTTTTCTTAGATTGTAAAGTGATAATTGAGGCCGCAATAATTGGGCAAGAAATCGAGTGTGCAGTCCTTGAAAACGATGGTCGCGTTCAAGCATCGATCGTTGGAGAGATTGTGATCGATTCTAAATTTGAGTTCTACGATTTTGAAGCTAAATACTTAGATGCCGCAACAAGCGTTAATATTCCAGCAGATATTCCAGAGAGTGCAAGGGATGAAATTCGTGCCAAGGCGATACAAGCATTTCAATCCCTTGGATGCAGTGGCTTAGCACGTGTAGATTTTTTCTATACCGACAATGGCGAAGTAGTTATCAACGAGATCAACACTTTGCCAGGCTTTACCGCCACTTCTGTGTATCCCAAACTTATGGCAGCAAGTGGCGTTGATTACAGCGCATTGATATCGGCTTTGATAACAACGGCCTTAACTCGAACTAACGGTGTCCTTGGTAATTAAGATTTAACTGAAACGGCTTCAAGCGGTTTTTCAGTACAAAGAAAGTGCTCATCAGCTAAATGTTTGGTGATGACGCGACTGATTTGATGAGAAACTCGACTTTTTTCCCAATCGAGCCGATCGGCGATTTCAGAAGAGTGAAGGGAAGAGCGTGGGGAGTCGATCAGAGTAATTAATAAAAAAAAGTCGGAGGGATAAAGTCCAGTATTTTTGCTGATATTTTTGGAGAGATGAGGGAGAAGTTGACCCCTCAACTTATGAAAAGCGCGCCATGCTCGAAACGCTTTAACGCTCATGCCGGAGGTTCCCACCATAAAAGCGTAGTAAAGCAGGAATGGATTCTTAGTCAAATTAAGTTGACCTTTCAACCAATAAGTCTTTAGATAGTTGAACTGTCAACCAATTAGGAGGCTTCATGTCATATTTGCTCTATGTATCAGCGAGCCCACAAGGCGAACGTTCAATCTCGCGCAAACTAGCGGCAGAGTTTTTGACTCACTACATGGCTAAGAATCCCAATGCTCGCGTTGTTGAACGAGATTTGATCAAGAATCCAGTGCCCCATTTAGATGGAGAAACAATTGGTGCGAGCTATAGTCCGGCCGAAAACCACACTCCCACCATGGTGCAGAAGCTGAAAGAGCGAATGGAGTTAATCTACGAAATCAAAGTCGCCGATGAGATTCTGGTTTCAACGCCTATGGGGAATTGGAGCGTTCCATCGGTGTTTAAGGCATAGATAGATCAACTGATATTTCCGTGCCAACTCGGTGGTGGAGCTGCTAATGATTCCATCTCTGCAAAAGTAACGGTTTTAGCGTCGCAAGGTGGTTAATTTCTCTCTGACCTGCTTTGCAGATGGATTTGTCATTGCTGTTCCATCTGAAAAAACAAGCGTTGGAACCATTTGATTTCCGTTGTTAATTCCTTCGACGATGGTCACCGCTTCTGGGGACTCTTCAATGTTGATCTCTTGGAAGGTGATACCCAATTCAGTTAGCTGGGCTTTCAAACGCTTACACGGCCCGCACCACGAGGTTGAATACAACGTAAAACTCATAGGACAATTCTATTGGTTTGGTAACACTTCAATAAATTGAGGGATTTTGCTGCATGCCTCGAACGGTCAAGCATAATTTTCGGGCACTGGCCCGCGGAGGTCCTGCGAAACAAATTTCGCTTACGAGTAATTTATCTCACTAAATCTAGAAATTGCGTCACGATTCGCTTAAATCGCGCAGGCTCTTCGATATGCGGCATATGTGATGACTCAGGGAATAGTTCCCACGTAGAGCCAGGAATTAATTGGTGAATTTCAGAGACCATCGTGGGTGTTGCTTCATCGTATTGGCCAGATACAAGCAACGTGGGAATCGATATTTTATGAAGCTCTTGGAGAATATCCCAATCCTTAAGCGTTCCAATCACGTGAAATTCACTTGGGCCATTCATCGTGTGATATACCGTTGGTTCGGCTTCCAGTTGCTCAAAACTATCAAGGACATTTTGCGGCATAGGAATTCGACAGACGTGACTGGCATAAAACACATTAACTGCGGCAACATACTCTGGCGCATCCGTTGTGCCAGCGGCTTCATGGGAAAGGAGCGTTGCCTGCACTTCTGGCGAAAGTTCGGCGCGTAATCTATTTGCCTCTGCGAGCCAGACCGGCATGCTTGCAGGGGAATCTGCAACGACGAGTGATTTAAGCCCCTTTGGTTGCGTAATTGCAAATTGCATTCCAAGCATTCCACCCCATGATTGGCCGACGATTGCGTAGTCATCACTAATGCCTAGATGTTGGGTAAGTAAGACAAGTTCTTCCATAAATAATTCAGGCGTCCAAAATTTTACTGGCGCATCGACCAGATGTGTGGAGTTACCACATCCAATTTGATCATAGAGAACTGCTGCACGACCAGATTGGGCAATCATCTCTGCAATTGGAATGCAGTAGTTGTGACCAGCTCCAGGCCCGCCGTGTAATACGATCACGGGTGTTTTACCAGATTTTAAATCACCAACAACTCGATACCAAGTCTCTCCGTGTTGCCATTTCATTGTAGATACAGTCACAGCATCGCTCCTTCGTTGTTTTGTTAGAAATTAAATGGTGTGGGATAGGCAGACCATTTAGCCTCATATCTTCTCCCCATTTTGATAAACACTTTTGATCGAAATGGAGGCAACCTCATGAGGCGGTGTTTCAAAGGGATTTCGATTCAGGGTTAAAAAGTCAGCTTTCATACCTACTTTTAGGGAGCTTCTCTCGCTTTCCCGGAATAATTGATATGCCGCATTGGCGGTATAAAAGGTAAGAGATTCCTCCATCGTTATCGCTTCGGAGATATTCCAACTGTCTTCACTGTGCACACCTGGAGCCAATCGGTTAACTGGAACAGCCAAGGCGAGCAGCGGCACCTCACTTGTTACGGGCCAATCACTACCAAATGCGATGGTTGCACCGGTATCTATCAATGTTCGAAGCCGATATTGACGGTCATTTCTTGTTTTACCAAGGCGGGGAAGAATCAACTCTTTATTCATTGGATCTAAATAACACCAAAGTGGTTGAATATTTGCGATAACACCAAGGGCATTAAATCTCGGTAGATCTTCATCACTGATTAATTGGGCGTGCACAATCACTGGGCGTCTATCCCAGTGTGGGTTAATTTTCATCATTGCCTCAATTACATCTAAAGCTTGCTTGACTGCCGCATCACCGATTGCATGGATATGTACTTGGTATCCCAGCGCATCAAAGGTGGTGACTGCATCCAGTAACTCCTTATCTGCCCAGATCTTTATTCCATGTGAATCGGGGTTATCCAGATATGGATCTATCAGTGCAGCTGTTCCGGCAGAGAGTGCGCCATCTGCCAGAAACTTTATGCTGTTAGCTAGGACTAAATCAGGATTGGGAAGTGATGCGAATTCGCTACGAAAAGAATTGAACTCTGTAACCTTTTCTCTCCACGTTGTTGGGGTTGCAAGAAAAGAGAGGTTCATTGCAATCGTTAAATCACCTGATTGTGCCGCGGCTAAATATGCTTGTGCCATATCTTTTTCAACCCACGAATCAATGGCGGCAGTGACTCCCGCATCTAAATATGCAGAACACGCTCGCTTTATTGCCTCTACATCGCTATTAATCGAATCTGGTGGGGCGCAATTGAGAATGAGCTGTATTGCATTTGGTTCACGGAGTGTGCCTTGTGGTGAGCCGTCGGGGCGGCGGGCGATTGTTCCACCGCTTGGATCTGGTGTTTTCTCGTTAATCTTTGCACGTTTTAAGGCTTCACTATTTACCCAGATTGTGTGGTGATCGACGGCGTGCAAGACAACGGGACGATCAAATACGACGGAATCTAACCAGTGGGCATCAAAGGCACCTGCCTCGATAATTGCAGCTTCATATGCGCCGCCAATGATCCAAGGCATGGTGGGATTTTTTTCTGCGAAGTTCTTTACTTCTTTGAGTATCTCTTCGAGCGAGCTCAGCCCATTAATTTTAGGTCCCGCCGCTTCGCGTCCGGCAAAGATTGGATGTGCATGCCCATCTAGAAAGGCTGGAATTACAAATGCTCCATCTAAATCAATTACCTCATCGAAATCTGAAGCTAAGGCTTGATCGCCAACTGCAACGATTATGTCATTTTCAATGAGCAGGCCATCAAAGATTTCTTTCCCCGCGGACCAGCAGTACGCATTACGAAATAGCGTGCGCACAGTTTTTAAAAGTTTTTAATACGTAACGGGGCAGGTTAAAGTCCGAGTGATACCAGGAACTGCTTGCACTTTCGACAAAATAACACGGCCAAACTCTTCCATGCTGGGCGCCTCTGCGCGCATGATGACATCGTAAGGGCCAGTGACGCCTTCTGAGAGAGTGACACCAGCGATCGCAGATACTGCCTTGGCAACTGAACTTGCTTTGCCGACCTCAGTTTGAATTAAAATATAGGCCTGAATAGACATCGCGCTTCCTTTCCTTGGTGGCCAAAGGCTACTTCAGAGATGGTGTTACTCGCTAGTGGAATAAGGTTAGTACTATGAATTTTGATGAAGCCCAGGTGATCGAACTGTTGGCAAAAATCTTTGAAAGCGATCACGCTGGAATTTACATCGGAATTGGTGATGATGCCGCCGTTGTTTCAACCACACAAAAAACGGTTATTACAACGGATATGGCCGTTGAAAGAACCCATTTTAGAACCGAGTGGTCTGGCGCCTTTGAAATTGGTCGAAAGATCACTGCGGCTAACTTGGCCGATATTTATGCGATGGGCGCCACACCGCATTACTTAGTAGTAGCGGTGACACTTTCTGGGCAAGAAACACTCGAATGGATTAGCGATCTTGCCTATGGAATTTTGCACGAAGCGGCGAGCTGCGACGTTGCTGTTGTTGGTGGAGATTTAACTCGCGGTGCGATAAAAGTAATCTCAATAACTGCCATTGGAGAGGTTGAAAAACCGGTCACTCGTGGCGGGGCACAGGAAGGTGATTTAATCTATATCTCATCACTGCCGGGTTGGTCGGCGGCAGGTTTGGCACTTATCGAAATCGATGGCGTCGATGATCTTGAAGCCTATGCCATTGAAGAGTTCTGCGCACCGAACGTGGATTACTCTGCGGCAGTTTTATTGGCCACTGCCGGGTCAACTTCCATGTGCGATGTCAGTGACGCACTCATCACTCAAGCAAACCAGATGGCACAAGCATCGGGGCTACGCTTTGTCTTTGAGCAAAACGCTTTTATTGCCGATCCAGAGTTCGGTGCACTCAATGAGTTGGCTAATAAACACGGCTTTGATGTTTGGCAATGGATTTTTGCTGGAGGAGAAGATCATGTCTTTCTTGCAACAGGCACAGATTTACCAGGGTTGTGCGTGGGGAAAGTCTATGCAGGCACTGGTGTATCTGGTTTGGAAATGAAAAAAGCGCCAGAAACCTGGCGCCAATTCAATTAAATCTTGGTTGAATCTAGCGAGTAACTTTTCCAGCCTTCAGGCATGAAGTACAGACGTTTTGGCGCTTAGGTGTGGAGCCGACCATAGTGCGCACGCGCTGGATATTTGGATTCCATCGACGACGGGTCTTTACCTCTGAGTGAGAAACATTGTTGCCAAAACTTGGCCCCTTGTTACAGATATCGCATGTTGCTGCCACGGCCGTACTCCTTATTGATCTAGTAATTAGTGCGCAGTCCATTAACGGACAGGGGGCAAGAGTACCGCGAGAGGCTATTAGAGCGCCAATCCACGCGTGGCATGAACTCGCTGACCGGCCGGCGCGAGAGAATGCCCATGTGGCCAACCTTGAAAGCAAAGTAGTAGATGTGGTGGGTGATCGCACTGCAAAGGTTTTGGCCGATGCATTTGGGATAAAAACCGTTGGGGATTTGATGCGCCATTATCCACGGCGCTATATGGTCCGCGGAGAACTTTCTGAGATTTCTGCATTGAAAGAGGGCGACGAAGTCACCATTTTGGCCGAAGTTTATAGTTCGGCTAATCGCCAAATCCGCGGTCGGAAAGCAAGTATTTTGGAGGTTATTGTCACTGATGGGCGTGACAAACTCTCGCTTACATTTTTCAATCAAGCGTGGCGTGAAAAAGAGTTAAAGGTTGGGGCTCAAGGTTTATTTGCCGGCAAAGTCGGCCTTTTTAACAACAAGAAACAGTTGGCGCATCCTGATTATCAAATGGTGCCAGATGGCGCCGATGTTGATAGCGCAGTGGATAATTTCGCGGGAAAGTATCTTCCAGTCTATCCAGCAACGGCAAAGATGCCGTCGTGGAAAATTGCGCAATGTATCGAAATGGCTATTGCATCTCTTGATGAGGTGGAAGATTATCTGCCGCAAGAGATACGAATCGCTCATAAATATCCGGATTTACAAGCTGCGTTAGTGCAACTCCACACACCGATAGATTTAGATCAAGCTGAGCTTGCACGCGAACGATTGACTTTTGATGAAGCTTTTTTACTTCAACTCATGTTGGTAATGCGGCGCAATGAGTTAAAAAAACTCAATACGATTTCACGCAAAACCATTGATGGTGGCTTGCTCTCGGCCTTTGATGCATCGCTTGCCTTTGAACTCACCGGCGGGCAGTTAGAGGTAATAAAAGAAATTGAGAATGATCTGGCCCAATCGCATCCTATGCACCGCTTATTGCAAGGTGAAGTCGGTTCAGGAAAAACAGTTGTTGCACTTCGTGCAATGTTGGCCGTGGTAGATAGTGGGGGACAGGCCGCGCTACTTGCACCGACTGAGGTGTTAGCTGCTCAACACGTGCGAACATTTGGAAAACTTTTAGGAGCTTTAGCCCATGGAGGTATTTTAGGTAGCCCCGAAAAGGCAACACAGGTAACTCTCATTACGGGATCACAGAGTGGCCCAGCGCGAAGAGAGGCTTTGGCTCTTGCCGCATCGGGTGGTGCTGGCATAGTTATTGGCACGCATGCACTGCTGGGTGAAAAAATCGAGTTCAACGATCTAGGTTTAATCGTTGTCGATGAGCAACATAGATTTGGTGTCGAACAAAGGGATGCTCTCAAAGTAAAGGCTCAAAAGCCGCCGCACTTACTTGTCATGACGGCCACACCTATTCCGCGAACCGTTGCGATGACGGTCTTTGGCGATCTCGATGTTTCAACTCTGCGCGAACTTCCGCTGGGTCGCCAAGCGATTACTACCCATGTGATTGCCGTTCTAGAAAAGCCAGCATTTTTAGAGCGCGCATGGGAGCGAATCCGTGAAGAAGTTGCGCTAGGTCATCAGGCATATGTTGTGGCTCCTCGAATTGATGCCGGCAGCGATGAGAGCGCCGATATTGATTTTCTATTTGGTCAGGAATCACCCGATATCGCATCGGTTAATGAACTTGCTCCGCGTCTTGCAGGTGGGGCGTTGAAAGGCTTGCGCGTAGCCGAACTGCACGGACGCCAGAGCAGTGATGTTAAGGATGCAACGATGCGCGCATTTGCCGACGGTGACATCGATGTACTTGTTTCGACTACGGTTATTGAAGTCGGCGTCGATGTTGCCAATGCAACGGTAATGGTAATCATGGATGCCGATCGCTTTGGTGTCTCCCAACTTCATCAACTTCGCGGGCGTGTAGGTCGCGGTACATCTCCAGGTCTATGCCTCTTGGTGACAACGGCGACTCATGATGCCCCAGCGCGTGCCCGTCTTGATGCCGTTGCCGCGACCGTGGATGGTTTCGAACTTTCGCGGATCGACCTTGAACAACGTCGCGAAGGTGATGTTTTGGGTGCCAGTCAATCAGGTACTCGCTCGCATCTTCGGCTACTTCGCGTTTTGCGTGATGAAGGACTTATTGAAATTGCGCGAGCAGATGCAGAGGGCGTTGTGACCGCGTCGTCGGATTTAACACATTATCCTGAGCTAGCAAAGGAAGTTGAAATAATGGCAAGAGATGCCGCAGTAGATTATTTGGATAAAGGTTAAGAATTGAGAATCATTGCAGGAGTGGCAAAGGGACGCACCTTAGGTGAAGTTGCTCAAGTAACTCGACCAACTTCTGATCGGGCGCGCGAGGGTTTATTTTCATCGCTCACATCTGAGTTCGGCGATTTTTTGGGGCTTAATGTTTTAGACATGTTTGCAGGTTCAGGTGCAATTGGACTCGAGGCGTTATCGCGTGGTGCCTCTATTGTTGATGTAGTGGAGCAGGACTCGAGTGCGCAGAAGACAATTGAAAATAACTTTGAATTAGTAAAAAAGAATCAGCCAGTCGGTAAATTTCACTTATACTCGATGTCAGTCCAGAGTTTTGTTTCACAATTTCCTAAAGAGAAATATCACATTGTTTATATCGATCCACCATTTGATTTCACTGAAAACGAAATTAAGGAAGTGTTAGAAAAACTTCACACTGGAGCTTTTTTAAACGATGGTGCTTTAATAGCAATCGAGCGCACCGCAAGGAGTTTTCAGTTTAGCTGGCCAAATGGTTTTGCCCCCGCTAGGCGGCGAAATTATGGCGCCGCTAGTATCTTCTTTGGCAATTACGTACCTTAAGAATGGATAACTTCCCCATCTCTTGCTAGCGTTTGTGCCATGAAGCGTGCCGTATGCCCCGGATCATTTGATCCCATCACATTTGGGCACCTCGATATTATCAAACGAGCAAGTGCTCACTTTGATCAAGTCGTCGTTGCTGTCCTAGAAAATCGCACTAAGTCCAGTCTTTTTACCGTAGCCCAACGAATAGAGATGATTCGAGAGACGGTGAAAGATTTGCCAAATGTAATTGTAGATTCATGGAGCGGGTTACTCGTTGATTATTGCAAAAGTAATTCAATTACAACGATAGTCAAGGGACTTCGAGCCGTCACTGACTTTGATTACGAGCTCCAGATGGCCCAGTTAAATCTGCAGGCATCCGGTGTGGAAACGATGCTCATGGCAACGGCTCCAGCATATTCATTTCTTTCGTCATCGGTTGTAAAAGAGCTCGCACATTACGGGGGAGATGTTTCAACCATGATTCCTCCCAATGTAAATTCCGCAATCAAACTTCGAGTAGGCGGGAAATAGTCCATGGATTCAATAGAGAAATTGTCTTCTGCCATTACTATGATTGAAGAGGCGCGTGGAGTTCCACTTTCTGCCAGTTGCGTTGTACACCGAGGTGAGATGCTCGAACTTCTAGATGAGGCGCGTTCGGCATTACCAACTGATTTTAACTCCGCACAAAAAGTGATAACTGCGCGTGATGCAATCGTAGAAGAGGCTCGATTGAGCGCTGAACAGATGATTTCTATAGCACGTGAAGATGTAGCGCGAATGGTCGAGCAGACATCAATAGTTCAGATTGCTCGAGATGAAGCTCGCAGGATTTTAAATGAAGCTAGAGCAGAGGCTCTGCAAGAAAAAGCTGAAGTTGAAGAGTTTATTGATGGCCGACTTGCGACTTTAGAGGTTATCTTGAATAAGACACAAGATACGGTTGCCAAAGGCCGTGAGCGTCTAGCCGGTGCTAGCGATAAAGATGCACTTTCTCAATTATCAGATGCCGATTAATTTTCATGTCCAGAGTTTCTGAGGTTTTTAAACTCAACACGTTCGAACTTGCAAGGCGTGCAGGTGAGATGAAGGAGTACGAACTCGATATAGAAGTTCCCGAAAAAATTGGGCTCGACTTGATTGCCGTTGCCATAGGTGCAGTCATCGAAATTGATGCTCGACTTGAATCGGTGGCCGAAGGGATCTTACTGAGTGCCGATGTTTATGCAGTTGCTACCGGAGAGTGCACGCGATGTTTGGATCCCGTTGAAATTGTTATCGAAAAGCGAATTCAAGAGCTCTACCTTTATCAGCAAAAAATCGAGCGCAAAGGCCGTACCCCTGCTGGCGATGATCTAGAGCTCGAGGATGAGCTTGTAATGGATGGCGATGTCATGGATCTTCAGGGGCCAATTCGAGATTCAATCGTTCTTTCGCTGCCTACTAATCCCTTATGCAGCCTAGAATGCCAAGGCCTTTGTCCTGACTGCGGGGGTAAATTGGCCGAATTAACACCGGATCACGCTCATGAAATTATTGATGTCAGATGGGCCAGCCTTGCAGCGATGGAAATCGATGGGCTCGATTTCAAAAATTGAGCGTTATAAGGGATACTTACGCCCTGCAACCACCGTTGCGATAAGAAGAAGAGGTTTGACAAGTGCCAGTACCAAAGCGCAAGACCTCGCGTTCAAAGACGCGCTCACGCCGAAGCCAGTGGAAGACGACCGCCGCCGCTCTTGCAACATGCCCACAGTGTCAACAACCAAAATTGCAACACACGGCATGCCCAACCTGCGGTACATACAACCGTCGTCAGGTATTAGAGGTCTGATCTGAGCTCGTTGCTCGACGATCAGTTGGGGGTTGTCATTGAACCCTCTCTTCTCGAATTAGCTTTTACTCACCGTTCATTTGCTTATGAGTCGGCAAGCAAGCAAACCAATGAACGCTTAGAGTTTTTAGGTGATTCAGTCTTAGGTTTAATTGTTACCGAAGAGCTCTATAAGCGATATCCAGATTTTGATGAGAGCCGCTTGTCTCCGCTTCGTTCAGGCATTGTTAACATGCGTGCACTTGCAGATATCGCACGCGAACTAGATTTAGGAAAATATATTCGCTTAGGAAAAGGCGAAGAAGTAACGGGTGGTCGCGACAAAAACTCACTCCTTGCCGATGCGCTAGAAGCCGTGATTGGCGCAATTTATCTGCAGTTTGGTTTTGAACTCTGTACTCAGATTGTTCGTAGACTTATTTCCACGACGCTGGATTCAGCGTTTGCTCGCGGGGCGGGCCTTGATGGAAAAACTGCGCTTCAAGAGTTAGTAGCTGCGTTGAATAAAGGTGTACCGGAATACATCGTGAGCGAAGAAGGTCCTGATCATGATAAGAATTTCACAGCGGTTGCAGTGGTCGCTGGTATTACCGTGAGTGAAGGCATTGGAAAGAGTAAGCGCGAAGCTGAACAAATCGCTGCGCGTATCGCCTACGAATCTCTAAAAAACGAGCTTCCCCAGCCTTAATTGCGTCTAAAACTCGCTCTTAAAGCGATAGGTTTGCCGCGTGTATTTGAAGAGCATCACTCTGAAGGGCTTTAAGTCCTTTGCCTCCTCCACCACGTTGCGCCTTGAACCTGGAATCACATGCGTGGTTGGCCCCAACGGGTCGGGTAAAAGCAACATCGTCGATGCCCTGACGTGGGTCATGGGTGAGCAAGGCGCCAAATCTCTTCGTGGCGGCAAAATGGAGGACGTTATCTTTGCCGGCACAAGTGGACGTGCACCCCTTGGACGGGCAGAAGTTTCTTTAACGATTGATAACGTCGATGGGGCGCTGCCAATCGATTATAGCGAAGTAACTATTTCACGAATTCTTTTTCGAAATGGGCACAGCGAGTATCAAATCAATGGTGAGGCAACTCGACTGCTAGATATTCAAGAGCTCTTAAGTGATTCCGGTATTGGCCGAGAAATGCACGTGATTGTTGGTCAAGGCCAGTTAGATGCAATTTTAATGGCGACCCCAGAAGAGCGACGTGGATTTATTGAAGAGGCTGCCGGCGTTCTCAAGCACCGAAAGCGAAAAGAAAAAGCGCTGCGGAAATTGGATTCTATGCAAGTAAATCTCGCCCGCGTGCAAGATCTCACCATTGAACTTCGACGACAATTACGCCCGCTTGGTAAACAGGCAGAAGTAGCTAAGAAGGCGGCAACAATTCAAGCCGATTTACGCGATGCAAAACTTAGAATCTTGGCCGACGATTTCATTGCACTGTCAAAGACACTCGATGCAGAAGTGGCTGATGAGACCGAACTTCGCGAGCGTCGCGCCATCGTGGAGGCTGAAGTTGCCTCCATTCGCGCACGCGAAGAATCTCTAGACGCGTTGGCAGCCATCGAAAGCCCATTACTTGTTGAGGCCCAAGAAACTTATTATCAATTAAATTCTTTGCGAGAAAAATTTCGTGGGACGCAGAGTTTGGCGCAAGAGCGTTCGCGTTTTCTCAATGATGAGGCGCAGGAAGCTCGTACGTCAGGTCGCGATCCTGAGACATTGGAAAAAGAGGCTGGTGTTTTGCGGGAGGAAGAAAGTGACCTTCGTGCGGCTGTTCTGGCTTCGCGACAAACTTTGGTCGATACTACGAAGGAACTCTCGGGCAGTGAACACAGACTCAAAATTGAAGAAGATAAAATCGCCGCGGCGATGCGGGCAATTGCCGATGCGCGCGAAGGTACAGCGCGGCAAGAAGGTCATATTAAATCTTTACAAGCCCGTCTAGAAGCTATTTCGCAGGAGTTAGAACGTTTAACTCGATCCCGAAATGAAGCTCAAAATCGTGTTGATACGGCTGCACGCGATTATGCAACGTTTGAACTTGATATAGCCGGGGCCGATTCAGGAGAGAAAGGACTTGACTCACAGTTTGAGTTCGCAAAGTCCAACCTTGAATCGACAAAAAAGAGTTTAAATGAACTGATCGAATCGGAGCGTTTAGCCGATCGCGAGCGTAACGCCGTTGAATCAAAAATCGAAGCCATGAAGTTGACTTCACAAAATCGAGATGGTGCATCGGCATTGCTGGGCAATTCGCGGGGCGTGCATATTTTGGGATCAATTGCCAGCCTCATAGAGATTGATTCAGGATGGGAATCAGCGGCCGCGGCCGCATTTGGGACATTAGCCGATGCGCTTGTGGTTAACGATTTGACCTCGGCCGTTACTGCTTTGACGGTTTTGCGTGATGAAAACTTGGGGCAGGCCGAGGTTCTAGTCTTTGAAGGGGTAACGAAGTCTTATCAGTCGATTTCAACATCCCTCACACCATTGAATGTGCACGTGCGCTCCGATGTCATTGGCCCACTTGTAGCATCGTTATTGGCCGATATCGTTGTAGCCGATTCGGCTGGTGATGCCAAAGCTATTCTTGACGCACATCCACATCTAAGCGTGGTTACTCGTAATGGTGATGTTATCTCGCGTAGTCGCGCCCGCGGGGGTTCGACATCTTCTTCTTCCCTCATTGAGATTAACGCCCTCATCGCAGAGTTAGAAATATCTCAATCGGAAATTTCTCATACATGTGATCGATTAAAGTTTGAAATTGCGACACAAACAAGTGAACTCTCGAAGTATCAAAGTGGTTATGAACTCTCACTCTCAAAACTCAATGAGTCTGACGCCCACATCGGTGCCTTGACCGAACAGTTAGCCGTTTCCGGCCAAAATATGAAATCAGCAATGGCTGAAGTTGAGCGGTTAAATGCACATATAGAAGAGGTAAGCGCGGCCAAAGCTGGGGATGAAGGTGAGTTAATTATTGCCCAAAACCAACAGCACCAGCAGGGTGCGATTGCCCAGCCTGATCACACGAATGCTGAAAACTTTCGAAATGCGGTTTCAGTGGCGCGTACAGCAGAGGTTGAAGCCCGACTAGCGGTCCGTACGACTGAGGAACGAGTTACGTCAATTTCGGCTCGAGCGCTAGCACTGGAAAATACAGCTCGCAGCGAACGCGAAGCATCCGAGCGCGCAGTTATTCGACGTAGCGCGCGAGCGCGAGCCGCGCTAATTTCTCAAGCCATTGCCGAAGCAGCCTATGAAGTTCTAATACATATCGAACGTTCTATTTCAAAGGCTGCCATTGAGCGCGCGAAATTAGAGGGCTCACGTGTTAGTCGTGAAGGTGAAACACTGACGGTCAGATCTCGTGGGCGCGAACTAGTGAGCGAACTTGAAGCTTTAACAACGAGTGTTCATCGAGATGAAATCGCACGTGCCGAACAGAGAATGCGAATTCAATCACTAGAGAATAAAACCGCCGAAGAGTTTTCAATTGATACCGAGACCTTGGTGGCTGAGTACGGACCGGAAAATGATGTTCCTACCTTTTTTGAAAATGAAGCGGGTGAAATCGTTACGACGGAGCTCATTCCATATCGTCGAGATCAGCAAGAGAAACGACTCGCCTCTGCAGAGCGTTCGCTCAACCTCCTAGGAAAGATTAACCCACTTGCGTTAGAAGAGTTCTCATCACTTGAAGATCGTTTGAAATTTTTGGCCGATCAATTAGAGGATTTGAAGAATACTAAGAAAGATCTCCTTGAGATTATCAAAGAGGTCGATGATCGCGTTCAGTCGATATTTATGGAGGCCTTTGAAGATACGGCCCGTCATTTTGAAGATATCTTTGCTCGTCTCTTTCCGGGCGGAGATGGTCGCTTAATTTTAATCGATCCTGAAAATCCTTTAACAAGTGGAGTTGATGTGGAAGCCCGCCCACCGGGAAAGCGAATTAAACGTCTCTCCCTACTCTCGGGTGGAGAAAAATCTTTGACGGCCGTTGCCATGCTCATTGCTATCTTTAAAGCCCGTCCTAGTCCCTTCTATGTACTCGATGAAGTTGAAGCCGCCCTTGATGATGTCAACCTAGGGCGATTGTTAGGCGTACTGGAGGAGCTACGGGCGAGCTCTCAATTGATCATCATTACGCACCAAAAACGCACCATGGAGATCGCCGATGCACTGTACGGCGTAACAATGCGTGGAGACGGAGTCACGGAAGTTATTTCGCAACGCTTGCGTGAATCTGACGCAATTTAGAAGTTAGATCATGGCGCTTTTTAGTCGCTTCATTGCGAAAATTAGAGGTGAAAACTCTTTTTCACCTTCGGATTGGCGCGAATTAGAGATTGAACTCTTAGCGTCGGATATTGGCCCAACGCTGACAGGACAATTACTTGATGCCGCTAAAAAAATAAAAGATAAGAACGCAGTACCTGAACTCAATCAGAGTTTAACTTCACATCTGTCGACTAAATCACGTCTACCACTAACTAATCCGCTGGGTACGACGGTGGTTATGGTTGTTGGGGTCAATGGCACAGGTAAGACAACATCAGTCGCCAAATTAGCTGCACATTTTAAAAACACCGGAGCATCCGTCATTGTGGCGGCAGGTGATACGTTTCGAGCCGCCGCGGTAGAACAACTTCAGACGTGGGGATCACGAATAGGCGTCGAAGTAATTTCAGGCAAAGCACATGGAGACCCAGCTTCAGTCGCCTTTGATGGCGCAAAGGCCGCTCACGATGCTAACGTCGATTTTTTAATTATAGATACAGCTGGGCGTCTACATAATAAAAGTGATCTTATGAGCGAGCTTGCAAAAGTCAAACGAGTGGTCGAAAAAATCTCCCCCGTGAATGAAGTGTTATTAACAATTGATGCGACAACTGGTCAAAATGGTTTGCTGCAGGCAAAGATTTTTCTCGCAAGCGTCGATGTCACTGGAATTATTCTCACTAAATTAGATGGCAGTGCGCGTGGTGGCATCGCCCTAGCAATTGAGAGCGATTTGGATATCCCGATAAAATGGATCGCTACGGGGGAGTCGGAGCGCGATTTTGCTCCCTTTAAGCCAGAGACCTACATTTTGGGCCTGCTTACGTAACCTCGTTGTAACACTTGGCGTTTTTTGCAACGTCCACGAAATGCCGACGAGCCTCATCTGTAACGCTTTTAAGACATCTTTGCGCCTATCTCAAAGGCGAGGGTTCGTTATTCTATTATTCGAAAGACGGCTCACTTATGACAGATATGGTTTTGAACTCTGGTGATACTGCTTGGATGTTGGCAAGTACGGCACTTGTTTTCCTCATGACACCTGGACTCGCATTTTTCTATGGTGGAATGGTTCGCACTAAAAGTGTTCTTAATATGATGATGATGTCTTTTATCACAATCGGTATCGTTAGCATTTTATGGGTGATTTATGGTTTTGAATTAGCCTTTGGTTATAAAGCTGACTCACCATGGTATGGAAATGTTTCGCTTTCAGGTTTGGGGGGAATGGTAAATGACTTTACTAATAATGGTGGTGTCTATCCAATTCCTGTTTTGGTTTTTGCCGCATTTCAATTGATGTTTGCGATTATTACTCCAGCCCTTATCTCTGGTGCCATTGCTGACCGAACTAAGTTCATTTCGTGGGCAGTATTTGTCGCAATCTGGTCAACCGTTGTTTACTTTCCAGTAGCCCACTGGGTTTTTGCTTTTGGAAATAAAATGGGAGATTCCATCACTGGAACTGGATTCCTTGCCGGAAAGGGTCTTGAAGATTTTGCAGGTGGCACTGCGGTGCACATCAACGCTGGCGCGGCCGGACTCGCACTTGCCATTGTTTTGGGAAAGCGTATTGGCTGGCGCAAAGAGTCCATGCGGCCTCATTCATTACCACTGGTACTTCTTGGTTCAGGGTTATTGTGGTTTGGTTGGTTTGGTTTTAACGCCGGATCTGCTTTGGCTGCTAATGGCATTGCAGGTCTTGCTTTCATGAATACCCAAGTTGCAACTGCCGGTGCTCTTATCGGGTGGCTACTTGTCGAAAAAATTCGCAATGGTCACGCCACGTCACTTGGTGCGGCATCGGGTGCGGTTTCAGGATTAGTTGCTATAACGCCAGCGTGTGCATTTGTCGCCCCTTGGGCCGCAATTGTCATCGGACTATTTGCCGGTGTCTTGTGCGCACTCGCCGTCGGTCTTAAATATAGGTTTGGATTTGATGATTCCCTCGATGTAGTCGGAGTTCACTTAGTTGGTGGAATATGGGGCTCACTTGCTATCGGACTCTTTGGAGCAGCGAGCGTCAATAGTTTGGGTATAGACGGTCTCTTCTATGGTGGCGGTACGCTCTTACTTGGTAAACAGGCTCTCGGCGTCGGAATGGTTGCGCTCTACTCATTTGTTGTAACGCTTATTCTCGGATTTACAATCGAAAAGACAATAGGTTTTCGCATTAAGGGCGATAAAGAAATTGAAGGTATAGATCTCAACGAACATGCAGAGAGTGCCTATGAAATGTCGAGCTCATCACGGGGAGGTTCTTTTTAATGAAACTTATAACTGCAATCTTGAAACCATTTAAATTAGAGGATGTAAAAACGGCTTTGCAAGCCCATGGAGTAACGGGCATGACCGTCTCTGAGGCAAGTGGTTTTGGTCGACAAAAAGGACATACCGAGGTTTATCGTGGTGCTGAATACACCGTCGATCTTGTACCAAAAGTTCGCCTAGAAGTTCTTGCCGATGATGCCGATGCCGAATCAATTGTTGATGTGATTCTCAAAGCGGCATCAACGGGATCAATTGGTGATGGGAAAGTCTGGACCACTTCAGTTGAGCAAGTAGTTCGAGTTCGCACGGGCGAACGCGGACCTGACGCAATCTAAGATAGGCAACATGGGAACGCGTGAGAGACGTGAGCGATCAAATGCCAGTGATCGCACGCTTCTCTCACTTTTTTCTAGCGCGGCCCTTGAGCACCTTGGGGTCAAAGGCGAGAAAGGTATTGCCGTTGCCGCAGTCGGAGGTTATGGACGTGGAGAGCTTTCGCCTGGTTCAGATTTAGATATTCTGATTCTTCATCAAGGGCAGTTCGACGGCGAAAAACTCAATAATTTTGTTAACGCTCTTGTATATCCGCTGTGGGATACCAACTCCGTGGATTACTCAGTTCGTACTCGAAGTGAGACGAGCAAAGGCGCGTCTGTCGATCTCAAGGTTGCACTGGGTTTATTGGATCTACGTTTTGTTTGTGGCGATGCCGATTTGGTTGCCAACGTGGCTCGCGACAGTGTGCAGAGTTGGGAGAGGAATGCGCGGGCACGCCTTCCTGAATTAAAACTGACAATGGCGGCGCGTCATGAGCGCGCAGGTGAGTTGGCATACCTTCTGGAGCCAGATATTAAAGAGGCTCGTGGTGGTCTGCGAGACATCGCCGCATTACGGGCAATCGCCTTATCGGGAGTTGTCCCTGTACCGCTGGAGCGAATTAGTTGGGTCGAATCGACTCTTAATAATCTGAGAGAGTCGTTGCATATTTCGACTGGAAGAGACAAAGATCGATTACTTTTTCAGGAGCAGGACAAAGTTGCAGCAACTCTTAATTATGCCGATGCCGATGCAATGATGAGCGAGGTAGCTCGGGCCGCACGTTTAGTTGACTATCTTCTCGACTACACATGGCACTCTTTAGAGAACCAAGCTAAAGGAAATTTTGGACGGTTTTCAAGAAAACAAAAAACGGTTTCAGTTGCAAAAAACATTAGTGTGCGTGATGACGAAATTATTATAGATTCATCAGTGTCAATGATTGATGATCCAGTGATTGGACTTCGGGCAGCGGCCATGGCCGCCCAACTAGGCTTGCCGATCTCATTAGACACATGCAGCAAAATTAAAGATTCATTTAAATCGGGTGCAGGACTTCTACCAACGCCGTGGCCGCGCGAAGCCCGCGAACTTTTGATCTCTCTGCTGGGTGCAGGAGAATCAATGGTACGAATCTTTGAGACCCTTGATCAAGAGGAGATTATCTTTAGTTGGATACCCGAGTGGCGTCCACTTCGATCTCTCCCTCAACGCAACGCACTTCATCGTCATACCGTTGATCGGCATTTGGTTGAAACTGCTGTGTACGCAGGTGCTCTGACCCGAAAGGTTCATCGACCCGACTTACTGCTCTTTGCCGCAATTTTTCATGACATTGGCAAAGGTAGCGATGAGGACCATTCAGAGCGCGGTGCGCGGTTAATTGCCCCATTGGCTACGCGGATTGGTTTTTCTCCAAGTGATGTTTTAACGGTGCAACTGCTGGTCAAACACCATCTCTTATTATCGGCCACCGCAACACGACGAGATTTAGATGACCCGGCAACTATTGCATCAATTATTGATGTTATTCCCGATTTAAATACGATTGAACTTTTGCATGCCTTAAGTGTCTGTGACGGAGAGGCCACAGGGAGTGCTGGGTGGAGTGAGTGGAAAGCCTCATTAGTGAGTGATCTTGTACATCGAGTGCGACGAAAGATGTCTGGCTCTATGTTGGCACCTCAGCCGGACCTAAGCGATGCTCAACTTCTTTTGGCACAAAGTGCAACGCTATCGGTTGTTCTTGAAAAGCATGCAAGTGGATACAAAATTGAAATAGTTTCACCCGATAAGCCAGGCTTGCTCTCACTCGTTGCAGGAGTTCTCAATATTTCAAGGTTAGATGTTAAATCAGCGCGAACAAAGAGCCATGGGCCATCAGCGCTTATGTATTGGATTGTGACACCAGAGCCTTATGCACCGGAAATTACGCAGTTAGGGTTGCGCAATGAAATTGTAAAAGCATTTGAGGATTCCACTGTGATCGAAGAAAAACTCATTGCGCGAGCTAAAATCTATGCTTCAATTCCAAGTATTCCGGTTCCAGCACCCGAGGTAGTATTTTTTAACGATGCAGCCACCGATGCCACCGTCATCGAAGTGCGAAGTCATGACCGCCCAGGTCTGCTCTTTAGAATTGGCTCCACCATTACCCTTGCCAAGGTCGATATCCGCTCTGCAATTGTTACAACTTTAGGTGCCGAAGCTATCGATACTCTGTATGTGACGGAGTTGCATGGCGGTGCATTAAGCGATGCCCGCGCACAAGAGGTCACATCGCAACTGCGCCTTGCTCTCAAGTAGTCTTAGCTCACTATGTTTGATTCACTTACCTCGCGCTTTAGTGCAACGTTCACGTCGTTGCGCTCGCGTGGAAAGATTTCCAGAAACGATATTGAGACAGCCTGCTCCGAAATAAGGACAGCGTTACTTGAATCCGACGTGGCTTTGGAAGTTGTCGAAGATTTCATTTCACACATTGCAGAAAAATCAATAAATACCCTTGCCACACTGCAATCAGGGGCAAACCAATCAGGGGCGATTTTTGACATAGTTAATGCATCTCTCATTGAAATTTTAGGTGGACAAGCCAGGAGAGTACGTTTTTCTAAAAATCCGCCAACGGTGATTATGTTAGCTGGCTTGCAAGGCGCGGGTAAGACAACGTTGGCTGGAAAGTTAGCTAAGTATTATGCCGACCAGGGAAACACTCCGCTGCTTGTCGCCGCCGATCTTCAACGACCAAATGCCGTCACTCAACTTCAAGTTGTGGGCGAAAACGCAGGCGTTGCGGTCTTTTCCCCTGAAGCTGGTAATGGTGTTGGAGATCCAGTAAAGGTTGCTAAATCTGGAGTTGAGTTTGCTAAGGCTAAGCAGTTCAACATGGTCATTGTTGATACTGCTGGGCGCTTAGGTGTCGATGCCGATTTAATGAATCAGGCCAGTGACATTCGTGATGTGCTAAATCCGGATGAGATTTTGTTTGTGGTGGATGCGATGATCGGCCAAGATGCCGTGCGTACTTCGCAAGCATTTTTAGATGGTGTTGGTTTCGATGGAGTCGTTTTAACAAAGTTAGATGGCGATGCCAGAGGAGGTGCGGCTTTGTCCATCGCCTCCCTAACTCAGCGTCCGATTATGTTCATCTCGAATGGCGAAAAACTGACCGACTTTGATATTTTCTATCCCGATCGAATGGCATCTCGAATCCTTGGAATGGGCGATATTGCAACGTTGGCAGAGGCGGCTAAAAAAGCATTTGATGGCGACACATCTGCAAAGCTTGAGGATAAGTTTGCGCGAGGTGAGGATTTCACATTGGAGGATTTCCTCGATCAACTCAGTGCAATTTCGAAAATGGGGAACATGTCAAAGCTTCTTGGGATGCTTCCGGGAGCCGGTGCGATGAAGCCACTAGGTAAGAATGGAAACTTTGACGAGGGCGAGATTGTTCGAACGAGGGCCATTGTTGAGTCGATGACACCGGCCGAGCGTCGTGACCCTAAAGTATTAAATGGCTCGCGAAGATCGCGCATAGCTCTGGGCTCTGGCCTTAAAACCTCGGATGTAAATAATCTCGTCAATCGCTTTAGTGCGGCACAGAAAATGATGCGCCAGGTTCGAAATGGTGGAATGCCTTCAGGGATGGCTGGTAAGGGTATGCCAGCGATTCCTATGAAAAAGCCAATCCCTAAGAAAAAGTCCAAGTCGGGCAATCCCGCTAAACGAGCGCTAGAGGAGTCAGGGTAGGCGATTTCGCGTATTAGTGGCCTAGATGGCACAATAAGCACTCTGTTGGAGGGGCCCTCTACCCCCGAACAACATCCACACAACCGATAGTTGAATCGAGCTCACCACGCACCCCGCTGTGGAGAAAAAGATCTGACACACTCAAACAGGAGATACATTTCTTGGCTACAAAAATTCGTTTAATGCGCATGGGCAAAATCCGCACACCATTTTTCCGCGTTGTCGTTACGGACTCTCGTAAAGCGCGTAACGGTCTCTCCATTGAAGAGATTGGTCGCTATGTTCCAGGACAAGAGCCTTCGCTCATTGAAATTAACTCAGAGCGCGCTTTGTATTGGTTAGGAGTCGGTGCACAACCGTCAGAGGCCGTAGAGGCGCTTTTGAAAGTGACGGGAGATTGGCAAAAACATAAGGGGCTGCCAGGAAGTGAAGGCACGTTGCGTGTAGCCGCACCTCGCATTGGCAAGCACGTCGCATATGAGGCGGCGGTTAAGAACGCGATGGATGAGCCTAAAGAGGGCGCAACAACATTGAAGAAGAAGGCGCAAGAGAAGTTAGCTGCAAAGGTAAACCCAGTCTCCGAACCAACGGAGAATCTAGAGGTGTCCGTGTCCGAACCAGTCGCTATCGAAGCGGTGTCCGAGGTTCCAGCAGTAGAAGCGACTACAGATGCGGTGCTTGAAACTGAAGTGCTTGAAAAAGAAACGGTTACCGAATAATTATGATGGATGAGGCCCTCGAGCATTTAGTAAAGGGAATCGTTGATAATCCTGCCGATGTTGTTGTTACTGAGAAGACACATCGTCGTGGAACAACTCTTGAGGTACGTGTAAACCCGCAAGATATCGGCAAAGTTATTGGGCGCAATGGTCGCACCGCTAAGGCGTTGCGCACGGTTGTTAGCGCGCTCGCGGGTCGCACTGTTCGTGTCGATCTTGTCGAGACCGACGAACCTAACTAAGTACGTATACACATCGCCATGCGTTTACTCGTAGGGCGTATTGGTCGCGCCCATGGGATTCTAGGCGAGGCCACGATTGAAGTTAGAAGCGATGACCCAGATGCGCGCTTTGCTGTCGGATCAGAGCTCGGAACTCAAGATCATGGCACCTTAACCATCACTTCGGGCCGCGTACACAATGGCGTTTTGTTACTGGGTATTGCGGGCTACCACAATCGTAACCAGATAGAAAAACTAAGAGATACCTTGTTGTATGCCGAAGTTGATATCGAAGAGGTACGTGCAAATGCCGATGATTATCACGTTCTGCAGTTAATTGGCTGTACCGCATTTCTTGAATCAGGTGAGCTCTTTGGCCAAGTTACCGATGTTATAAATCTGCCTGGACAAGACTTACTAGCGATTTCTACCCCTACACATGAGTCATTGATTCCCTTCGTACATCAGCTAGTTCCACTCGTAGATATTGCCGCCAAAAGAATAGTTGTGATTCCACCGAATATGAGCGAGGTGATTACATGAAGATAGATGCAGTAACGATTTTTCCCGAGTACTTTGCGCCATTGAAACTATCACTGCTGGGTAAGGCAAGTGAGTCAGGAATCGTTGATTTCCATATTCATGATTTGCGCCACTTTGCAAGTAACAATCACCATAGTGTCGACGACACACCTTACGGCGGTGGCGCAGGAATGGTGATGTTGCCACAGATTTGGGGCTTAGCTCTTGATCCGATAATGGTCGATGACACTGATTTAATAATTTTGACACCAGCTGGAAAACGTTTTGACCAAGCAATGGCGGCCAAATTTTCAACTGCGCGTCATCTGATTTTTGCATGTGGGCGCTATGAAGGAATCGATGATCGAGTTCGACAATATTATTCAAGTGAACTCTTTGTAGGTAGAAATATTCGAGTGCATGAAGTATCTATTGGGGATTATGTATTAAGTGGAGGAGAAGTTGCATCTCTTGTGATGATTGAGGCGATCACAAGGTTACTTCCTGGTGTTCTTGGTAACCCCGAATCACTCAATGAAGAATCGCATAATCACGATGGGTACCTTGAATATCCCAACTTTACCAAGCCGTCAATCTGGCGAAATATTGCCGTTCCAGAGATTTTATTGAGTGGCAATCACGCAGAAATCACTAAGTGGCGGAATGAACAAGCCCAAAGGCGTGCAGAAAAAAATTTATAACTGGCAAGTAGCACCTGTTGTACCGTAGCGTACGACCATGACAAGTGACGCAGCCTCCATTCAAGCCCGCTTAATACGCGACCTTGAACCCGTTGTAGCAGTTGAACTTGATAGACATCTAGCGGTTCAAAAAAACTGGTATCCGCATGAATACGTCCCATGGTCGCAGGGTCGTAACTTTGCCGGTCCGCTTAACGGAGATGCATGGGAGGCCAAAGATTCACGGCTCACTCCCGTTGCCCAAGATTCGCTCGTTCTTAATCTCTTAACCGAAGATAATTTACCCAGTTACCACACTGAAATTGCCATTTCGATGGGTCGTGACGGTGCATGGGGAACGTGGATAGAACGGTGGACGGCTGAAGAGGCACGCCACAGCATTGTTATTCGCGATTACTTAATGGCCACTCGCGGCGTTGATCCTTATGAGCTTGAAGATTTACGCTTGGCGCATATGTCATTGGGTTATCAAACTCCGTATGAGAACGACATGTTGCATACAATCGCCTACGTTTCTTTTCAAGAGCTTGCAACTCGTATTTCACATAGAAACACCGGCAAGATTTCAAATGATCCGATTGCCGAAAATATGATGCAACGTGTGGCACTCGATGAAAATCTGCACATGCTTTTTTATCGCAACACACTGAGCGCAGCCCTTGATATGGAGCCAAATGCAGCAATGCGGGCAATTACCGATGTCGTGACTAACTTTGGCATGCCTGGAGCGAATATGCCGGGATTTGGTCGAAAGGCCGTGCAAATCGCACTAGCTGGAATTTATGACATGCAACTGCACCTAGATGAGGTCATAGCCCCGGTACTTCGTGCTTGGAAAGTTTTTGAGCGAACAGATTTGTCTGATGATGGTCTGATTGCTCGCGATGAGTTGGCCCGCTTCTTGGATAAAACTGCCGCCGAGTCTGGTCGATTTAATGAAAAGCGCGAACTTCATTTTGAACGTTTAATTGCTCGCGGTCAAAGGCCAATTAGACTGACGAAATAAAGAAATAGATGAGCATTCACGGGTTAGGATCACAATGAAAGAACTTGAGAATAAAATCGCATTAGTTACGGGTGCAGGCAGAGGTATCGGCCGCGCAATCACTCTGGCTTTGGCCAATGAAGGTGCCCAACTTATTCTTGCCGGCAGAGATATGCGCGCACTTAATGAAACTGCGGGTTTGATTGCCGAGCTACAAACCGGATTGCCGCCACTAGTCTGCTACCTAGACCTACTCGACCTCACGACGATTCAAAGTTCGGTACAACTTTCATTACAGAGTTTTGGTCGGATAGATATCTTGGTACATAACAGTGGAATTACTGGAAAATCTGCCCCACTGTGGGAGTTAGATGAGGCCGAATGGGATGAAGGCATTGATACTAATTTAAAAGGTCCGTTTTTGCTTTCAAAGGCGGTAATCCCTTCAATGATCTCTCACAAATCTGGTTCCATTGTTTTTATTGGCTCCATAACCGGGAAGCGCCCTTTGATAAATCGAAGTGTGTACGCGGCCTCAAAATTGGGCATGGTGGGAATGATGCGCACTTTAGCTTTGGAACTAGCAATGCATGGGGTTAAAGTAAATCTAATCTCACCTGGATTTGTTGCAGGCCCGCGATTAGATGGTGTTATTGCCAATGTTGCTACAGTAGAAAAATCGACGCCCGAAGAGGTAGCAGCGCAGTGGCTTGAAATGGTGCCTATGGGCAGATTTGTCTCCCCAGAGGACATTGCACAAGGAGTCTTATTTTTTGCATCTAGTCGCTCTGCTTCCACGACAGGTGAGGATTTAAATATTTCGGGTGGGTTGGTGATGTATTAATGGAGGAGAAAATGAAACGCGTTATTTTTATCGAGCACGACCACGTCAGCGCTGGCGGACCGATTTGGGCACAGTTTGAGCGACGTGGATTTAAAATCACACGATTTGTTATTGTTGATGAGGAAAATGCGAAGACCCCTAACGTAACGCCTATCTGGCCAGATTTGCTTAATTTTGATGTTGTTGTCGTGATGGGAGCTCCATATGCCGCTTACGACGATGAAGTGATTGGTAATTGGCTATTGCCACAAATTGAAAAAATGCGACAGGTCCACAACGCGGGTATCCCAGTTATGGGGATTTGTTTTGGCGGCCAACTTATGTCGCGAGTTTTAGGTGGAACGGTTTCTAGGTCACCGCGCGCAGAGTTAGGTTGGTTTGAGATTGAAAGTATTGATGAAACTCTGATTCCCCGCGGACCTTGGTTTCAATATCACTGGGACAGATTTACTTTTCCACCAGGATCAACACAAATCGCACGCAACGAACTCTGCCCACAGGCCTATGTTTACGGACGCACTCTGGGAGTGCAGTTTCACCCAGAGATCGATGGCGACATTTTGGATATGTGGTTGGCAATGGAGGGCGGTCATGCCGAAGCTGAATCTGAAGGAATTGTTGTCGAAGATTTGCGGATACAAACTAAGAATCTTGAAAAGGAAAGTAATCAGCGTGGCTATGACTTGGTCGATCAATTTCTCGATCGCATAGCAACCGCGCCGATTCGCCTTATTTAATCATGTGAGATAAAAACATTCTTAACTTCAGTAAATGAGTCGAGCGCATCTGGTCCGAGTTCACGGCCAAGTCCGGACTGCTTAAATCCACCAAAGGGAGTCCAGAAGCGCACCGATGAGTTGGAGTTAACCGAAAGCGCGCCCGTATCAATTCCGTGAGATACGCGTAGTGCGCGCCCAACATCGCGCGTCCATATGGAACCTGATAATCCATATTCGCTGTCATTGGCCATTGCAATAGCTTCGGCCTCATCCTCAAATACCATGACAGAGACGACTGGGCCAAAGATTTCTTCGCGCCACGAACGTGCCTGTGTATTTTTAGGAAGTAGAACCGTTGGCGCCATCCAGTAACCAGCTCCGCTTGGCGCGCTACCCTTGAATGCGATTGGCTCATCTAAGAATGATTCAACAACATCTAACTGTTTTTTAGAGATGAGCGGCCCCATATCTGCAGTCGCAAGTTGTGGATCTTCAACGCGAAATTTTTTTACCGCAACTTCGAAGTGTTCCATAAAGGAATCAAAAGCCGATTTTTGAACCAAGATACGCGATCTGGAACAGCAATCCTGCCCAGCGTTATCAAAGACGGCCCCAGGTGCACCTGCTGCAGCCTTAGCAATATCGGCATCGGCAAAGATGATGTTAGAGCTCTTGCCGCCAAGTTCTAGAGTAAGGCGCTTCACCTGATCGGCGCAGCCAACCATGATTTGTTTGCCCACCGTTGTAGAGCCAGTAAAGACAACTTTGCGCACTAAGGGGTGTGTCACAAAGCGATTGCCAACAACACTTCCCTTTCCAGGTAAGACGTTAAATACTCCATCTGGAATTCCGGCCAAAAGCGCTAATTCACCCAAACGAATGGCGGTCAGTGGCGTGTATTCGGCCGGCTTTAAAACAACGGTGTTTCCAGCAGCCAGTGCGGGGGCAAAACCCCAGCCAGCAATCGGCATCGGAAAGTTCCACGGCACGATGACACCAACAACACCGAGTGGCTCTTTAAAAGTGATATCGATACCACCGGGCACAGGAATCTGTCGGCCAAATAATCTTTCAGGGGCGGCTGCGTAATACATTAAAGTATTGGCGACGTTATCGGCCTCCCAGAGTGCATTGGAGCGGGTGTGGCCTGAGTTTGTGATCTCTAGTTGTGCTAACTCTTCACGGTGATCGCTGACTACCTGCGAAAAACTGCGCAACAAACGTGCACGCTCACCTGGTGTAACGTGTCGCCAACTCAAAAAAGCTTTCGCCGCTTTTTCTATTACATCATCGGTCGCCGCTAAATCTAAGTGTGCGACATTTTTGACTACTTGTTCAGTGGCAGGATTAATTACATCATATGAAGTTGACACGTCGATTTAAAACCTTTCAAAGTTGCGGAAGAGCTCCCAATCGGTAATTGCCTTACCGTATGCCGAGATTTCAATCTTTGCCATATTGGCATAGTGCGCTTGGACTTCTGCACCAAAGACCTCTTTTATCCATGCGCTATTTTCCCAAAGAGCTAGCGCTTCGGGCATTGACGATGGAATGCGAGCAGAGTCCGATTCATAGGCATTTCCTTGGAAGGCCGGCTCAAGTGCCATCTTGTTTTTAATTCCATCAAGTCCTGCTGCGATGACTCCAGATACGGCTAAGTAAGGGTTTACATCACCTCCTGCAACACGATTTTCTAAGCGAAGTGAGGGACCTTGTCCGACTAAGCGCAGCGCACACGTGCGGTTATCGCGTCCCCAGCGAATTGCAGTTGGAGCAAATGATCCAGGAACATATCGCTTATAGGAGTTGATATTAGGCGCAAAAAGTAGAGCTAGTTCACGCAAGTGTGTGATCTGACCGGCGATAAATTGTCGGCCTACATCACTTAACCCCTGCTCTGTGTCATTTGGATCGGCCATCACCATCGACCCATCAAGGCCTCGAAAAGAGAGATGAATATGGGCCGAGTTGCCCTCTCTTTCATTGGGTTTTGCCATAAAGGTCAGGGCATAACCCGCATCCGATGCAATCTCTTTTGCACCGTTTTTATAAATGACATGGTTATCGCAGTTGGAGAGTGCGTCAGAGTATTTAAAAGCGATTTCATGTTGGCCAAAGTTACATTCACCTTTTACCGACTCAACAACCATTCCCGCTTTCGCCATTGATAAGCGAATCCGGCGCAAGAGCGGCTCAATTCGTGAACCACCCATAATTGAATAATCGACGTTGTATTGATTCACTGGAATCAAATCTCGATATGACTTGTTCCACGCCTCTTCGTATGTATCTTTATAGACTACGAACTCGAGTTCAGTGCCACACATCGCCTCCATGCCTGCATCCTTTAGCGCCTTTACTTGTTTGCGAAGGATTTGACGTGGAGAGGCGACAACATCGCTGTGATCGAGCCATTGCACATCAGCTAAAACCAAAACCGCACCGGGCTGCCAATCAATTAACCGCAACGTATCCATGTCGGGCACTAGAGCAAAGTCACTATAACCGCGCTCCCAAGAAGACATCTCATAACCTTGGACGGTGTTCATATCTACATCCACGGCTAGTAAGTAATTACATCCCTCAGTTCCGTGCTTTAGTACCTCGTCCAAGAAAAACTGGCCATGAATACGCTTACCCGTCAAACGTCCCTGCATATCGGTCATGGCTACAACGACGGTATCAATTGTTCCGTCCTCGACTTTATTTTTTAACTCTTCAATCGACATTGATTTCATTGGACGATGCTATCCATTTGTAATAAAAAAATCTACAAAGGAAAACCCTTGTCACCTAAGTGACAAGGGTTTTCCAGCACTAGTGCTTTATTATGTGTTGAGATTGCTTCGCGGACCCGTGAACCATTTCTTAGCCGACATACTCCACCAAGCCCAGAGGATTATTAATGCACCACCGGTAATAATTGGTGCATAATTTACCGCCGTCCAGGTAAAGTCTTTATGACCTGGTATACCAACAGGTGAGAATGGCAAGATAAAGTAGACAGAGATGATTGCAATCTCTGCTACTGCAAGTGTGCACATCCACTTATATTTAGCGCCAAGTGTCCATGCCCCGACCTTAAATGAATCTCCAGCTTTGAGTCGAAGATAAATTGGAATCATGAATGCCAGGTACAAGGCGATTACAGCGACCGATACAACCGCATAGAAAGCAGTTGGAACGCCGGTTGGACTCTTCCATAGAGCTGGAAGAGTCATTGCGATACCACCAATTGCCGATGCAATAACTGCATTTACTGGAACATGGTGAGAGTTAACTTTCTTCCAAAGTCTTCCCATTGGTACGGCACCATCACGTGAGAATGCGTACATCATACGTGAGCATGAGGTTAAACACGCAGTTACACAGAAGATTTGGCCGGCAGTTGTGATAATCATGATGAGCTTAAATGAAGTACCACTACCTAGCGCGCTATAAAGTAGTGCGATGATCTGCCCTCCGCCGTAAGGGTTTACTGCAGGGTCAAAAGAGCTGATGTAATCGGTATTAGTAGCTACGTATAAGAATGACATCAACAGGATATATCCACCGATTGCAGAGTAAGCAATTGATTTCCAAATTCCTTTGGCCGCTGAAATATGGGCATCATGGGTCTCTTCAGATAAGTGCGCCGAAGCATCAAAGCCGGTAATCGTATATTGGGTTAGTAAGAAACCTAAAGGAAGAATAAAGTACCAGTAAGAGTTATCACTAAAACCTGAGTTATTGATTTTAGTTGTAAACATCCAGTTAAGCGTCTGATGTTTGTCAGTACCAAAAATCAAAATACCCACGATGATTACAGCGCCAAAAACATGCCACCAAACCGAAATGTTATTGAACATTGATAGCAGAGGTCCACTATAAACATTTACTAACGTCGCAAAGAGAATAACAATAAGGAAGATAAAAAATTGCTGTTTAATGTAATCCCCGCCCATAAAACTTTTTGCATATCCTGGGGAATAGAGGCCGATCAGGTTATTAATAAAACCTGTCACTCCGTATCCAACGGAGGCGGTGACAGCGACGAGGCCAATTAAGTTAAGCCAACCGGTGAAAAAGCCGGCCTTTGCGCCACCGAGCTTTGATGCCCACCAGTAAATTCCGCCTGACGTAGGGTATGCCGAAGCGAGCTCTGACATACAAAATCCGATAATCAGAATGAATAGTGAGATGAGGGGCCAACCAATAGAGATTGCTACAGGTCCGCCGTAATTCCAAGCCTGAGCAAAGGTTGTGAAGCAACCTGCCAGGATCGAGATAATAGAAAAGGAGATTGCGAAGTTAGAAAAGGATGACCACGTTCGATTTAACTCCTGCTTGTATCCAAGTTCTGCTAATCGTTTCTCGTCTGCGTCGTTAATTGCCAAGATGTACTCCTCCTTGAGCCTCTGGGGTAGCATTTCTACCTCGTAGTGTGACTTAAGCGAAAGGGATTTAGGTAAATATGTGCCGATTAATGGGCTACGTGTCGCCGAGCAGGACCTCATTTCCAGCACTTGTTGGAGATCAATTTTCAGATTTTGTCGCTCTCTCATCCGTCCACTGCGATGGGTGGGGTTTATCGACGGTGGATCAAGGTGGCGGCCATAACGTTGTAGAGAAGAGGGTTGAATCTGCCGTTCAAAGCAGTACGTTCAATAAAGCAATGGCCGATAACGCTGCCGATGGCGCACTTCTGCATCTTCGCTGGGCTACAAAGGGGTTATCCAATAGCGAAAACAATACCCATCCATTCACGTATGGCGAGTATTCCTTTATTCATAATGGCTCGATTTTCCCGCCCGAGGCAGTTACTGCATTTATCGACCCAAAATTTAACTCTTTGATCGTTGGAGACACCGACAGCGAACGTTATTTCTATTTAGTAATGACTGAGGTCGAAAAGTTAGGACTGACAGAGGGTTTAAAGCATGCTTTAAAATTAATTAAAGCGCACGGCGAGACGACAAGTTTAAACTGCATGCTTATGAATCGCGATTTCTTTATCACTCTGAGCGAGCACAACGCTATGAAGAAACCCGAGTGGGCACCTGATGATTATTATGAGATTAAATATTTACCGACCCCAGATGGCCTCTTATTTGCCTCGAGTGGCTGGAATCAACCTGGCTGGACCTTGCTGGAAAATCACCATATGGCCCTTGTTAACCGTTCAACCTTTGAGATTGAAATCTTGGCGCTTACCTAAAGGCTCTACGATAGGCATATGAACCGTACCTATACAGTCCAAACGTATGGCTGTCAGATGAATGTTCATGACTCCGAACGAATCGCAGGCTTACTCGATGCTGCCGGCTACATTCCGGCGCTCATCGGGGAGCAAGCCGATATCGTTGTTTTTAATACGTGTGCAGTTCGCGAAAACGCCGATAACAAACTGTATGGAAATCTCTCTTTTCTCGCACCCATTAAGAAATTAAACCCAAAGATGCAGATTGCTGTGGGTGGATGCTTGGCCCAAAAAGATCAAGCGATGATCATAGAAAAAGCACCCTACGTTGATGTCGTTTTTGGTACGCACAATGTTGGCTCGCTTCCAGTTTTACTTGAGCGCGCGCGCATCGAAGAAGAGTCACAGATAGAAATCCTCGAGGCCCTCGAGCACTTCCCATCTACGCTGCCGGCTCGTCGTTTGTCGGCATTTTCATCGTGGGTTTCGGTCTCGGTGGGCTGCAATAACACCTGCACATTTTGTATCGTGCCTACCCTGCGCGGCATAGAAAAAGATAGATCGTCCAAGGAGATTCTTGCCGAAATACGTGCACTCGTTGATCAAGGGGTCATTGAGATAACGCTTTTGGGCCAGAATGTAAACGCCTATGGGGTCGATTTTGGGGATAGTGCGGCATTTGCGACATTGTTACGTGAATGCGGGAGAGTCGAAGGTCTCGAACGCGTGCGCTTTATGTCACCACATCCGCGCGATTTCACCGATGATGTGATTGATGCAATGGCGCAGACGCACAATGTGATGCCGCACTTGCACATGCCGCTTCAGTCGGGTTCGAACCCAATTTTGCAAGCAATGCGTCGTTCCTATCGCACCGATAGATATTTAGGAATTCTTGAGCGAGTACGAAAAGCTATTCCGCATGCCTCGATTACTACTGACATCATCGTTGGTTTTCCTGGAGAAACAGAAGTCGATTTTCAAGCCACGTTAGATTTATGTACTCACGCTCGTTTTGCCGCCGCTTACACATATCAATATTCGATTCGTCCAGGAACCCCGGCGGCAACGATGCCCAATCAAATCGCAAGTCACATCGTGGGGGAGCGTTATACACGCCTTCACAATCATCAACAGTTGATTTCTCTCTCCGTTAATGAAGAGGCTGTTGGCAAAAGCGTAAAAGTTCTCGTTGGTGAGTATGAGGGTCGCAGAGATAGTGTGAAGGCACGACTTACGGGGAGAAGTGAAGATTTTCGACTTGTTCACTTTGATAATACGACGCTCGTTCGTCCCGGAGATGAAGTAGAAGTGCTCATCACAGATGCGTCTGCACATTATTTGATTGGAACACCGGGAACTGTTCGTGCAACCCGTGGCGGAGATGCGCATGAGGCTCGAAATAAAGAAGCTGTGAAAAGTTCTACAATGCTGGGAATGCCGACAATCTCTCGATGAGCGTAATCGTTGTTTGCGGTGCAACGGCTACCGGCAAAAGCAATCTGGCAATAGCAGTGGCGCAACACTTAAATGGCGAAATTGTAAATGCGGATTCCATGCAAATTTATCGTGGAATGGATATCGGAACGGCCAAATTGTCTATCGATGAACGCCAAGGTATTCGTCATCACCTTTTGGATGTACTCGATATTAATCAGGATGCAACCGTGGCTTGGTATCAAGAGCTGGCACGTGCTGCGATTGCCGATATCGAATCTCGAGGCAAATGTGCAATAGTGGTGGGAGGTACCGGCCTCTACATTAAATCAATTTTAGATGAGTTGAACTTTCCAGATACAAATCCGGTGATTCGTGAAAAACTTGAAAAAGAGTTGAAGGATTTCGGGATAGATACACTTTTTCAACGCTTAGAAAAGTTAGATCCAGCCGCCGCACTTGCTATTGATCGCGAAAATGCACGCCGAGTGGTCCGCGCCTTGGAAGTCATTGAGATAACGGGCCAACCATTTACGGCAAATCTTCCACGAGAGGCGAGCACACGCTATCCCGATGCACAGCAGTTCGGATTGGTTATGGATCGAGAAAAATTAAGTGAACGAATTCATGAACGGGTAGATCAGATGTGGGAGCAAGGCTTTGTTGATGAAGTTGATCGGCTGCTGGAGGAGGGAATTACCGGGTCCCGCACGGCTCAACTCGCACTTGGATATTCCCAGATAATCGCTTACCGAAAAGGTCTAATGAGCGAGGAGGCCGCCCGCGAGGACACCAAACGTGCGACTCGCCAATATGCAAGACGCCAAGAGGTTTGGTTCTCGCGCGATCAACGCATCACGTGGATTTCACCTATTCAGCCGAGCTTTGAGGTTCTACTGGCGCACCTAGAGAGGGTAAAGTTCGGACAATGATTGCAACATATGGTCACGGCACCGAAAATGACTTTGTGCTCGTATTTGACCCAGAGGATAATCACTCGATAACAACGTTAGAAACGGCCGCCATTTGCAATCGAACAACTGGAATTGGTGCCGATGGATTGATTCGCATTGTAAAGCGTGATGGGAAATGGTTTATGGATTACCGTAACTCAGATGGCTCGATTGCCGAAATGTGTGGAAACGGCATCCGTGTCATGGCGCGCTATCTTGTCGAACGCGGACATATTCCAGAGGGAATCTTTGCAATTAATACGCATGATGGCTTAAAGCATCTGCGGGTTCCGTTCGTGGGGGATATTTCAGTAAATATGGGTCAAGTAAGTGATGAAGCCGAAGCAATAACTGCCGCAACGAATGGCCATGTGTGGAATGGTTACAACATTAGCGTCGGTAATCCTCATGCAGTTGTCTTCGTCGATGACATCAATGATGTTGGTCCATTAAACGAGCCACCCGTCGTGCGACCACGTGCTTCATATCCCGATGGAGTTAATGTGGAGTTCGCCGAAATAACCGGGGATCATGAACTCTCCATTCGAGTGTATGAACGAGGAAGCGGTGAGACGCGCTCGTGTGGAACTGGCACCTGCGCAGTAGCTTTCGCAGCCGCCTTGCATATTAAAGAGCGATTGCCAAGTACATGGGTGATAAAGCCACCCGGCGGGCGTTTAGAAGTCACCATCGATTCACACGCCAACGCCACGTTAACGGGTCCTGCAGTTTTAGTCAGAGATGTCGATATCACGGAGTTCCTACTTGCCTAATTCAGGTGCTGGAGATGAGTTTGAAGTGCTCATGCGCGAAAGCGCGCGTGTTGCAGCTGAATTTGATTCACAAGAAAACGATGAATTTGCCGAACCAACGCAAGAGTTGTCAGAGCGCCACGCATTGCGTCGCGTTAAGGGTTTTTCTACCGAACTTCAAGATATCTCTGAGGCTGAGTATCGCCAATTACAACTCGAACGTGTAGTCCTCGTTGGAGTTTGGACCGAAGGCACCGCGGTTATGGCTGAAAATTCCCTCGCAGAGTTGAAAGCTTTGGCAGAGACCGCTGGTTCAGAAGTTCTAGAAGGTCTAATTCAGCGACGCGATAAACCAGATCCCGCAACATATATTGGCTCTGGCAAAGTCGAGGAGTTGCGACAAGTTGTTTTGGCAACCGGGGCCGATACGGTTATTTGTGACGGTGAACTTTCTCCTTCCCAACTTCGCCAGTTAGAGGAGAGAGTAAAAGTAAAGGTTGTTGATCGCACTGCATTGATTTTGGATATTTTCGCACAGCATGCAAAGAGCAAAGAAGGTAAAGCTCAAGTTGAGTTAGCCCAAATCGCGTATCTGCTTCCTCGACTTCGCGGGTGGGGAGCTTCGCTCTCGCGACAAGTAGGTGGTCGCGCAGCAGGAGGTGCTGGTATTGGTGGTCGCGGGCCCGGTGAAACGAAGATTGAAACCGATCGCCGCCGAATTCGCGACAAGATGGCCAAACTTCGTGGTGAAATCGCACTCATGAAAACCGCACGCGATACTAAACGCCAAGAGCGAAAACGCTTTAATATTCCATCCGTTGCCATCGCAGGCTATACAAACGCCGGAAAGTCATCTCTGCTCAATCGTTTAACCGATGCCGGTGTGCTGGTGGAGAATGCACTTTTTGCAACGCTGGATCCGACAGTGCGAAAATCACAGACAAGTGATGGCCGTGTTTATACATTGACCGACACTGTTGGCTTTGTTCGTCACCTGCCACATCAATTAATCGACGCCTTTAAATCCACGTTAGAGGAAGTCTCAGGGGCCGATGTCATTGTGCATGTTGTCGATGGTTCGCACTCAGATCCATTTGAGCAGATTCGCGCTGTGCGCCAAGTGATCCAAGAGATTGGGGGTGCTGATATCCCTGAGATAATTGCCATAAACAAAGTCGATATTGCCGATCCTCAGATGGTCATGGATATTTTGCGAAAGGAGCCGCATAGTTTTGCCTTTTCAGTTCGCACGGGCTTTGGTCTAGAAGCCCTCATTGCCGCGATTGAAAGCTCGCTGCCGCGCCCGAAGATTGAAATAAAGGCGGTAATTCCCTATAACCGTGGTGACTTAGTTCACGCAGTCCATGAGCAGGGTGAGATATTTTCTAAAGAGTATGGGGAGTTAGGGACCATCATTCACGCTCGAGTTGACGAAGGGTTGGCTGAAGCGATAGAAATCGCCTCCGGGGAATAACTCCGACACGCCGAGGGTTATAGCAACCAGTGCCCGTGTAATAGGTCATGATGCCCCCGCAGGCAACAAATGAGGTTTGAGAATCGAGGTGAGAGCAGTGGCAACAGATTACGACACACCCAGAAAAACTGATGAAGAACTCCACGAGGAGTCATTAGAAGAGTTAAAGGCAAAGCGTGTCGATGCTCAATCCGGCCAAATCGATGTAGATGAGGCAGAAGCTGCTGAAACGCTCGAACTTCCAGGTGCTGATTTATCGGGTGAACAGTTAGCGGTACGTGTTGTTCCAAAACAAGAGGATGAGTTCACGTGTTCTCGTTGCTTCCTCGTTCATCATATTACGCAACTTGCGAAAGGCGAAGGCGCTAAGGCAATTTGTAAAGAGTGCTTTTAAATAATTATTGAATGCAAGGCAGAGGTTAATGCATCGGCATGATTGCTGGTGATTAACCAATAAGGAGTTGTATCACGGTCATCTTGTAAAGTAACACGAACGCCAGTTGAAGACCAAAAACGGATTGCAAGAAAAGCTGCGGGATCTGCATCTCTGGTTCGTAAATTACGCACCTCGATGCTAGATAGCGCTTGGGCAGCCTTTAAAAATTTCAAATCGATATGTGCTCTACCAACGCGTAACTCGCCTTGATCAACTTCAATGACCATTGCACTCTTAATGATGATTAAAGCCAGCATCAAAGTCGAAACAACAAATGAGATGAGCGCCGGAGTGTCACCGATCGCCGCCCAAATCGAGAGAACAAGGGATAAAAAGAAAAAATAGATTACGACTATCAGCCATATTGGCATTCGAATGACTTCTCGATATCGCATAGGCGTTACCGTATCGGATAGGCTTGGCATATGAGTCGAATAGCGAGCACTTCTCCACCTGCTGGCGCAGTGATTCCCGAACGCCATCCAAAAGCGCCTCCTATTGGTTCAAAGATTCCATCGCACTTTGGTCATTGTTTTGGTTGCGGTGAACTTCATCCAACAGGTCTGCACCTAGTTGCCTACGCTGGGGCAGATGCAAACATAACTTCTCAATTTACTGTGACGCAAAATCATCAAGGGGCTCCTGGTTTAGCTCATGGTGGATTGCTATCACTTGCCCTTGATGAAGCCCTTGGAAAGTTAATGTGGTTGTTGCGCGCCCCAGCCGTTACTGCTCGGCTAGAGACTGATTTTCTAAAGCCCGTGCCAATCGGGACGGTTCTCCACATAAGTGCACAAATTACAGGCCAAGTTAATCGAAAGGTGTATATGAGCGCCGAAGGCCGCCTCAACAGTGTAGATGGCGTTCTAGCTATGCGAGCCGCGGCACTCTATGTCATAGTTCCTATGAATCACTTTTTAGAGAGTGCACCAAAAGAGTATCTTGAGGAAATCTCTAAAAGTCCGCAGTTATTAACATTTGTTGACCCCGACTTTGAGATTAATCCTTAACTCATGCCCAAACCCCACGTTCTCATAACGCGCCTAGATCAATCGGTGGCGTTGCCGAAATATGCCAAAGGCGGTGATGCAGGCGCTGATTTAACATCTGCAATCGACTTCACTCTGGCACCAGGTGAGCGCAAGCTTATTCCAACGGGGATTGCGATTGCACTACCCGACGGGTTCGTAGCCTTAGTACATCCACGCTCTGGTTTAGCTCTCAAAAATGGAGTGACATTAGTAAATACTCCTGGGACCGTAGATGCCGGCTACCGCGGAGAAATTTCCTGCATTCTTATAAACCACGATCAAAACGAAACCTTCTCCTGTGCAAAAGGAGAGCGCATTGCGCAATTGGTTATTCAGCGTGTTGAACGCGCTGATTTTGTAGAAGTCTTGAAACTTCCAGGTTCTGTAAGAGGAGATAATGGTTTTGGATCGACGGGGAGAAAATGAGCGAACATAATCAGGATCGCGACAAAGTCATGGCGGCCCTTGGGGGCAAGAAAGGTCTCATTGACTCTGGCGTACCCGCAATTGTCTTTCTCGTTCTTTTTAATATTTATAAAGATCTCCAACTAGCCTTAACTGGCGCCGTAATCTTGTCGGTACTATTGGCAATTTTTCGTTTGGCTAAAAAAGATACGATTCAACATGCCTTCTCTGGTTTGCTCGGAGTTCTCGTGTGTGCATTTTTTGCCCAGAGAAGCGGAAACGCATCGGATTTTTATATTCCTAAACTTCTGACAAATTTGGGTTATGGAAGCGCATATCTCATAGGCAACCTTGTCGGATGGCCATTACTAGGTGTTGTTCTCGGGCCACTTCTTGGCGAAAATTTTTTATGGCGAAATGACCCACTGCGAAAAAAAGTGTATATCCGTGCGAGTTGGATTTGGGTGGCGTTATTTTTTGGACGAATTGCGGTTCAGTATCCAATATATAGAAGTGGAAATGTTAATCTGTTAGGTGCCGTCAATTTAGCGATGGGATATCCATTGTTTTTCGCCGCTGCTTATCTGTCGTGGCTCGTTATTAAAACAGCACCACCAATCCATAAATCCGATAATTAAGCTATAAAGCAAGCTTTAATCTTGGCCTCTGCTGCAACTGAAGCAACGAAAAGAAGTTCATCACCGGCCAAGAATACATCGTGAGCTTTGGCAGCGATGACTTTGCCATCTCTGACAATTACGGCAAGGGTGGCGTCTTCGGGTAAATCAATCTCCTCTACCGTTTTACCAATACATTCAGATCCATCTGGGAGGGTAAGTTCAACTAAGTTTGCTTGGCCCGCTTTAAAAGAGAATAAGCGCACAACGTCTCCGACACTGACTGCTTCTTCGACAAGGGCCGAGATGATTCGTGGAGTAGATACGGCAACATCAACTCCCCACGATGAGTCAAAGAGCCATTCATTTTTCGGGTGATTGATTCGGGCGACAACGCGTGGAACTCCATACTCAGTCTTTCCCAGTAATGACGTCACAAGGTTTGCTTTATCATCCCCAGTAGCGGCCACTAGAACTTGACAGTTATTGAGGTGCGCCTTATCTAAAGACGTTATCTCGCACGCATCGGCCATGAGCCACTCAGCACCTGGAACACTTTCAAGTTTGAGCGCTTTAGGATCCTTATCAATCAGGAGAACTTCATGTCCATTATCTAGAAGTTCGCGCGCGATTGCACGACCTACATTTCCGGCACCTGCAATAGCAATTCTCATTTAACGCTCATTGCCTGGTGAAACTTCAAGAAAAGCTTCCACCTCTGCGATATCTTCAAAGGCAACCATGACATGAACAATATCCCCATCTTGCAAAACAGTGTGCTGGTCGGGCACCATACCCGCGCCTTGACGCGTAATAAATGCCACTCGTGCTTTGGTGAGCTCATCGAGGAGCAGGATCCGCAGACCATGCCAATCTCTATGTAAATGCACTTGCACAAGTTGAATTTTGGCACTTGCATCTCGCCACTCCGAGCGCGAACCTTCTGGAATGAGATTTCTAAGAATCTGGTCAGTCGTCCATAAAACCGTAGCAACGGTCGGAATCCCAAGGCGCTGATAGATTTCAGCGCGTCCAGGATCATAAATACGTGCAATAACTTTTTCAACTCCGAACATTTCTCGTGCTACTCGTGCCGCTAAAATATTTGAATTATCGCCATTACTTACCGCGGCAAAAGCATCGGCGCCTTCAATTCCAGCTTCGCATAAAATATCACGATCAAAACCAACGCCGGTAACGGTGGTTCCTTTGAAATCCGGACCCAAGCGCCGAAATGCCTCGCGTGATTGATCAATGATTGAAACCGAGTGACCAGCGCGCTCAAGTTCACTCGCTAAAGACGAACCGACTCGACCGCAACCCATGATGACTACATGCATATGAACAAACGTACACCAATAGGCTTATATCTATGACATCAACTAATTCAATTCGCTGCAAAGTCGGGGATGTTATTGAAGTTGAGATAGGCAAAGTGGTCCATGGTGGTCACTGTATTGCCCATTTCGATGGCGCGCTCATCTTCGTTCGCCACGCAATCCCATTTGAAAAGTGCCGAGTGGTTATAACCTCGATTGGAAAATCCTTTAATCGCGGTGATGTTATTGACGTATTGCAACCTTCGCCTGACCGCGTCATTGCCCCATGCGTATTTGCACATCGGGCGGGATGCGGAGGCTGCGATTTCCAACACATTTCATTGGAACGCCAACGCCAACTTAAATCGGCCGTGATAAACGAACAGTTTTTGCGAATTGCACATATGAATATTGGAGTCGAAGTTGAAGAAGTTGCCGAAGCATTACATTGGCGTACTCGATTAACCGCCACCACGACAAGTGATGGAAAACTCGGCTTTTATGCCGCACGCACGCATACCGTAGTTCCGGTCACTGATTGTGTTATCGCCGTCAAAGAGATGGGAATGCTCGAACTGGCCTCTCGCACTTGGAAGAGTGATGTTCGAGTTGAAATCTCGGTAGGCAGTGGGAGCGGGAGAAGCATCGCGCTTGCTCCCAAGCAAAGTGCAGGTAAAGCACGATTAACGCAGGGCAGCCACCGATTGCATCATCATGTAAGGGGTAGAGAGCTCGAGGTGAGTCAAGATTCTTTTTGGCAGAGTCATGTTATGGCGCCACAGGTTTTAACAGATGCTCTCCTTGAATGTGCAAAGATTCAATCAGGTGATTATGTATTAGATCTCTACGGTGGCGTTGGACTCTTCACCTCAGTAATGTCTCATGAAGTTGGTTTACAAGGTCGTGTCGATTTAGTTGAGGCGAGCAAAAGCGCAACTCAGGATGCTACACGTAATTTTGCAGACGACGAAAATGTAAATATTATCAATGGTGATGTTTCTACGTACCTGTCACGAATTTCACATGCAGATGTTGTTGTGCTTGATCCGCCGCGCGAAGGCGCAGGCAAAAGCGTAGTAGCAGGTATAGTAAAATTGAAACCAAGATCGGTTGTGTATATTTCATGTGATCCAGCATCCCTTGCACGCGATAGTGCCTACTTTTTGCACATGGGTTATTCGCTCGCAAAAATTAGGGCATTTGATCTCTTTCCAATGACGCACCACATTGAATGTGTTGCGCTGTACCTGCCCACTTAGGTATTATGAGCACTGGGGCATTTAGTTAGCAGGAGAGGCAGAAAATGAGCAAAAACTCTTTTAACGCAAAGAAGAATCTAGAAGTTGCGGGCAAGAGTTTTGAAATATTTGATATATCTTCCATAGATGGAGCCCAAAATCTTCCTTTCTCACTAAAAATTCTCCTTGAAAATCTGCTGCGCACCGAAGATGGTGCAAATATCACTGCCGCGCACATCCAAGCCTTGGCACATTGGGATCCAAGCGCTGAGCCAGACATTGAAATTCAATTCACTCCCTCACGTGTTTTAATGCAGGATTTCACTGGAGTTCCTTGCATCGTCGACCTTGCCACAATGCGTCAAGCGATACTAGATCTAGGGGGAGATGCCTCGAAGGTAAACCCCCTTGCTCCTGCCGAGTTAGTCATCGATCACTCCGTTATTGCCGATGTCTTTGGCACCAAAGATGCCTTTCAGCAAAATACCGATATCGAGTATGAGCGCAATCAGGAGCGTTATCGATTCCTGCGTTGGGGACAAAACGCCTTTGACGAATTCAAAGTTGTGCCACCAGGAACGGGCATTGTTCATCAAGTCAATATTGAGTATTTAGCCCGAGTTGTGATGACGCGTGAAGTTGATGGCCTTCTTCGGGCATATCCAGACACTGTTGTTGGCACAGATTCCCACACGACAATGGTCAATGGTCTTGGAGTTTTAGGGTGGGGAGTCGGTGGAATTGAAGCCGAAGCTGCGCTACTAGGTCAACCCGTTTCAATGTTGATTCCTCGTGTGGTGGGCTTCAAACTAACTCAGCAACTTCCCTTGGGCACTACCGCAACGGATTTGGCGCTGACGATTACTGAAATTTTGCGCGCACGTGGAGTGGTTGGAAAATTCGTTGAGTTCTTTGGTCCAGGTGTTGAAGCTGTTTCAATGGCAAATCGCGTGACTATTGGAAATATGAGCCCTGAATATGGTTCGACCTGCGCGATTTTCCCTATTGACGAAGAAGTATTACGTTACTTACGTCTTACGGGCCGGAGTGAAGATCACATCGCCTTAGTCGAAAAATTCGCCAAGGTTCAAGGTCTTTGGCACGATCCAATGGCGGCTCCGCGCTTTTCACAGGTCATCGAGCTCGATTTATCAACGGTTGTCCCGTCAATCGCAGGACCCAAGCGTCCTCAAGATCGCATCTCACTGAGTAATTCAAAATCGGCCTTCGAAACTATTCTTCCAAGTTATTTTTCTGAAAAAACACTCCTCGATGAAGCCATCGCTGGTGATACTCGCGTAAAGAATGGTGATGTTGTCATCGCTTCAATTACATCCTGTACAAATACCTCTAATCCATCGATAATGATTGCTGCGGCATTGCTTGCTAAAAATGCCGTGGAAAAATCTCTGAAATCAAAGCCTTGGGTTAAAACAACTCTGGCACCTGGTTCAAAAGTCGTCACAGATTATTATGACCGCGCAGATTTGACTCAATATATGCAAGCTTTAGGTTTCCACCTTGTTGGCTATGGTTGCGTTACCTGTATCGGAAACTCTGGCCCACTGCCTGTTGCCATTAGCAAAGCTATTAATGAGGCAGACTTGTCTGTCGTTGCGGTTCTTTCAGGGAATCGAAACTTTGAGGGTCGTATCAGTCCAGATGTAAAGATGAACTACTTGGCTTCGCCTCCCTTAGTTGTTGCTTACGCGATTGCCGGCACGATGGCCCATGATTTTGAAACTGATTCTTTGGGCGATGATCAAGACGGCAATCCCGTTTACCTCCGAGATATTTGGCCGACCGAACAAGAGATTGCGTCGGTAATGGAGAGTTCAATTTCATCGGAGATGTTTACAAAAGACTACGCAACCGTTTTTGATGGCGATTACCGTTGGAAAGCCTTGGACACACCTAGTGGAAAGACATTTGACTGGGATCCAGAGTCAACCTATATCCGTAAACCGCCCTATTTCGACGGTATGCCGAATATTCCTGCGCCTGTTACTGACATCTTCAATGCGCGAGTGCTGGCGATGCTCGGGGATTCAATAACAACGGACCACATCTCACCAGCTGGAAATATTCGGGCCGATTCACCAGCTGGGGAATATTTAACGAGCCATGGCATAGATCGTAAAGATTTTAACTCCTACGGATCTCGTCGCGGAAATCACGAAGTCATGATTCGCGGAACATTTGCAAATATTCGCTTAAAGAATCTACTGTTAGAAGGCGTCGAGGGTGGCTTTACTCGTAACTTCCTTAATGACCAAGATCAGTCAACAATCTACGATGCATCGATGGCCTACCAACACGCTGGAGTGCCACTGGTTATATTGGCGGGTAAAGATTATGGCTCAGGTTCATCTCGGGATTGGGCCGCCAAAGGAACCGCCCTTCTTGGTGTGCGCGCCGTCATAGCCGAGAGTTTTGAGCGAATTCATCGATCTAATTTAATCGGGATGGGTGTGCTTCCCCTTGAATATAGAGAGGGTGAAAGTGCAAAAACCCTTGGGCTCAATGGAAGCGAAGTATTTTCAATCACAGGGATTACTGCGCTTAATTTAGGAGGAGTTCCAAGAGAGCTCACTGTTATTGCAGGGAATGTACGTTTTAGTGCCAAAGTTCGTATTGATACCCCTGGTGAGGCAGATTATTATCGCCACGGCGGCATCATGCAGTATGTATTGCGCTCGCTCTTATCGAAGTAAGCATCTAAAATATCGGTATGTTAGGTTCAATTAAATCTCCCGCAGATGTAGCTGGCCTGAACGCTTCTCAATTAGTTGAACTCAGTGGCGAGATTCGTACCTTTCTTATTGAAAAAGTCTCAAAAACTGGCGGGCATTTAGGCCCGAATTTAGGCGTAGTCGAACTAACTATTGCAATTCATCGCGTCTTTGCCTCACCCAAGGATGTCATTCTTTTCGATACTGGACATCAATCATATGTACATAAAATATTAACGGGTCGCGCGTCAAGTTTTGACCAACTAAGACAACGTGGCGGAATCTCAGGCTACCCAAGTCGAGGCGAGAGTATTCATGATGTCATTGAAAACTCCCATGCATCTACTGCACTTTCTTGGGGTGATGGAATTTCTCGTGGGTTTGCCCTACAAGGCCAAGAAGACCGCAGTGTTGTGGTAGTTGTGGGTGACGGGGCATTGACAGGTGGAATGTCTTGGGAGGCGCTCAACAATATCGCAACTGCTAAGAAGCGGAATTTAATTATTGTCATCAATGATAACGAACGTTCTTATTCACCGACAATTGGTGGGGTTGCAACCTATCTCTCAACTCTTCGTGTAACGAGTGGATATGAAAAGTTTCTTGATTGGGGCAAGGATGTTTTGCATAAGACTCCAGTTGTCGGAGCTCCCATTTATGACACTTTGCACGGTATGAAAAAAGGGCTTAAAGATATCGTTGCACCTCAAGGAATGTTTGAAGATCTTGGCTTAAAATATATGGGACCCATTGATGGACATGACATAGGAGCAATGGAGCGCGCCTTGCAACAAGCCAAAGAGTATGGCGCACCAATTTTAGTTCATGCAATCACCGAAAAGGGCAGAGGTCATAAACCGGCAGTAGCCGATGAGGCTGAAAAATTTCATGCCGTTGGAATCGTTGACCCTGAAACAGGTGAGCCATTATCCAAAGGTGGAAGCACATGGACAAAGATCTTTGCCGCCGAGCTAGTAAACATTGGCCGGCAGAGAAGCGATATCGTTGCAGTTACCGCAGCGATGCTTGGCCCAACTGGTCTGGATGAATTTGCAAAGGAGTTTCCTGAGCGCACCATCGATGTTGGCATCGCCGAACAACACGCAGTTACGAGCGCCGCGGGGATGGCTTTTGCTGGCCTACATCCAGTGGTGGCGCTGTATTCAACTTTTCTCAATCGCGCCTTTGATCAGCTTTTATTAGATGTAGCCCTTCACAAGGCTGGAGTGACTTTTGTTTTAGATCGTGCAGGCATCACGGGTGATGATGGTCCATCGCATCATGGAATTTGGGATTTAGCTTTGACGGGGATTATTCCAACGATTCATGTTGGTGCACCGCGCGATGGCGCCAGGTTGCGCGAGCTCTTGGGCGAAGCGGTAAAAATCGAGAACGCTCCATCCATGTTGCGTTTTCCTAAAGGCGCGGTACATGAGGATATTCCTGCCTTTGAGCGCCGAAATGGCGTAGATGTTTTGTATCGTGGAGAGAGTGCCGATGTTTTAATGATTAGCGTCGGAGCAATGGCGCCTTTGGCTGTTGAAGCCGCATCGCAGGCATATCGCGAAGGTGTAGGGGTAACGGTCATTGATCTTCGATGGGTTAAGCCGCTACCGCAATCACTTATTTCGATGGCCGAGAGATATCACAGTGTTGTCGTTATTGAAGATGGAATTCGACATGGCGGGATAGCAAGCTCCATCTCTGAAATGTTTCGAGATGCAGGAGTAAACGTCCCACTTCACTCTATTGGTGTGCCCCTAGAGTTTTTAGAACACTCAAAGCGAAGTGAAATTCTTACCGACCTTGGAATTACCGCTCAACATGTCGCACGGAGCATCGTCGAATGGAGCAGTAGTTTTAGGCAAGAGATGCAACCCCAGGCGGATGAAAACGTGAACCGCACACAGAGTCGCTAACTCCCTCTCGATCTAAGTACGGCAGAATTCCACCAAGATGCATAGGCCAACCTGCGCCAAGTAACATGCACAGATCAATCTCTGCCGCGGTAGCAACAACGCCCTCATCAAGCATCATTCGCGCCTCGATTGCAAGGGCGCTTAATGCACGGGTTCGAACTTGCTCGGGCGTCGATGGTGAATCACCTTTTGGGATTAGCGCAAGCACGGCAGGGTTTGCAACGACTACTCCATCGTCACCTTTAACATAGAAATTTCGAATGCCTTGATCAACCATGGCTTGCATCGTTGGAGAGATCCGATACCTAGGTCCCAAATTATCATGAAGAACCTTTGATACATGAAGTCCAACACCAGGGCCAACGAGATCGAGAAGCTGAAAAGGCGACATTGGAAATCCAATCGAGCTCATTGCACTATCGGCAATGGCCGGAGAAGTTCCTTCGTCAACGGCATCGGTGATCTCTCCCATGAAGCGCGTTAATAAGCGGTTGACTACAAAACCTGGAGCATCTTTACAGATGATTATCGTCTTTTTAAGCGCTTTACCCACGGCGATTGCCGTTGCCGTTGTTGCATCATCGGTAGTACTTGTGCGCGCAACTTCCAGCAAAGGCATGATGGCGACTGGATTAAAAAAGTGAAAACCGACAACTCGTTCTGGATTTTTCAAACCCTGACTCATTTTTTCAACTGAAAGAGATGAAGTATTTGTTGCGAGTACGCACTCTGGAGAGACAATAGTTTCTAACTTCTTAAATAGTTCCTGTTTAAGTGAGAGCTCTTCAAAGATTGCCTCGATGATAAAATCGCAACCCGCAAATATATTTTGATCGGCTGAGCCTGAAATCAGAAGTTCCAGACGGTTTGCCGACTCCGCACTCATTCGCTTTTTTTCAACGGCCTTTGCCAGTTCATTTTTGATCCAAGCCACACCTTTATCCGCCCGTTCTTGATCAATATCGGTCATGACGACGGGGCATTTGAGATTGCGAAGGAGCAATAGGGCTAACTGTGAGGCCATCAAACCAGCTCCAACAACGCCCACTTTGGAAACTTTGCGAGCCAGTGCGGGTTTTGGCGCGCCCTCTACTTTTTTACGCTTTTTTTGAATGAGATTGAATGCATACAACGATGCACGCAGTGGATCACTTAATGTTAAATCTGCCAGCGCTATCTCTTCGGCATCAAATCCAGATCCGCGGGTATTGCTCCTAGCGGCCGCAATGAGTTCGAGAGCCGCGTTAGGAGCTGCGATTTCTGCGCCACCGTATTTCTTGAGCGCGGCGGCGCGACCTAGCGCGAGGGCGCTATCCCAACCTGGATCATTGGTGTAGTCATTGCGAACAATTGAAATATCACCCTTGAGAACCGACACTGAAAATGCTATTGAGCGTTCAAGAAAATCTGCCGGTTCAAATACCGCGTCCACAACTCCGAGTTTGAGTGCATCGCTCGCTTTCATCATCGTATTGTTATTGAGAGCATTCACCATGATCACCTGCACGGCTGGCTCTGGACCAATGAGTTTAGGTAGAATCGTTGCTCCGCCCCAACCTGGAACCAAACCTAAAAATACTTCGGGCAGTGCGGTAAAGGCGGTGCTGGCAAGTGTTCGATATTTGCAGTGTAAGGCGACTTCAAGACCGCCACCAAGGGCCAGTCCATTAACGAATGCAAAGGTGGGGATGCCACACTCATCTAAGCGACGAAAAATATCATGGCCTAATTTTCCGATTGCAAGTGACTCTTCGCGACTTTGGATGAAAGTAAGAGCTGAAAGATCAGCACCAGCAGCAAATATAAATGGCTTTCCTGTAATTGCGATTGCCTTAGGTTTGCCTTCGATGGCCTTGGTTATTGCAGCATCAAGTGAGTGCAGCGATGCTGGACCGAAAGTATTGGGCCGATTGTGATCCTGCCCATTATCTAAAGTAATTAACGCCATAACTCCGCTTGCACCAAAGGCAGTTAAATCAACATCGCGCACATAAGCATGCGTTACAACTTCTTCAGGTGCACCTTCTGGAAGTTTAATATCAAGGCTCATTTATTTCACCACTCCTTCAAAGTGTGGATTTTCCCAAATTACTGTGCCGCCCATTCCCAGACCGATACACATTGTTGTGATTCCATAACGCACCTGCGGATGGCGTTCAAAACCACGCGCTAAGTTGAGCATTAAGCGAATTCCCGAAGAGGCCAATGGGTGTCCTACGGCAATAGCGCCACCCACTGGATTCACGCGTACATCGTCGTCGGCGAATCCAAAATACTCTAAAAATGCCAAGACTTGAACGGCAAAGGCTTCGTTAATCTCAAAAAGGCCAATATCGGCGATCGTTAATCCCGCTTGTTTGAGCGCCTTTATTGTGGCCGGGACCGGTCCGAACCCCATAACTTCAGGCTCCACACCGGCAAAGGCATAGGTCACAAGGCGCGCTTTAATAGTTAATCCAAGTTCAACTGCTTTTTCTTCACTTGCCATCAGCGCGGCAGTTGCACCATCATTCAAACCCGATGAGTTTCCTGCTGTAACTCGACCGGCCGGTCGAAAAGGAGTTTTCAATCCAGCTAAGCCTTCAAGAGTGGTTGATGGTCGAGGTGGTTCATCAACGGTTGCAATAGACCAACCGAGTTCGACATTTCGAGCAGCTGTTGGAATTAAATCCACTTGAATAATTCCATCAGCGTATGCCTTTGCAGTTTTTATCTGTGAATTAAAAGCAAATAAATCGGCGCGCTCTTTTGTGATGCTTGGATAGCGATCATGTAGACGTTCAGCCGTTGCACCCATTGCCAGTGCGTCTTGCTCTACAATCCGCTCGGCTAGGAAACGTGGATTTGGATCTAAGCCATCACCGATTGGATGATTGCCCATATGTTCGACGCCACCGGCAATTGCTATCTCATTGACACCCATTGCAATGGCACCTGCGATTGTCGTGACTGCAGTTAATGCGCCCGCACACCAACGATCAATAGAGTAACCAGGAACGGTAACGGGAAGGCCCGATAAGAGCGCGGCGCTTCGCCCAATATTCATTCCTTGATCACCAGTCTGTGTTGTAGCAGCAATGGCCACATCATCGATACTCTCGCGAACAACCAATGGATTGCGATCGAGTAAGCCCCGAATTGCGCGCACCATAAGATCATCGGCTCTTGTACCTGCATATAAACTGCCGGCCTTACCAAAGGGAGTGCGGACTGCATCGACTAGAACAACTGAACGCGACATAAGGGGATCCTTTATTCGATGGTGTACAAACAATGTTACCCGTCAGTAAGGTTTTAGGACAGTGCGGCTCTATACCTTCGTAAGCGCTCTCTTTGGCTCTTTGGATAGATAGGGAACCAGAACTGCGATTAAGTATGAAATATAAACTCCGAGTTGTAACCACGAGGTGGTTGTATCAAAGCCAATGGTTCCGGCTAGAACTCCACCAAATAGGGAGTCTTTAGCAATCAAAGAAGTGACATCCCAAACAAATGCATCTGGGCCAGGCAAGAAACCTAACTCTTGGAACTCATGAACGCCGTATGAAAGGACGCCGGCGGCAACGATGATGAGGGCAATACCGGTAAATCTGAAAAATTTAGCAAGATCTAATTTGATGGAGCTTTTGAAAATTAAATATCCGAGTGCGATTGCAGCGCCAAAGCCGGCCACTAAGCCAACTGCCGAACTCAGTGGGTCGGCAGTGCTCTTAAAGTTTGAGTAGACAAAGAGTGAGGTTTCAAGACCTTCGCGAACAACGGCTAAAAACGCAGCTCCAGCAAGGGCCAGTGGGCCGACACTCATCGCTTTATCAACTTTGCCGGCTAACTCTTTTCGCAGATGACGCGATGTGCGTTTCATCCAAAAGACCATCCACGTCACAACGCCTACCGCCAAAAACGAGGTTAAACCAGCAAACAGCGCTTCCCCCCTTGGCGATAATTCGGCGGAGGT
>JANYCW010000045.1 GCA_025360085.1 Actinomycetes bacterium
AAGTGGGTTGTGAGGGATTCGAACCCCCGACCCAGGCATTAAGAGTGCCTTGCTCTACCAACTGAGCTAACAACCCGAGGCACTCAGGCGCCGGAAACGCTTGAATGCAGGTGGAAACCTATCAGCAACCAAGGAGTTGCCGCACATTCGCGACACCGCCAAAATAGGTATATGAGCCGATGGGAAATAAGGATTGCCCTATCTCTAACCTTAATTTTTATTGGGTTTCCAGCAGGCGCGAAAGCTGGCGAGCCAACGGTTGTTGACGTGATTTCAACGATGGCGGTTAAAGGACGAGCTCCGAAAACCGGCTATACGCGTGAGCAGTTTGGGACAGCGTGGAAAGATGTAGATCACAATGGCTGTGATACCCGCAACGACATTCTCAATCGGGATTTGAGTTCAATTACTTACAAGGTTAGTTCGCAGGATTGCGTGGTTTTATCTGGGGTACTGGTTGATCCATATTCGAGGGAGAGTATTAACTTTCTACGGGGAGTTGCCACTAGTTCAGAAGTTCAAATCGATCACGTTGTGGCCCTGTCAAATGCATGGCAGACAGGTGCTTTTAAATTGACTCTTGAAAAACGCACTGCCTTAGCAAATGATCCTTTAAATCTTTTGGCGGTAAAAGGCCGTTTGAATTCACAGAAGGGAGATGGAGATGCGGCAACGTGGCTGCCTCCGCGAAAAAGTTATCGATGCCAATATGTTGCACGGCAGGTTGCAGTTAAATATAAATATGGTTTGTGGTTAACTGCCCCAGAAAAAGCGGCGATTTTAAGATTGCTTCAAGCCTGCCCGGGTCAGTTAATTCCGGCTGGCTAAGTAGATTAATGCTTTGAAGTGATCAAGCGCTCGCGCGAAAGTTCAATCTCGGCTTGTGCCGCTGCCGCATCAACCCAGTTGCCGGCCGTTACGCTCTTGCCGGGTTCCAAGGCTTTGTATACTTCAAAGAAATGTTGAATCTCTGAGAGCTCAAACTCTTGTACGTCTTTTAAATCTTGTAGAGATTCTTTGCGAATATCACCGGCGGCGACACAGAGAAGTTTGTCATCTCCGCCAGCCTCATCTCTCATGTTAAACATTCCTATTGCTCGACAAGAGACAACGCAGCCAGGAAATGTTGGCTCATCCAACATGACGAGCGCATCAAGTGGATCGCCATCAAGTGAAAGTGTATTTTTCACAAAGCCATAGTCATAGGGATATCGCGTCGATGTAAACAACATACGATCGAGACGGATTTCACCGGTTAAATGATCGACTTCGTACTTATTACGGCTGCCGGCAGGGATTTCAATAATCACATCGAAGACCATTTGCGCCAACTTTCTCTTAGCCCTTACGTGTTACAACGAAACTGGGGTGAACGACGGGGCTCGAACCCGCGACATCCCGGACCACAACCGGGTGCTCTACCAGCTGAGCTACGTCCACCATGAGGTGCAAACTCTACCTTCTCTTGAGTGTTCTGCGGTCAAGGAGTTCTAAGGCCAAGGGATTTTGCCGCCTTGCGCTGGGCTTTATCGTAAGTCAGGAAATCGATTCGTTTGCTGCCAACGCTTATCGCAGATGCTAAATGGATGGCATCTAAGATCGCCAGATTAGTGCCTTGGGATATTTCAACGGCTAAATCAGATGTCTGCTCATCAAAGTCAATGATATTGAAGGTGGAGATATCGACCTCGAACAGCTTCGCAGCCATGGTGAATTCCCGAGAACTCAGGCGCTTACGCAAGTTAATTAAGGTTTCGGTTACGCCGATTTGGGATAAATAGATTTCACTATATTCACTCATGATTTTTATACATTGTCCAGCGAACTCTTCGTCAATATAGATTTTCATCATTGCGCTGGTGTCTACATAGAGAGAGTTCAAAAGCTGCGCTCGCGACGAGATTCCATCAAGATTTCTGTTGATGTTGGACCGGGTTTGCGCGGCTTAATGGGTGTGCTTTTACTCAAAGAGGCGCGAGTTGCAGGTCTTACTCGACCCTGTGCAATTGCACGTTCTAGAAATTCAGATCGTTTAATCTCTTCGACCTGCACGGGCGATAGCAGACAGAGCGGTTGACCATGGTTAGTAATAGTTATCCGTTCGCCTTGATGGGCGCGTTGCAGGATTTCCGATAAGCGGTTTTTAAACTCTCTGATGCCGATTTCCATGAGGCCACAATATCAGATAAATGTGGCTACATTTGGGGCGCAACGAAAACTGCGCTGCGATAGTAGGCAAGCTCGGCGATGGAGTCTTGAATATCGCCAAGGGCGCGGTGATTGCCGGTTTTGGCCGGGGATGCGAAATAAGCCTTCGGATACCATCGTCGCGCCAGCTCTTTAATAGATGAGACATCGATTGTTCTGTAGTGAAGGAATGCATTGAGGGCCGGCATATCGCGTGCGATAAATGTGCGATCTACACCAACGGAGTTTCCTGCCAGTGGTGACTTACCAGGTTGCAATCCACACTCAAGCAAATACGCAATTACTTGAAGTTCGGCT
>JANYCW010000050.1 GCA_025360085.1 Actinomycetes bacterium
ATGGAGCTCCCGGCTTATTTGTTTTGAAGTATTCAATCCATGCAGGTTCAACCGATGACGGGTCGGTTAAATAATGCTCGTACATCTCATCAACGAGCCAATCATTTGCACCAAAATCTTGGGCCGACACTGGCAAACTCCTTCTGGGCGTGAATGTAGGCAAGCCTATCGGCAGTGTCGTGATGCTCTAAATCCACATGAAGCGCCACTCAGGCAGATTAAACGTTTCAAATCTAGGCTCTAGAGAAAATCTGCCTGGTGTTATTGCGGAATTGCACGAAGCGCCGCAGCCAAAGTAGCAGTGGCCAGTACCGCCAATGGAAGGGCCACGAGCCAGAGTCCGGCTTGGATTTGATATGAGACCACCCCCAGTGCGATTAAATTAGCAAGCACTGCAGGTGATCGCCCAAAGTATTTTCCGCGCCGATAACCAACTGCGGCTGAGGCTAAGCCTCCAGTTCCAAGAACAATAAAGAGTAAGACACCCAAGAGCGGTAGGAGTTCAAAACTCGTCGCGCGAAGAGTTAGAACAATTAACCAAAGACCAAGTGCGCCAATAACAACTGATTCAACTACGAGTAGGGATGCCACTACTGCACGGGCCTTCGCCGCTTTGGCAGGATCCTGTGTCATGGAAGAGAGATTAGCCCATTTACGGGAAATCGGGTCGCTATTTTCTCACGATGGTCTTCATGATTCGCAGACTCATTTAGCCGCACCCGCTCTTTTTTACGAGCAACTGCGGCGCGAGGTCGCACTCTCTTTTCGTTCCACGGTAAATTTTAGTGCTATAAAAATAATCTTTGAAAAAAATCTCAATGGTGAAAACTCTTCAAAAGTTGGGGCCGCAGATATTCTGCATTTCTCCTGCGAACTACGGGCACTAACCAGAAGCGAAGACTGTGTCGGTCGTTTAGGCCTGAACGAGTGCGTGGTTTTAATCGGTGAGGGAGAGTTCGCAGCGAAGGCGTTTTTATCTCGCCTTCAATCAAGCACTTCACTCTCGGTGAATCACACATTACGTATCTCACTCTCAATGGTCACTTTCGTACGCGGTGAGACCGGCCTCGACCTACTCAATCGATTGGATGATGCACCTTTATCCACGCATCCGTGAATCCTTAAAGGTAAATGTCAGTCACACGCCTAGATTTCCCATATGGACCTAGACATAGATATAACTTTTGGCGCAATTGCCCCATTCATGAGCGATCCAACGGTAGAAGAGATTTGGATCAACTCTCCTGAGCGCATTTTTATCGCGCGCGCTGGAAGAAGTGAGTTGACGAATCTTTTACTAACTACTGATGATGTGCGCAATATCGTCGAACGTGCATTAATGTGGAGCGGCCGCCGACTAGATCTCTCACATCCATTTGTTGATGCTCGCCTACCCGATGGAAGTCGTTTACACGTTGCAATTCCTGAAATCACAGCCCAACACTGGGCGGTAAATATTCGCAAGCACTTGATGCGAAACCTTGGCATCGATGATTTAGTTGAACGTGGGGTTATGACTCAATTCATTTCAACAGCTCTAAAGAACTCGGTGCGAGCGGGATTAAATATTTTAGTGAGTGGAGGCACGCAATCGGGTAAAACAACGATGCTCAATGCTCTAGCCGGTGCAATCCCGCGCACCGAACGCGTGGTAACAATTGAAGAAGTTTTTGAACTCAATCCTCAACTGCCCGACGTAGTTGCACTCCAAACTCGAAGTGCAAACTTGCAAGGTGAAGGTGAAATCCCTCTGCGCCGGCTAATAAAAGAGTCATTACGCATGCGCCCTTCGCGCATCATTGTTGGTGAAGTTCGTGAAGCTGAAGCTCTAGATCTTCTCATCGCACTTAACTCAGGTCTACCCGGAATGGGCACACTGCATGCCAACTCTCCTCGTGATGCGATTATCAAACTTCAAACACTCCCCTTATTAGCTGGTGAGAACATTTCACATAAATTTATCGCGCCAACTGTTGCATCGGCCTTTGATTTAATCGTTCATGTATCCCTTGACCAGAGTGGGATGCGCCGGGTTAAAGAGATATCTGCGCTGACTGGAAGATATGAAAATGATCGTGCCGAGATTGAAACGCTGTGGATCTGGAATGGCAGTGATTACGACCGTGGTATTGGAACGCTTCCACATGCCGACAAATTTGCCGCAATTGGTGCGCCACTTAGCGCTTGGTGGCGCCAATGAAGATCAAACTTCGCACCGCTACTTTTTCATCGGCGTCCATTGGAATAATTCTTCTCGTAACCGGCGCACTTTCAATTGCGTTGGCCTTTGGCGCACTCGTTGCTGGAATCACCTTTGTCACTTTGAGCCGAAAAAATAACCACAACGAATCAGCTCTCGTTGCGGCTTGGCCAGAAGTAATCGACCATTTAATGTCTGGAATTCAATCAGGTTTATCGTTGACCGAATCATTAGCAGGACTCTCAACTCGTGGACCTGAAATCCTACGTCCGGCATTTAGCGCGTTTCGCACATCTCTCTATCGCCATGGCGATATCGGTGAAGCAATACATGAGTTGAAGGAACTTTTTCACCACCACGGAAGTGATCAAATATTCGAAGCGCTATTAATCTCTAAAGCACTCGGTGGTAGTGAATTACTTTCGATTCTGCGCACCTTAGGAGATTTCCTGCGCCAAGATTTAGCACTTCGCCGTGAAATTGAAGTCAAACATGGATGGATTAAAAACTCTGCCCACCTTTCGGCATCGGCGCCTTGGATTCTTTTGCTTTTACTTTCAACTCAACCAAGTACAGCGGCGGCATATTCAACACCCACTGGTGGTGCGATTTTGATTGCAGGACTAGCCATGACTGCCATCGCATATTTGTGGATGAATCGTTTGGGTCGACTTCCCCAAACACCTCGAGTATTTTCTGGTGCGCAACAAGGGAGGCGATAATGCTTAAAATAATTCTCATCGCGATGCTCTTTGCTATACCCGGAGGCCTTCTCTTTATGCTCGATACTCAAGTAGATCCATTTAAGGAGTTAGAACGACGAGCAAAAGCTGGAGTGGCCAAAACTCGCGATAAGAGTCAAGTCCACGCACGTTTAGAAGAGCTAGGCAAAGCCAGTGAGCTTGATTATCAAAATTTTCGGATTCGCCAAATTGGTTTTGCTTTGACAAGCGCAGCTATGGTGCTTGTCTTAGGACTCGTTTCACACCATTCACTTTTTCTATCTATTCTACTCTCTGCCCTCATTGGCAGCCTTATTCTGGTATTCATCGATAAAGAGTTAACGAGCCAGATTAAGAAGCGCCGTAACATGATTGAAGCTGAATTTCCAGCAGTCGTAGAGATGATGACCTTAGCAATCGCCGCCGGTGAAACACCCATGAGTGCCATGGTGCGCATCGCGCAATCTGCAGATGGTGAATTATCAAAAGAGTTTGCAATAGTTATCGCCGCTGTTCGCTCAGGCGAGCCTCTTCATAGCAGCCTTGATGAATTGGGGCGTCGTGTTAAGTCCGTCATGATCCGAAGATTTATCGATGCAATCGTTACCGCCACTTTGCGAGGAGCACCCTTGATCGACGTCCTCTCGCGCCATGCCGTTGAAGCACGCGCGAATCAGCGCAATATTGTGATGAATGCGGCAGGTAAAGCTGAGATCTCGATGATGATTCCAGTCGTCTTCCTCATTCTGCCCATCTCAATTCTTTTCGCGTTGTGGCCATCGTTGACAAATCTAAATCTCTTTGCGAGTTAATTTGAGAAAATAACGGCGCAACTTAGTCTTATCTAAACCTTTTCTTCTCATATCCTTTCGGACAAGAAGGCTTGACCGCCGTAATCTTTCTTACAGTCTTTCCTTTGTAGCAAACAATTGTCCGTTTCTTGCCAGATGCCGATTTGACCATACTTACCGCTTTTTCCAAAGTTACAGGAGTTGCAGGCGATGACGATACTTCGGGAGTCGGCGTTGCGATTGGCGCAACTGGAATTGGAGTTCCGATTAGTTTGACGTGAACTGTAGGTGATGAGAAAGTGAAACCGCTCGCGGATAGATAAATCCATCCATCATGCTCACTCAAAGATTCAACAGCAACAGATGCTTGACCCGACTCCTCTGTTACGCTAATAGTCGCTTTAATAGATGCGTTAGTAAATTTGTAAATACATCGTGCGACATCTGATCGGATTGCAAGGTTATATAAACCCTTAAAGATTTCTCCCTTTTACTCGTAAAGTGAGGTGAAATAAGGGTGTAATCCTATGTTTCAGATACGAGATTAAATGTTGGCGGACCTGCAGAATAAACGATCGAATTTGTTGTGACAAAGCCCGCAAGAGTATTGGAGTTTTGCATGCAGCTGTGTGCGTCCTGCATCTCATCACTTCTGAGCACTCTGATAATCCACTCGCTTGGATTGGCTTGAGCTGTGTCTTTCGCAACGGGAAGCCAAATTTTTAAGAGGTTGATGGATATGTTTCCCCAAGGGACTCTCCCCTGCAAACTTCCAGGTATTGGGTTTGCCATGCCAGGCAGATTAGATGGCAGTTGACCAGGCTCAGCCCAACCTAGGGAAGAGTGACAGAATCTTTACTATGCCCATTGGGACTTGAGTTACTAAGGTTTGCATTGGGAAACCTTGTACCACTAGATGTGCTTCCGATCTTAAACCTATGACATTCAAACTCGGATCCGTTAGTCGACCGTGGTACCAGGGAACAAGCTGATTGAGCCAGTCTCCTAAATGTAAGTCGACCTTTTGTCTCCTGGGAAAGCTCCATAAATGCCATTTTCGCAATGGTGAAGAAGTATCCAACCTTCCCATTAATGATGAGATGCATGGAGCCATATCTTCAACTTCTGAAGTCAATGGCATTTGTGCTAGCCACTGCCCAGGATCTGTTTTAGAAATATATGAATTGCTATAATCCCAAGGGCTAAGGCCCCTAAAGTCATATGTTCGAACTTGAGGATCTGTTAATCCTATTATGTCGAATGGTTTCCAGGCGATTGCGCCTGCATAGTTGGCACCATCGGCCAAATTTGATGTAACCGTAAGCTTGGCAAGCGCCAAAAAGGAAAAGTGAAGCAGAAAGTAACTTCACCTAATCCTAAATGCCCCGCTGGTTACAAGAAAGTATAAAAATTTACGCCGCACTCTCTTCACGCTCTCTTTGACTAGAAATTGGAGAAGCAACTTCTAGTTGCACAGTTATTTTTTTAAGGACTGGATTAACTTCGCGGGCAGCAACTTCAATTGCAGTTGGGCGACCGGCTTTGCGTTTACGCGCAATAACACGACCATCCTCAATTAGTTCG
>JANYCW010000002.1 GCA_025360085.1 Actinomycetes bacterium
GGTAGATGAAGTTGCCTTCAGCATCATAACGCGCAGCCATTCCATACTGAGTTGGATCAAATGCTTCGATCTCAATCTCATGTCCTTCATTGGCCTGCTTTAATGAGAGTGAGATGCGACGACGCTCTAGATCGATATCGATAATCTTTACAAAGAGTTCGTCATCTACTGCAACGACCTGCTCTGGAATCTCAACGTGGCGCTCGGCCAACTCTGAGATATGAACTAAACCTTCAATACCTTCGTGTACACGGATGAATGCCCCGAATGGAACAAGCTTTGTCACAACACCAGGGACAACTTGATTAATTGTGTGGGTACGCGCAAAGGCCTGCCATGGATCTTCCTGTGTTGCCTTCAGTGAGAGAGATACTCGCTCGCGCTCGAAATCTACTTCAAGAACTTCAACGGTTACTTCATCGCCTACTTCAACAACTTCACCTGGGTGATCGATGTGCTTCCATGAGAGCTCAGAGACGTGAACGAGACCATCTACGCCGCCAAGATCGACGAATGCGCCGAAGTTGACGATAGATGAAACAACACCGGAACGGACCTGCCCCTTTTGGAGTTGGTTAAGAAATGTTGTGCGCGACTCTGACTGTGTCTGCTCAAGGAATGCACGGCGTGAAAGAACAACGTTATTGCGATTCTTATCGAGTTCAATGATGCGCGCCTCAACCTGCTTGCCAATGTATGGCGTTAGGTCACGGACACGGCGCATTTCAACAAGGGATGCTGGCAAGAAGCCGCGAAGCCCGATGTCTACGATGAGACCACCCTTAACAACTTCAATAACAGTTCCTATGACAACTTCATCGCGCTCTTTCTTGCCTTCAATGTCGCCCCATGCACGCTCATACTGTGCGCGCTTCTTTGAGAGAATAAGGCGTCCTTCTTTATCTTCCTTTTGAAGAACGAGGGCTTCAATGCTTTCTCCCACTTTAACAATCTCATGTGGATCTACATCGTGGCGAATTGAAAGTTCGCGAGAAGGTATAACGCCTTCAGTTTTATATCCAATGTCAACGAGAACCTCTTCGCGACCAACTTGAACGATTGTTCCGGTGACAAGGTCTCCATCATTAAAATTTCGAATTGTTCCTTCGATTGCGGCTAGAAAATCAGCGGCCGATCCAATATCGTTTACTGCAATTACTGGTGTTGTTGTTGACAAGTGAGCTCCGTAGGGATAGATGAGTAGTAGTTTCCACGCTTGTGGTTGGAGGGCAAGAGTACGGTTTGCGCCTATATAAGAGCAAATCGCCAGCGGGCAGTAGATCAAATGAAATAGACTCTTGACTATTATGAATCGATATCGCCAGTTATTTGCAATGCCTAACGTGTGGGTGTTAGTGCTGGCTGCTTTTCCGGCTCGTGTGGCCTATGGAATGGTGGGTTTAGCACTTTTTTTTAAGACCCAACAGGCTACGGGCTCAATAGCATTAGCCGGTTTAGTCATAGGTGTGAACTCATTGGCTGGTTCATTTACCGCTGGAATTCGCGGATTAATGATGGATAAGTATGGGCAAAAGTGGCCGCTTCGAATTCTTGTGCCGGGATATGCGACCATGATGATTGTCGTAAATATTTCACACTCAGCAACTCTCATTGTTGTACTGGCAACAATCATGGGCCTTACCGCCCCGCCGATAAATTTATCTGTTAGACCATTATGGAAAATAATTGTTACCGGTGATTTTCTGCGTACGGCATACGCCGTCGATTCATCTGTCATGAACACGGCAGGTGTGATTGGACCCGTAATCGCAACGGCGCTTGCGCTCTCTTGGCATCCGGGAAGTCCACTCGTTATCGCCGCAATTTTAATGATGATGGGTGGTGGCGCACTCGCCCTTGCACCCATATCGCGGGATTGGAAACCTGAGAAAAAAGAAAAAGGCGCCCAATCTCTCTGGCGCAACCCATCACTGCGCCTGATGATGTTAGAGGGCTCCTTTATAGGTTTTGGTTGGGGGCTCTTCGACGTTGCAGTACCTGCTTTTGCAACGATTGAAAAAGTCCAACATCGCACTGCTTGGGTCTTTGCAGCGATGGGAGTATCCAGCATTATTGGCGGCTTACTTGCAGGGCTGATCTCAAAACGAACCTCGTCCCTTTCGGCACTTCGCAAAACCTATTTCGTGTGGCTATTAGTCTCAGTTCCCATGGCCTTTACATATCCAGGTTGGTCGATGGCATTAGCTGGTGCATTTCTTGGCTTTGTGGGTGGAGCGATTCAGGTCTTCTATTGGGAGGTCATGGAGGCCGTGCGGCCTAAAGGTTCGGCAGTTTCGTATATGGCTTGGCTCTGGACAGTAGAAGGGAGTGTCATGTCGCTGGGGGCCGCTGTTGGTGGTCTTCTATCGGAATCGGTTTCGCCACAGTTTTGTTTAGCACTAACTACTATTTCAATTGGACTCGGAAACTTGGTACTTACTATCGGTAAGAAGCGACTGAGTGCAGCAAATCGAATTCCAACCGATGAAGAAGATCTAAAAGCAATGGAAGATAACTCTCCTACAATTACTTAATGCGCGGCTTGGTTCCACGTGAGGCCTAAACCTGCACTCACATCAAGTGGTGCTTTAAGTGGATACGCTGAACCCATCTCACGCTTTACAAGTTCGGTCATCTCAACCTCTTCACCCTTGACGACTTCAAAAATTAACTCGTCGTGAATTTGTAATAACAACCTCGACTTTAGTTTTTGAACTTCGATTGCATTCTCTACCTTTAACATTGCTAATTTAATAATGTCGGCCGCCGAACCTTGAATGGGCGCATTAAGTGCCATTCGTTCGGCAACGTCGCGGCGCGCACGGTTATCACTCATTAAATCTGGTAAATAGCGCCGGCGACCTAGAATAGTTTCGGTATAACCGGTCTTTCGAGCCTCTTCTACTACCGTTTTTAAGTAGTCGCGTATGCCGCCAAAGCGTTGAAAATAGGTATCCATTAACCCTTGTGCCTCGGCAGGAGATATATCTAACTGTGCCGATAAACCATATGAAGAAAGACCATAAGCCAGCCCGTATGACATCGCTTTAATCTGCCGGCGCATCTCTGAATCGACATCATGGGCCTTGACGCCAAAAATTACCGCGGCGATTGTTGCATGCAAATCCTCCCCTGATTCAAATGCGCTCAACAACTTCGCATCCTTAGATAAGTGAGCCATGATGCGCATTTCAATTTGACTGTAATCGGCGGTCAATAAACTCACATACCCTTTACCTGCGATGAAGGCATCCCTGATACTGCGCCCCTCTTCGGTACGCACGGGGATGTTTTGTAGATTGGGAGCAATCGAAGAAAGACGGCCAGTGGAGGTCACGGTCTGGCCAAAGTGCGTATGGATCCGTCCATCTTTAGCGATTTCAGCGATCAGGCCTTCAATAGTCGTTGCCAATTTTTTGGTCTCACGTATTCGAAGCAAGTGGGTCAAAAGCGGGTGACCACTTTTTTGATGGAGCCACTCCAGACTCTCAGCATCGGTCGTATAACCCGTTTTTATCTTCTTAGTTTTGGGAAGAGCTAACTCTTCGAAAAGGACAACCTGTAACTGCTTAGGAGAGGCAACGTTGAATTCATGACCAACACATTCGTGAGCGGCCTTAGTCTGATCTGCCACTTCGCCTTGAAAAAAAGCCTGCAAACGTTCGAGCTCTTTCCGATTTACTGCAATCCCTATATTTTCCATTCGTGCCAAAAGCTCTGCAATCGGGAGTTCGAGGGTTACAAAGAGATTGATTAAGCCTCGTTCCTTTAATTCGCGCGTAAGTGAATCTCTCAGAAAGAAAAGGGATCTAGCTGACGTCAGTAACTCTTGCTCTGGTGAAGAAGTACTAATGACAGAGCCATCTCCCCAGCGCTCTTGTATATCCGTTAGTTCTTGCGCGCGAACTCCTGGATTTATTAAGTAGGCAGCAATGGCCGTATCAAACTCGATGCCTAAAAATAAATTTGTTCTGGCCAAGGATTTAGCATCATGTGCAATCTTTTTAATGCGTGGGTTAGTCGCCCACTCCCCCATGGTAGATGCATGGACTAAATAGACTTCATCGGTTGAGAATCTAACCGCATACCGGTGGAGTTTTTCGTCAATGAGAGAAAATGCCACTGCAATCGTCCCACTATGAAGCGCAATCTTTGCATCTAGCTCTTGTGGAGTTAATACTCCCTCGCTCATCTGATCGGCAAAGAGCATGGGTTCGGTTACGGCCACAATTGGATTGCTTGCCCTTACTAGAAATGGTGTCAAACGAGTTTTGAGCGATTTAAATTCGAGAAGGTCAAAGAGGGGGTTAGTTTTGTTTTCATCCACTCCAACCCAAGCCAACTCGTCGATAACTAGTTCGATGGGTACATCCACAACTAACTTTGTTAACTCACTATTGAGACGCACACTTTCAATGCACTCCCGAAGTGATTGGCCAACTTTGCCGGGTACTGTTTCGATATTGGCGATTAACTCTTTTAACGAGCCATATTCGATAATCCACTTAGCTGCCGTCTTTTCACCGACACCTGGAACTGATGGCAGATTATCACTCGGGTCTCCACGCAGAGCGGCAAAATCTGGATACTGCGCGGGGGTCATCCCATACTTTTCGTGAACCGACAATGGAGTCATGCGCGCCAAATCACTGACGCCTCGCTTTGGATAGAGAATTGTGGTCTTATCGTTGACTAACTGAAATGAGTCGCGATCACCCGTACAGATGAGAACTTCGGCGCCTTCGCTCTCTGCGCGTTTGGCAATTGTCGCAAGGATGTCATCGGCCTCATAGCCCGCTACTTCAAAACTCGTGATTCCAAAAGAATCTACTAACTCATGTAAGTAAGACATTTGTGAGCGAAATTCATCGGGAGTTTTCGTTCTATTGGCTTTGTACTCGGGAAAGATTTCTGATCGAAAGGTTTTTCGCGAAACGTCAAAGGCCACGGCAACATGCGTTGGTTTTTCACTTGAAAGCAATGACAACAGCATCGTGGCAAAGCCATATATTGCATTAGTGTGCTGGCCAGATGCTGTGGTGAAGTTTTCGGGTGGAAGGGCGAAAAAAGCCCGGTAAGCCATCGAGTGCCCATCAATGAGTAATAGGCGTTTGTGCATGTGCTCATCTTAGATTGAACGCTAGAATACGTGGCATGAACAATCAAGAGTTGCTTAAAATTTATCATGAGCGCGGCGAAGGTGCCCTAGATACGAAAATGGGAATTAAAATTATTCTTGCTGAGCCAGGTCGACTAGTCGGAACAATGCCTGTTGAAGGTAACACGCAGCCACTAGGAATTTTGCATGGGGGCGCAAACGTTGTCCTAGCCGAAACTCTTGGTTCATTCGGTAGTTGGATGCACGCTGGCGCAAAACGAAAAGTAGTTGGAATAGAGATAAATGCAACGCATCACAAATCGGCAACAAGCGGACTGATAACTGGCACGGCTACGGCTATCTCATTGGGCAAGACTTTATGTAGTTGGGAGATTGTCCTTACCAACGATGCTGGAGAGAGAACCTGTACCGCGCGACTTACATGTTTAATTCTGGCTGAGCGTTAAAAGAAATTACGAGTGCGCCCCGGTTCCTAAATAAGCCTCGCGCACCGCAGGATCATTGAGTAGATCGGCAGCGGCTGCCTCTTTCACAACGTTTCCTGTCTCAAGGATGTAGGCGCGGTGGGCTCTTTGTAAGGCCTGCTGGGCATTTTGCTCAACGAGCAAAATTGTGACACCTGTTTTATTGATCTCGGTGATGATGCGAAAGATATTGGCGATCATCTGGGGAGCAAGACCCATCGATGGCTCGTCAAGGAGTAGGACTTTAGGCCGTGCCATCAGAGCCCGGCCAATGGCCAAC
>JANYCW010000030.1 GCA_025360085.1 Actinomycetes bacterium
TGCTGAAAACTATGCAGCGGCAATGGAAGAAGTACTGCGCGCCAAGCCCAATTCATCAAAGGGCCGCTATATTCAAAAGGCAGTTATTTCAACCACGATGGGACCTGGAATCGCAGTTGATCCAAACCTCGTTCGCGAGCCAGCAACAAACTAATTCTTCATAGAAAAAGACCTTGGTGAATTTACCGAGGTCTTTTTCTATGTGCATGAAAAGCTTATTGCTGCCTAAACTAATCCCATGGCATCGATAGTTGAGACTGCGCCTTTAGTCCTTGATGTTGGAGTTGTTCTAACAGCAGCTGCAACTATGGGTTTTGCAGCCCGTAAATTGGGATTGCCTTCAGTTATCGGCTATCTATTAACTGGCTTGCTAGTTTCACCATTCACTCCTGGATTTGTCGCAGACAGGAATCAGTTATCTCTACTTGCAGATATTGGTGTAGTTCTTCTGTTATTTGAAGTTGGAATCGAAATAGACTTACGCCGAATCAGTCGTGAACAAAGGGCACTTGTGTGGGGAGTGCCAACACAGGTCGCAATTGGATTAGCAATAGGAACTCCTATTTTTCTTTGGCTTGGCATCCCAATGTTAGGTGCACTTTTGCTGGCACTTTCAATAGCTATGTCATCAAGTGTTGTGATTGTGAATATCACCAGAAGTCCGCGGCGCACTACCGATACTTCAACTGAAGACGCACTACTTGGCTGGTCAGTTGTGCAAGATGTAGTTGGAGTAACAGTTGCAGCCGTGATTCTGACTTTCTTTGGAGCCAGTGATAAGCCACTCCCGATTGCAATTGGCGGTCTATTTGGTTTTGGCTTGCTTGCTTTTGTCGCATCCAAACTTTTGCCTGGTTTACTTAAATTAGTTCGATGGGAAAAAGATCTTTTCTTAATTTATTCGGTTTCAATTGGTCTAGTGCTAGCCGCAATGGGAACTGTCGTTTTTGGAATACCTATGGCACTTGCTGGATTCGTAGCGGGTCTTGCTATTAATCAAAGTAAAGATACCGAAGAGGTTCGAAAAGCAATTTTACCTTTTAGGGACTTATTTGCGGTTCTATTTTTTGTTGTCATCGGATCATTAATCGAACCTCAACAGATTGCACGTTCTTGGCCTTTTGCACTTCTACTTATTGCGATGATGGTGATTTTGAAATCAGTACCAACTGCACTCCTTGCTAAAGCGGGCCAATTAAACGTTAAACCTTTTCAATTCGCGGTAGGAGTCAGCCAGATAGGTGAATTTTCTTTCGTACTCGGAAGCTTGGCGTATGCGGAAGGTGCGCTAACCCGTTCTCAGTACACGGGTGTTCTTCTTGCTGTGGTCTTCTCAATTATGGGCTCCACATTGCTTGTTCGCCGCTCCCCGAAATAAGAGGCAATTTGACCTCAAAGGCTGCTCGCCCGTAGCATTACGCCATAACCAAAGACCGCAGGTCTGAATCAACCGCAAGGAAGATTCATTAAATGAGGAGATCTCAACCCGCGTAGGTGTTCACATTAATCCGTGCACGCTTACGCGTCACGGATTTTTTATTTTCCTTAAGGTCGCTAAGAACCAGGAAAGGTGAACCGAATGGCTCGCCCAGATAAAGAAAAAGCAGTTGCAGAGCTGACGGAAGATTTCCGTACGGCAACAGCAACAATCCTCACCGAGTATCGCGGTCTTTCCGTGGGCTCGATGAAGCAGTTACGACGTGCACTTGGTGATAAAACTAAGTACTCAGTAGTCAAGAACACTCTTACAAAGATTGCAGCAAAGGATGCCGGCGTTGATCTCTCACCCGATCTACTTATCGGACCATCTGCAGTTGCATTTATTAAGGGAGATGCAATCGATGCAGCAAAGAGCCTGCGCGATTTTGCAAAAGAGAATCCATTCCTTGTAATCAAGGGCGGAATCTATGAAGGCAAAGCAGTCTCTAAAGAAGAAATCATGCAACTTGCAAATCTTGAATCTCGAGAGGTTCTACTTGCAAAGCTTGCTGGTGCTATGAAGGGATCGCTTGCTAAGGCAGCTCGGGTATTCGATGCTCTCCGTATCAAGCTAGAAAGCGCGTCCGAGCCAGTGGCAATCGATGCCGTGGCAGAGGTTCCAGCTCAAGCTGTGACTGCGGACGTTGTCTCTGAAGAAGTAACAGAAGAATTAAACCCAGAATCAGAAGAGAAGGAATAACGAATATGGCAAAGCTCAATACAGAAGACCTATTGGCACAGTTCAAAGAAATGACATTGGTCGAGCTCTCAGAGTTCGTTAAGTCATTTGAAACTGAGTTCGACGTTACAGCAGCGGCACCAGTCGCAGCTGCAGCAGCAGGTGGCGCAGCTGCCGGTGCTGAAGCAGTACAAGATGAGTTCTCAGTGGTTCTTGAATCAGCTGGCTCAGCAAAGATTGCAGTTATCAAGGAAGTTCGCGGATTAAACTCAAGCCTTGGCTTGAAAGAGGCCAAAGATCTAGTTGATGCCTGCCCAACTGTTCTCTTGGACAAGGTAAACAAAGAGACAGCTGATAAGGCAAAGGCGGCCCTCGAGGCAGCTGGCGCAACCGTCACCATCAAGTAATTTCGTATTACATACAAAGGCCTTCGAACCAAAAGTTCGAAGGCCTTTGTTTTGCCGTAACTTCATTTAACGGGGGATATAACCAAGTTCCAAAAAGCTGACGAATTACTTTAAAAAATATTTAACTCAGTTTCCTAAGTTAAGCCCGTTACGCGTTGTCCGACTCGAATTATCTGTTTTCCAATCCCCATATCGTCTTTCTGTTATTCCAATATCGCTATTGCAATAGGACTGTTTATTAATCCGAATCTAAACTGTTTAAATCAAAGACTTAAATAGTTTAGATATGCAATTTATAGTCCTGTGTAGATACGTTGTCAATAGGGAAAAGTAAAACTCGAAATCATGAGTGTTAACCCTCATAAGGCATTGGTCGAATTAATTACAATTGTGACCTGGGTGAGAAAACCAGTACTAAATTGATTGCTGGGTATTGTGAGGGAGAGCAGAGATTATGGCACGTATATATGTTGTCACTGGTAGCGCATCAGGAATTGCTGCTGCGACTTCACAGTTATTGATAGCTGCAGGGCACCATGTGATTGGTGTTGATTTAAAGAACGCGGACATTGAAGTAGATCTGAGTACACCAGAGGGTCGACTTGAAGCGGCAAGAAAATCTATTGAATTATCCAATGGGAAAATCGATGCGGTAATTGCCTGTGCAGGTCTACTGCACCCAACTGCACAGACAGTCTCCGTTAACTATTTCGGAGTAACGCAGTTTCTCAATGAACTTCTTCCCACATTGGCTAAAGCAAAAGATCCGCGGGTAGCGGTCATGAGCTCAGTGGCCTCACTCATGGCACTTAGTTCGGATTTAACTGAAGCGATCTGTTCTGATGACGAGATTAGAGCTCTAGAAATTGCACAAGGTTTAGTTGATACCGGTGGGGGAGGCCAGCATTTAATTTATGGATCTACAAAGAGAGCTTTGAGCCGATGGGTTCGCCGTGAATCAATAAAACCCTCCTGGGCCGGAGCCGGAATTGCGCTCAACGCGGTTGGCCCGGGCATCGTTAACACTCCTATGATCGCCGGCATGATCGCCACTCAAAAGGGGCGAGATGCTCTAGATGTATTGATTCCCATGCCGCTTCACGGATATTTAGATGCACGCAACGTCGCCTTACTACTGCTCTGGCTTACCAGCCCTGAAAACACCCACGTCACCGGGCAGACAATATATATAGATGGTGGAGCCGATGCCGTACTTCGGGGAGAGAACATTTGGGATTTAGAACAGGCTTGACCATGCACATTTTTGGCAAACTACCTGACAATTCCCACAATTAGATGTATAAGTCTTCAGGTGGACAGGGTAGGGGTCGGAGCGATATTCTTCACTCTCGCACAAAAAACTAATGGTCAGGGCATATAGCGGCTGAGACCTTATTGTTGTGCGTTCCCGCATTATTGTCTGGAAGGACATCTCTTGGCCGCGTCTAAAAAAATATCAGTAGCTCCTCGCCGAATTTCATTCGCAAAGATCCGTGAACCTCTTGAAGTTCCAAACTTGTTAGCGCTGCAAATTGAAAGTGTTGATTGGTTATTGGGCAATGAGGCATGGCGAACACGGATTGCAGCCGTCGATTCATTAAATCGCGGCGAGATTCCATCAACGTCAGGCCTTGAAGAAATCTTCGAAGAGATTTCTCCAATCGAAGATTTCCAAGGAACTATGAGTCTTACCTTCCGCGACCACCGCTTTGAGCCGCCTAAGTATTCAATCGGTGATTGCAAAGAACGCGACATGACATATTCGCAGCCACTGTATGTGACTGCAGAGTTTACAAATAACATCACGGGTGAAATTAAATCTCAAACCGTATTCATGGGTGATTTTCCAGTCATGACTGCTCGCGGTACATTTGTAATTAACGGAACCGAGCGCGTTGTTGTCTCTCAAATTGTTCGCTCTCCTGGAGTTTATTTTGAACGAACCATCGAAAAAACATCTGACAAGGATGTCTATACAGCAAAAGTAATTCCAAGCCGTGGTGCTTGGCTCGAATTCGAAGTAGATAAGAAAGATCTCGTTGGCGTTCGAATCGATCGTAAGCGCAAACAATCGGTCACGGTTTTCTTAAAGGCACTCGGTTGGAGCGAAGAACAGATTCTTGAAGAGTTTGGTGATTTCGAATCAATCCGTGCAACTCTTGAAAAAGATACCGTTAAAACTCAGGATGAGGCTCTGCTAGATATCTATCGCAAGCTACGCCCAGGCGAGCCTCCAACAAAGGAAGCTGCGCAGAACTTAATTGAAAACCTTTACTTCAATCCAAAGCGTTATGACTTGGCGAAGGTTGGTCGCTTTAAGGTTAATAAGAAGCTTGGTTTGGATTTAGAACTAAAAGCCTCACTTCTTACCATCTCTGACATTGTTGCGACTTTGCGCTACTTAGTTGCGCTGCACCGCGGCGATCTTTTGATGGAGTACGGCCGCGAAGTACGAGTAGAAAAAGACGATATCGATCACTTCGGTAACCGTCGTTTGCGCACGGTCGGTGAGCTCATTCAAAACCAAGTCCGCATCGGCCTATCTCGTATGGAGCGCGTGGTTCGCGAACGTATGACTACTCAAGATGTTGAGGCAATTACGCCACAAACTTTGATTAATATCCGTCCAGTTGTTGCGTCGATTAAAGAGTTCTTCGGAACTTCGCAGTTGTCGCAGTTCATGGATCAAACAAATCCACTTTCTGGACTAACCCACAAGCGACGCCTTTCAGCGCTTGGGCCTGGTGGTTTATCACGTGATCGCGCGGGCTTTGAAGTTCGCGACGTTCACCCATCTCACTACGGACGCATGTGCCCAATCGAAACTCCTGAAGGACCAAACATTGGTCTTATTGGTTCGCTTGCAACCTATGGTCGCGTAACCGCATTTGGATTTATTGAGACTCCTTACCGCAAGGTCTCAAAGGGTCGCGTCTCAGATCAAGTTGATTACTTAACTGCCGATGAAGAAGACGAGCACATTATTGCTCAGGCAAATGCACCATTAACCGATGACAATCACTTTGCCGAAGCACGCGTACTTGTGCGTCGTCGTGGTGGTGAAGTTGAATACATTCCAGCTGAAGAAGTTGATTACATGGATGTTTCTCCGCGCCAGATGGTTTCTGTTGCAACTGCGATGATTCCATTTCTTGAGCACGATGATGCTAACCGCGCGTTGATGGGCTCGAACATGATGCGCCAGTCAGTTCCATTGATGCGTGCAGAGGCACCATTGATCGGTACTGGTATGGAGTTCCGTGCAGCCGTTGATACAGGTGATGTAGTTACAGCCACTAAAGCAGGCGTTGTTACTGAAGTATCTGCCGAAGAAGTTAAAGTAATGGCCGATGATTCAACGTACCAAACCTATGCACTTCATAAGTTCACCCGCTCAAACCAAGGAACCTCCTATAACCAAAAGGTTGTGGTCTCTGAGGGTCAGCGCTTAGAAATTGGCTCAGTCATCGCCGATGGTCCTTGCACCGATATGGGTGAAATGGCACTTGGTAAAAACTTACTCGTGGCATTTATGTCATGGGAGGGTCACAACTACGAAGATGCAATCATCTTGTCGCAGCGTTTAGTTCAAGACGATGTCTTAACGTCGATTCACATTGAAGAGTACGAAGTTGATGCGCGCGATACCAAACTTGGCGCAGAAGAGATCACTCGCGATATCCCGAACGTATCAGAGGAAGTTCTTTCAGATCTTGATGAGCGCGGAATCATCCGTGTTGGCGCCGACGTTGTTCCGGGCGACATCTTGGTCGGAAAAGTAACACCCAAGGGTGAAACCGAATTAACTCCAGAAGAGCGTTTACTTCGCGCAATCTTTGGTGAAAAAGCTCGCGAAGTTCGCGATACCTCACTCAAGGTTCCACACGGTGAATCAGGCAAGGTTATTGGCGTAAAGATCTTTGAATCAGAAGAGGGTTTTGAGCTTGCCGCAGGCGTTAACCAACTAGTTCGCGTCTACGTTGCACAAAAGCGCAAGATTCAAGATGGTGACAAGCTCGCAGGTCGCCACGGCAACAAGGGAGTCATCTCCAAGATTCTTCCAGTTGAAGATATGCCATTCCTTGAAGATGGAACTCCCGTAGATGTAGTTCTTAACCCACTAGGTGTACCTGGACGTATGAACGTCGGACAGGTTCTTGAAATGCACTTAGGTTGGGTAGCAAAAACTGGTTGGGACTTATCTGGTGCCGATGAAGCGTGGCAGAAGCACATGCGCGCAATCGGTGCTGAAAAAGGCGCTCCAGGAACGAAATTTGCGACACCGGTATTCGATGGCGCCCTAGAAGATGAGATCTCTGGTCTCCTCTCAAGTACTTTGCCAAACCGTGATGGCAATCAATTAATTGGTCGCTCCGGTAAAGCTAAGTTATTTGATGGTCGTTCAGGTGAACCTTATCCAACACCGATTTCCGTCGGGTATATGTACATCTTAAAACTTCACCACTTGGTGGATGACAAAATTCACGCACGTTCTACGGGTCCATACTCAATGATCACGCAACAGCCACTGGGTGGAAAAGCTCAGTTCGGTGGTCAGCGATTTGGTGAAATGGAAGTGTGGGCACTTGAGGCCTACGGTGCTGCTTACACACTTCAAGAACTTCTTACTATTAAATCTGATGACGTTCTTGGTCGCGTTAAAGTCTACGAAGCCATCGTCAAGGGTGAAAACATTCCAGAACCGGGCATCCCAGAATCATTTAAGGTGCTTATTAAGGAAATGCAATCACTATGTCTCAATGTTGAAGTGCTCTCTTCAGAAGGTGTGGCGATTGAACTTCGAGATACCGATGAAGAAGTATTCCGTGCCGCCGAAGAGCTAGGTATCAACTTGTCACGAGTTGAGCCAAGCAGCGTTGAAGAAATCTGAGAGGGAAGATAACTATGTTAGATGTGAACTTCTTTGATGAATTACGTATCGGCCTTGCATCGGCTGACAATATTCGCGATTGGTCTTTTGGCGAAGTTAAGAAGCCTGAGACGATCAACTACCGCACACTCAAGCCAGAGAAGGATGGACTCTTCGATGAGAAGATTTTTGGTCCAACTCGTGACTGGGAGTGTTATTGCGGTAAGTACAAGCGCGTTCGATTTAAGGGAATTATCTGCGAGCGTTGTGGAGTTGAAGTAACTCGCGCAAAAGTGCGTCGTGAACGGATGGGTCACATCGAGCTTGCCGCTCCTGTTACACACATCTGGTACTTCAAGGGAGTTCCATCTCGCCTTGGCTACCTACTAGATCTTGCTCCAAAGGATCTTGAAAAGGTTATCTACTTTGCCGCGTATATGATCACCGAAGTTGATGCCGAAGCTCGTGAAGAAGATTTGCCAATGCTTGAAAAGAAGTTAGCGAATGATCGAAAGAAGATTGAAACTCGCCGAGATAATGATCTCGATATTCGTACCAAGAAACTCGAAGCCGACACCGAAGAGCTTGAAGCAGAGGATGCTAAGTCTGACGTCAAGCGCAAGGTACGTGAGGCTGCAGAGCGTGAGCTCAAATCAATTCGTGAGAAGTCCGAGAAGGAACTCGAGCGCATGGAGAGTGTCTGGACTCGCTTTAAGAACTTGAAGGTTCAAGATCTTGAAGGCGATGAAAATCTTTACCGCGAAATGCGCGATCGCTACGGTATGTACTTCAAGGGTGACATGGGCGCTGCTGCAATTAAGCATCGCTTAGAGACTTTTGATCTTGCAACTGAGCACAAGATGCTTACCGACCTTTCCGAAAACGGTAAGGGTGCTAAGAAGACTCGCGCTATTAAGCGGTTAAAGGTAGTTAACGCATTCCTTACAACAAGCAATAAGCCAGCTTCAATGGTTCTTGATTGTGTTCCGGTTATTCCACCTGATCTGCGCCCCATGGTTCAACTCGATGGTGGTCGTTTTGCGACTTCTGATCTAAATGATCTATACCGTCGCGTTATCAACCGTAACAACCGTTTGAAGCGTCTTGCAGATCTCGGTGCACCTGAGATTATCGTCAACAATGAAAAGCGTATGCTGCAGGAAGCCGTAGATGCGTTATTCGATAACGGTCGTCGTGGTCGTCCAGTTACTGGTCCCGGTAACCGCGCCCTTAAATCACTCTCTGACATGCTCAAGGGTAAGCAGGGACGTTTCCGTCAGAACTTGCTCGGAAAGCGCGTTGATTATTCTGGCCGTTCAGTAATCGTTGTCGGTCCACAGCTCAAGCTTCATCAGTGCGGTCTTCCAAAGCAGATGGCGCTCGAGCTCTTCAAGCCATTTGTAATGAAGCGCCTTGTTGATCTCAATCACGCTCAGAATATTAAATCTGCAAAGCGTATGGTTGAGCGCGCACGTCCAGTCGTATGGGATGTTTTGGAAGAAGTTATCGCCGAGCATCCAGTGCTACTTAACCGCGCACCTACGCTTCACCGTTTGGGAATCCAGGCATTCGAACCTCAATTAGTTGAAGGTAAAGCGATTCAGATTCACCCTCTCGTGTGTACCGCATTTAATGCTGACTTCGACGGTGACCAGATGGCAGTTCACTTGCCGCTATCTGCTGAAGCCCAGGCCGAAGCACGTATCTTGATGTTGTCATCCAATAACATCCTCTCTCCTGCTAATGGTCGTCCAATTACTTCTCCTACGCAGGACATGGTCCTTGGTCTGTATCACTTAACAATGAGCCGCGAAGGCGAGCTCGGTGAGGGACGTGCATTTAGCTCGATCGCAGAGGCAATCATGGCTCACGATCAGCACTCAGTCTCATTGCAGGCAATGATCAAGATTCGTCTTGATAACTCAACGCAGACAATTGAAACCACGCTTGGTCGTGCCTTATTTAATGAAGCACTTCCTGAGGATTTCGCATTCGTTGATTTAGATGTTACCAAGAAGCAACTTGGTGAAATCGTAGATCGTTTGGCTGAGTTCTATCCGAAGGTTATCGTTGCACAGACACTAGATGCTCTGAAGTCACTTGGCTTCCATTGGGCAACTCGTGCCGGAATCACAATCGGTATCGAAGATGTTGTGACACCTCCACGTAAGAAAGAGATCCTTGAGAGCTATGAAACAAAGGCCGACAAGGTTCAATCGCAGTATGAAAAGGGACTCATCACAGACGATGAGCGTCGTCAAGAGTTAATCGAAATCTGGACTAAGGCAACAGCTGAAGTGGGTAAAGAGATGGAAGAAAACTTCCCTCGCGTTAACCCAGTCTGGATGATGGTCTTTTCTGGTGCTCGTGGAAACATGATGCAGATCCGTCAGATTGCAGGTATGCGTGGACTAGTAGCAAATCCAAAGGGTGAAATTATTCCACGCCCCATTAAATCTAACTTCCGCGAAGGACTTTCAGTTCTTGAGTACTTTATTTCTACTCACGGTGCTCGTAAAGGTCTTGCAGATACCGCACTTCGTACCGCTGACTCAGGTTACTTAACCCGACGTCTGTGCGATGTTGCACAAGATGTAATCATCCGCGAAGAGGATTGCGGCACTGATCGCGGTCTTGTTCTACAGATTGGTGTTCGCCAAGAATCAGGTGGTCTCGTTAAGTTTGACCACGTTGAGACCTCAGTCTTCGGCCGCACATTAGCCGATGATGTCGAGGTCGATGGCGTTGTTATTGCCAAGGCCGGTATTGACTTAGGAGATCGCAACATCGATGAACTCGTTGCTGCAGGCGTTGATGAAGTCAAGATTCGCTCAGTTCTAACCTGCGATAGCAAGGTCGGACAGTGCGCAGCTTGTTACGGCCGTTCCCTTGCTGCTGGTCAACTTGTCGCAGTCGGAGAAGCCGTTGGAATCATTGCTGCACAATCAATTGGTGAGCCTGGAACGCAGTTAACAATGCGTACCTTCCACACCGGTGGTGTTGCTGGAGATGACATTACGCACGGACTTCCACGAATCGTCGAGCTTTTCGAGGCTCGTACTCCAAAGGGTGTTGCACCGATTGCAGAGACTGCAGGCGTTGTTTCATTCCGCGAAGATGCAAAGGGCAAAAAAATTATCGTTACACCTGATGACGGTGGCGAAGAGGTTGCTTACCCAATCACTCGTCGTCAGAAGCTACTCGTAGAAGAGGGTGCACGCGTTGATGTTGGCCAGAAGATGGTCGTTGGCGCAATCGATCCAAAGCAAGTTCTTCGAATCCTTGGACCACGTGCGACACAAGTTCACTTGGTAAATGAGATTCAATCTGTTTATCGCTCACAGGGCGTAGGCATTCACGATAAGCACATCGAAGTAATCGTTCGTCAAATGCTAAAGCGCATCACTGTGCTTGAAGCCGGAGATGCCGATCTACTTCCAGGCGAACTCGTTGAGCGCGGTCGCTTTGAAAATGAAAATCGTCGCGTAGTTACTTCCGGTGGAAAAGCTGCCTCAGGACGTCCAGAGCTCATGGGTATCACTAAGGCATCACTTGCAACTGAGTCATGGTTATCAGCTGCATCCTTTCAGGAGACAACTCGCGTATTAACAGATGCTGCACTTTCAGAGAAGAGCGACCCATTGCTCGGTCTGAAGGAGAACGTCATCATCGGTAAGTTGATTCCTGCCGGTACTGGTCTTGCCCGTTATCGCAACATTCGTGTTGAGCCAACGGAAGAGGCAAAGGCCGCAGTTTATGCAGCCTACGATGAATATGACTTCACTCCATTTGATCAAGCAGGATCCGGTGAAGCCGTTCGTCTGGATGAGGTCGAAGTACCCCGTTAATAGTTCACCACTTAAGAGGCTCAATCCTGCAAAGGGTTGGGCCTCTTTGGCTTTGCCA
>JANYCW010000010.1 GCA_025360085.1 Actinomycetes bacterium
GGACGATTCTTAGCCGTTCTTCTCATGATTATGGGAATCTCATTAGTTGGCGTTATAACAGCCTCAGTTGCTGCCTGGTTCGTTAAAATGTCACATGATGATGCAAAGTAGTGGGTAATGGGTAATCCCTATTTCAAAGTAAAAGCTATTAATTCAAAATTTTTATGCAGAGTAAGTGACTTTGGAATGCCCAGACCGTTGTCTGGGCATCAGCCGAGTTCACATTCTTTCCTTTCAGGGGTGGCAGGGATACCATTACTAAATGAAAATATGCCGACCAGTCGCTCTTAAGAGTCGGAATAGTTTCATAATTGGATTTGTTATGGGTGCGATTCTTTTCAGTGGTTCGGCATTTGCTATTTCAAACTATGTTTCTGACAATACAGCAGCAAATGGTTACTTACTCTGTGCAAACAAAACTACTAAGGCTGTTACATTTCCAAACAAGTTGAGTTGTCCTTCAGGAACAATTCCGTTGGACTTAGGTGCAGTCACTGGAGTTGAAGGCCCTGAGGGTGAAATGGGGCCTCAGGGTTTTCCAGGTTCAGTTGGGGCGCAGGGACCTGTAGGTCCTAAAGGAGAGGATGGAACAAACACCAAAGCGCTCATAGACTCTCTTGGAAAAATAGTTGACCCAGCGCTTTATCTGATTACTTGTGGAACTTCAATCGGTTCTGGATTTGGAATTCTTGTGACTCTTAGTGCGGACTCAAAAGCAAAAGGTTATTTAGGAGTTGTAGCAACCAACTATCACGTCGTTAAAAATTGCCTTGGAACAAGTATTTCAGTTACGCAAAATAATAGAAATTTAGGCGGAATCGTTAGAAATTGGGATTCAATAAATGACGTGGCTTTGATTTATACAATCGGAACAGTGTCAACTTTAGCTCCTGCACAAACAAAGCCTTCTCGGGGAGATACCGTCGTGGCTTTTGGTAACCCATATGGTCTAGAAGGTTCAGTTTCCATCGGAATAGTTTCAAATATTGATTCGGATTCTGTTGTAACAGATGCAGCAGTTGATTCTGGTAATAGTGGCGGCCCGTTGGTTAACAATGCAGGTCAATTTGTAGGGATGAATACCTGGGGCTGGGTGGGTGCTCAAGGCTCGTCGCACGCATTGACTCCTGGTAACTTCTGCCGAGAAATTCTTGTTTGTCCAGTAACTTCTAGTTTCTTAACTTGGAGCCGTTAAAGAAATCGGGCTAAATCACGAATGTTGGTCGTTTAATCTATTGTTACAAATATATGTACATTGCAGATACAAACGAGCTACTAGTCAGAATTATGTTCGAATAGGGTAGTCATATGAAGCACTTTGGATTAGTACTAATAGTTTTTCAGTATTTCTAAAGTTTATTTTTGTGGACTTCGGCTTCGTTTGTTCTATGCCGAAGCGTCTAGCGAAGGCGTTTCAATATCCCTAATCGCAACCTTGGCCTGCGACTTCGCCCACCCCATCCAACCCACTTGGGTATTTGGCACATTATTGGAGGTTCTATCTAATGATCGATACTTATCTACTAACCTGCAAGTCAGCCACCGAATCAGCCACTCAAATGAAACACCCTGATAAACAGTGACACATTCTTAAGAGTTTCTCGTGTAAAATAGACTTGTAACAATGACGAATTGACCCAAGGGACTACCTACGGATCAGAAGGTTGGGAGTTCGAATCTCTTCGCGCGCACTGTTCGACCTCTCTCGCCTTTCACTTGAGGGGTCGAACTTGTATTTTGGTGTTTGTAGCTGTTAATTGATTTGAATATTCTTGAGCTCAACCCCAATTACTACCAAGTCGTGGTTATCGGTGTTTTCAATCGTATGTTTAGGTGTCGAGTCGACAAAAAGAACTTTGGGCTGGACTGCGTCAGGCTCTGCTCGGGTATCACGCATGGTTTCACCGTTTTCATCACGGCGGATGAAATGTGATCCAGAAAGTACGTATAAAAGGGTTGGTCTGAGATGGGTATGCAAGGGTGTCGTCTCACCTGCTGCAATGGTCGTTTCAAGCACTCTGACATAATCATTTTCGAAAATGACTTTATGGTTATTCGGTGCAACCGCAACTCCATCAAGCTCCATACAAATCTCCTTCTGATAAATTTTATCGAACACGAATTAAAGCAAACACTTAACCTTTAACGTAGGAAAATTTTTCGCTTACTTTCTTGTCCCGTACACGCATTACATCAACCCCTCTAACATGGCCGTCTCCCCAAGAGTATCTCCAACGAATAACACATCGGTCATCGCAGACAATTAACTCCTCCTCTTCGAAGAGAGCCTGGGGTGAACTTTTTAGAAAGTTACCTAGCTCCAATCGGACTTGAGCCTGTCCCACATGCCGCGTTCCGTCTGGCGCCGGGTAAGTATTCTCAAAGATACAGTCATCTGTCATCAAGGCCATTACCGCATCGATGTCATGATTATTAAACGCATTATTGAACTCTTTAATAATTAACGCAGTTGCATGCGAATTTTTGTCCATTTCTCTCCCTTTCAGTATCTATTAAATAGATACCCTCAAGAGTAGTCCGCTTTTAAATTCGTGAGAAGTACTTAATTTAGTGAATCTAAGTAATAACGAATTTGAATTGCCGTGGCGGCACCTTCACCAACGGCAGATGCCAATTGTTTTGTGGAACCGGCCCGCACGTCGCCTGCGGCAAAGACACCCGCAATAGAGGTTTGAAACATATTGTCGGTCTTAATGAACCCTCTCTCATCAAGGGCGATGCCTGAAGGCAGCCATTTGGTGTTTGGATCCAAACCAATGAACACAAATGCGCCGTCGGCCACGTGCTCATATACCCTGCCTGTATTAAGCTCCTCGAGAATTACCGAACGCAGTTTTCCACCAGTCGTGGAGGTAAATTCTTTAACTCCACAATTAAATGTAACGCTCATCTTTTTATGGTTGAGAACTTTCTCTTGTAATAGTTTCGAGCCTTTAAGCGTGCTTCCACGTTCAATCACGGTTACATGCTCGGCAAATTGAGTTAGGAATAAGCCCTCCTCTAAACCGGAGTTTCCACCCCCAAGTACAACTAACTCTTTCGCATCTTTATAAAAGGGGCCATCACATGTTGCGCAGAAATGTATTCCCGCACCAATTAAGTCATCTTCACCAATCGCATCGGTTCTTCGGTATGTGGATCCCGTTGCAAGCACGAGAGCACGTGCCTGAATCATTTGATTTGTTGAAGTGAGCACGTCAACTCCCATGTCATTAGATGTGAAAGTTTCTACTCGAACTGCTTGAAGAATTTCAACGCCATGTTTTGTAGCCTGTAATGCGAAACGTTCCGCAAGTTCGGCTCCACCTATTCCGTCGGGAAAGCCCGGATAGTTATCAAATCTCTCGGTTACTCCTGCTTGGCCACCAACTGCAGATTTTTCAACAATCAAGACCTTGAGATTCTCGCGTGCTGCGTAGATTGCAGTTGTAAGAGAGGCTGGGCCACCGCCGGCGATTACAAGATCGTAACAGTCGTTGTCGGCTGAGCGTGAAATTTCCAATTTATCAGCAAGTTCATCATTGGAAGGTTCAACTAAAATACTGCCATCAGGAAAAATGATAGTTGGGATAGATCTCTTTCCGCCGTTTAGCTGCTCAACCTCAGCGATTGCCGCATCATTGTCTTCCATGTCCACCCACTCATATGGAATGCGGTGCTGACCCAAAAATACCTTCGCTCGTTTGCAATCTGGACACCAGGAGGCCCCAATAACCCTTAATTTTTGCATATAAGTACTCCTTTTAAATTTTGCCAATCCTAGTCTCGATAAGGCAAATAAACTCACCGGAATTTATGGAGTGGTGCGGACCATTTCTTCATCTGGTGCAAAATCTCAACCAATGGAGTGCAAAGGCTCAGATGGCAACCAAGGATTTCGATTTCAAAAGACCTTATTTGTCGATCCTAACAAATCTCTGCGGTTGGGGGTAGCAATTGAATTTAAGGGTTTTTATCTCTCCATCGATGGTGGCCAAACGTGGAATATCTCCTCTACGGGTTTGATTGGCTATCCCAAGAGAAACGACAGTAAGAAACCCTGTCATACCGAGTTTGCTTATTTGGAAATGGATACGAAAAACTCTAAACATTTGATTTTAGCTCGCGCTGGAGAACCCGGAACGATAAAGGATTACTTTTCAGAAAATAATGGACTCTATGAGTCAAAAGATGGTGGTAAAACTTGGATAGAACTTCCAACTGGTGCGCCAAAAAATATCGGTGTGCAGAGAATTAGTGTTAATCCATATCTTTGGCGCAACTTACGATTCAAAGAGCTTGAGTTCAGTCGATGGCGGGATGACTTGGAGAGTGATAGGCGGAATAGCTTTTCCTAGGGCCGTGGGTTATGACAGTAGTGATGAATTAGACGGCTCGGGATTAATAGGAGACGACTCGGGTGCAATAACTCAATTTCAAAATAATGGGGAGAGTTTTGCTAAGGCAGGCAATATCCCACCTCTGGCAGCACACTCCACCCGCATAACATCATTCGCTTTTGATTCAGATGGTTCTTGGTATACCGCGGGACATTACACCGATGGAAGAGCAGACCAAGTTGGCTTTGTTTTAAAAGTACAGACCGGGGCAGTTCTTGGAAGCAGATTCTAAATACGAAGGTTTTAAAGTAGTCGCACCTTTTCAATCCAGAAAGCTACATCCGTCGGTTTCGTAATATAAGTCGAAGGTCTTCCAATTACAGTAGTAAAACCGCTATCCTGTTGATGTTAATAAGCCTTAACAACGGCGGGGGCCTATGAGTTTGCCACGGATAGTTAGCACAGTTGATACGAACGAAACTGGCTTTCAAGAAAAGAGTGGGGCATTTCAAACCCTCATCGATGAATTTCTTGCGCACATGTCCAAAGCCGCACTTGGTGGTTCAGAAGAGACACGTGCTCGTCATCAAGGGCGCGGAAAACTGCTTCCCAGGGATCGCGTTACTCACCTTCTTGATCCGGGTTCGCCATTTTTGGAGCTGTCACCACTTGCTGCCCATGGAATGTATGAAGATGAAGCACCCGGCGCTGGTTTAATCACGGGCATTGGAATGGTGAGCGATCGGGCAGTAATGATTATTGCAAACGATGCAACGGTAAAAGGTGGTACGTATTATCCAATGACAGTGAAAAAGCATCTGCGAGCTCAAGAGATCGCTTTTGCCAATCGCTTACCGTGTATCTATTTGGTCGATTCAGGAGGCGCATTTCTACCTCTTCAACACGAGGTTTTTCCAGATCGTGAACACTTTGGTCGAATATTTTTCAATCAAGCCAGACTTAGTGCTGCGGGCATTTCTCAAATATCGGCGGTGCTTGGTGCGTGCACGGCCGGTGGTGCTTATGTTCCGGCGATGAGTGATGAAAATGTAATTGTCGCCGGACAAGGTCATATATTTCTTGCGGGTCCGCCACTTGTAAAAGCGGCAACAGGTGAAGAGGTAAGCGCTGAAGATTTAGGTGGTGGCGCAATGCACTCGCGCGTTTCAGGAGTAACCGATCACTTGGCAGAAAGTGAAGGTCACGCGTTAACTATTGTTCGATCAATCGTTTCAACAATACCCAAAGGCTTACCTTGGCTGGTACCAAACCAAGAGATGGAGCAGCCTTTCTACAGTGATGAAGAGCTCATAGGAATCGTGCCCATTGATACTCGAACAACATATGATGTTCGTGAAGTCATTGCCAGAATCGTTGACGGAAGTCGTTTCTTAGAGTTCAAGAGCGAATTTGGCGCAACTCTTGTGACTGGATTTGCCCATATTGATGGATACCAAGTGGGGATCATTGCAAACAATGGCGTTCTTTTTAGTGAATCGGCTCAAAAAGGCGCACACTTTATTGAAATCTGTGATCAGCGAAAAATTCCTCTAATATTTCTACAAAATATCTCCGGCTTTATGGTTGGTCGAGAATATGAGACGGATGGAATTGCAAAACACGGTGCCAAAATGGTGAACGCGGTGGCTTGCGCTAGAGTCCCAAAATTTACGGTAATTATTGGCGGATCATTTGGCGCGGGAAATTACTCTATGTGTGGGCGCGCCTATGATCCGCGTTTTCTTTGGATGTGGCCGAATGCGCGAATTTCAGTGATGGGTGGAGAACAGGCTGCATCAGTACTGGCAACGGTCAAGACCGATCAACTTACTGCTCGCGGCCAAACATGGGGCCCAGAGGAAGTAGAGGAATTTAAAGATCCTATTCGCGCAAAGTATGAAACGGAAGGAAGTGCCTATTTTTCAACTGCACGAATCTGGGACGATGGAATTATCCACCCGCAAGATACTCGACGAGTTTTGTCGTTAGCACTTTCAGTCTCTGGCCTTTCACCGTTAGGTGAGACATCTTTCGGAATCTTTCGGATGTAATTGTGTTTTCAAAAGTTCTTATTGCCAATCGTGGAGAAGTGGCAATCCGAATTCACTCAACACTGGAAAAACTGGGCATTGAGTCAGTTGGCGTTTATGTTCACGCCGATCGCAACGCCCCGCACGTTTCACAAATTTCAGAGAGCTATTTACTTAAAGATATGCACCATACAGGTTACTTAGATATTGAACAGTTAATCGCGGCAGCGCTAACCAGCGGGGCAGAGGCGATACACCCTGGTTATGGGTTTTTGGCTGAAAACGCGCAGTTTTCAAGGGCCTGCAAAGAGGCTGGCTTGGTTTTCATTGGCCCGCCTGCATCTGCAATGGTTGCAATGGGTGAAAAGATTTCGGCACGAGAATATGCAAAGAACGCGGGTGTACCTGTGGTTCCGGGGGTGGGAGCTCCAGGAATGTCACATGAGGATCTTCTCGATGCTTGTGCGAAATTAACATTTCCATTACTAATAAAGCCGGCAGCCGGCGGTGGCGGCAAGGGGCTTCATGTTGTCCACGATATTAATGAGCTACGTGAAAAACTGCCGGTAGCGCAAAGAGAGGCAAAGAACGCTTTTGGAGATGAGAGCCTGCTTGTAGAGAAATATCTTTTGCGCGCACGGCATATTGAGTTTCAGGTTGTTGCCGATAACCATGGTAACTGCATCCACTTAGGTGAGCGCGAGTGCTCACTGCAAAGGCGCCATCAAAAAGTCATTGAAGAAGCACCGGCGCCGCACCTGACCCAAGATAATCGAGAATCAATGGGTGAAGCGGCGTTGGCGCTGACTTCGGCGATTGGTTATCAAAACTTAGGCACGATTGAATTCCTTGTCGATGCCGATTCTCCAGAAGTTTTTTATTTTATGGAGATGAACACACGGCTACAGGTTGAACACCGAGTCACTGAAATGATTACAGGATTAGATTTAGTGGAGTGCCAATTACGTCTTGCGGCCGGTGAGTTACTTAAAGATGTAATACCAAGTAAGAGATTGCGTGGTCACGCAATCGAGGCACGCATCTATGCCGAAGATGCTTTTAATGGTTTTCTTCCAACGGGCGGGATTATCGGAAAATTTGTTGGACCCAACACTTCGCATACTGTGATGGATTCGGCCATTTCAGACGGCACTGTGGTTTCATCGTCATTTGATCCTATGTTGGCAAAAATTGCTTGTTGGGGTGAGGATCGATCTGCCGCGCTTATTCGTCTTCATGATGCACTTTCGAGTACGGTTTTGCTTGGAGTAAAAACCAACATCGATTTCTTGGTTGAATTATTAATGCGCAGTGACATCAAGAATTCTCATTATGATACGAAGTATTTAGAGAATCATGAATTTAAACGGATAGCTCCGTCAGAGGTGGTATTGCTTTCTTATTCAACGATTGCCACACAGGGTATGAAATTTGGCCCGTGGCCAAATGATGGGTGGCGCCTTATCGGCTCCCCAATTTCAACGATAGCCGCCTATATCGATGGAGTGCGCTTTGACGTTACGACACAAACTAAGTCAAAGCTTGTCGTTGATTCATTCCTTGTTGATTCTGAATATTGGATTCATCATCAATCCTTTGGTACATGGCAGATTAAGGATGTCAATGACCGGCAAGTATCCAAGGATCGACTGAGTGAAGATATAGTAAGTCCAATGCCCGGCGTTGTAATAGCCATCAATGTTGTAAATGGGGATCGAGTAAAGATTGGTGATCCTCTTGTAGTAATCGAGGCGATGAAGATGGAGCATATTGTTCGAGCTAGACGTGCAGGCCGCGTTGTTGAATGTAAAGTTGCAAGTGGGGCTAAAGTGCGAGTGGGGCAACGCTTACTTGAGGTGATTGATGATGTTTGATCGAAGTGGATTACCCAAGTCGGTCACGGTTTATGAAGTTGGGCCGCGCGATGGTCTGCAAAATGAGGCCGTTATCCTGCCCACTACCGTAAAGGCCGAGTTAGTAAAACGGCTTCTTAACTCTGGAATCTCAGCGATTGAAGTGGCTAGTTTCGTTCGACCTGACATCGTCCCTGCTTTAGCCGATGCCGATGAGTTATTGGTCGAACTGGCGCCAATGCTTTCTACACATCGGATGAGCGCGTTGGTTCCAAACCAAAAAGGTCTTGATCGAGCATTAAAATCGGGCCTGCAAGAGATTGCCGTATTTGCAAGTGCCACCGAATCTTTTGCACGAGCGAATTTGAACAACAGCGTTGTGGGTTCACTCGACATCTTTGGCCCGGTCATTAGAACGGCTCGAGATGCGGGAATCCGTGTTCGTGGCTATATATCTATGTGTTTTAGTGATCCGTGGGAAGGAAAAACTGCGACCGATAAGGTCGCTGATGTCGCAATGAGATTACTGGCAGATGGTGTCACAGAGATTTCAATCGGTGACACCATCGGCACCGCAACACCCGGTGAAGTTATAGATTTATTGGATGCCTTTGATTCTCGGGGAATTTCACGCTCGCTGCTTGCTGTGCACTTTCACGATACGTACGGACAAGCACTATCGAATACACTCACAGCAATGTTGGAAGGAATTACAACCATTGACTCGTCAATTGGCGGCTTGGGCGGATGTCCATTTGCAAAGAGTGCAACTGGAAACTTAGCTACAGAAGATCTGGTGTGGCAGTTGCATGGTCTTGGGATTTCAACGGGCATTGATTTTGATACGTTGCTATTGACCAGCGCTTGGCTTGGCCTGCAGACTGGTATAAAAGTTCGCTCTAAAACTGCAATTGCTCTTGTAGGTAAGAACAGTTAATAGAAATGGTGGAGAAATAATGGATTCAGTCCTAAACCAGTTGTCATCAGAGCATCAAACTCTGGCGAAGACAGTTCGTGCCTTTGCCAATGAAGTTGTTGCACCCGTTGCCGCTCACCATGATCGGGAGCACTCTTTCCCCTATGAAGTGGTACAAGGTATGGCTGAAATGGGTTTGTTTGGACTGCCTTTTCCAGAAGAGCTTGGCGGAATGGGTGGAGATTACATGTCACTGTGTCTGGCCATTGAAGAGTTAGCTCGCATTGACCAGAGCGTTGCCATTACTTTAGAAGCCGCGGTCGGCGTGGGTTCGATGCCGATTTTTAGAGTTGGTAGCGAAGCGCAGAAAGCGAAGTTTTTAAGGCCACTTATCAGCGGCGAGTCATTAGGGGCCTTTGGTCTTACCGAGCCCGATGCCGGAAGTGATGCTAGCGGCCTGCGCACAACGGGGCGGTTAGAAAGTGATGAGTGGATTATTGATGGCGCTAAAACATTCATCACTAATTCAGGTACATCGATTACGTCATTAGTCACGGTCGCGTGTGTTACCGGCACAAAGAGTGATGGATCAAAAGAGATCAGCACGATTATCGTTCCTAATGGAACACCAGGCTTTACGGTTGAACCTGCTTATTACAAAGTCGGCTGGCATGCCTCTGATACACACCCATTGTCCTTTAACAATGTTCATGTTCCAGCAGAGAATCTCTTAGGAGAGCGTGGGCGAGGTTATGCTAATTTTCTGCAGACATTGGATGAAGGCCGAATTGCAATTGCTGCGCTTTCAGTTGGCGCCGCACAAGGCTGTATTGATGAGTCTTTGCGATATGCCAAACAACGCAAAGCATTTGGAAAATTAATTGGCCAACACCAATCAATTGCCTTTAAAATCGCTGAGATGCAGGCACGAACACATGTAGCGCGGCTGGCTTATTACCACGCGGCATTCTTAATGGATTCGGGGAAAAACTTTAAGGCTCAGGCTTCAATTGCAAAACTTGTGGGTAGTGAAGCGGCAATGGATAATGCACGTGCAGCAACACAGATTTTTGGTGGCTATGGATTTATGGATGAGTATTCAGTTGCCCGACATTACCGCGACTCTAAGATTCTAGAAATCGGTGAAGGTACGAGTGAAGTGCAAAAGATTCTCATTGCCAGAAGCCTTGGATTGGACGCTGAATGAGTAGCAATAATGAGTTGTTGTATGAAGTTGTTGATGGCATCGCCACGATAACCATAAATCGCCCTGATGCTAGAAATGCACTTAACGCAGCAGTTCGTGGTGGAATTCGAGAATCCATTGAGCGTTTCACTAAAGATGAACAAGTTAAAGTTTTGATAATCACTGGAAGCGGTGAAATCGCATTTAGTGCGGGAGCAGATCTAAAAGAGATGTCCGAGCAACAACTTACAACTCCTGAGGATGGATTTATATCGGATTTAAAGACTCATAAGCCGGTAATTGCTGCAGTCAATGGTCTGGCATTTGGTGGAGGTTTTTATCTAGTTCAACAGGCCGATCTTGTTATTGCCGCCGACCATGCAACTTTTGGAATTACTGAAGCAAGGCATGGTCGCGGTGCACCGTGGGCGGCACAACTGCCTTTACTGATTGCGCCACGCATCGCGCTCGAACTTCTTTTAACTGCCCAGCCAATTTCGGCGTTAAGGGCTATGGATATAGGTCTCATAAACAAAGTTGTTCCAGCAAAAGAGCTAATGGATACGGCCCGAGAAATGGCGCAACAGATTATTGCAAACGCACCGTTATCGGTCGCCGCGGGAAAAGCCATGGTGGGCAACGTTATTGAGCGCGTGCTTGGTGATGGAGGCCAGCGGGCAAAGGCTATTTGGGAGCATGTATATCAAAGCCACGATGCGCAAGAAGGACCTTTAGCTTTTAAAGAAAAACGCAAGCCGAACTGGCGTGGACGTTGAGCGCTAAACCTATTGTTCGATAAGTTGTAAAGGCTCGCGAAGAAGTTGGGCGACATCGGCTAAAAATTTTGAACCTTGTGCGCCATCGACTAATCGGTGATCAAAAGAGAGCGAAAGCGTAGTCACTTGACGGATCAGAATTTCACTTCCAACAACCCAAGGGCGATTTACGATTGCACCGAGACAGATGATTGCCGATTCACCCGGTGGCAAGATGGGGGTTCCAGTGTCGATTCCAAATACGCCGATATTGGTAATCGACATCGTGCCACCGCTTAATTGACTAAGCTGGGCACGTTTATTGCGTGCAGCATCGATCACAGCTTCAATCGCCTTTGCAAGATCTTTGAAGTTGAGCGCGCCGGCATCTTTAATATTTGGTACTAGTAATCCGCGTTCAGTTGCTGTTGCAATTCCGAGATTCACATAATGTTTAGTTACGATTTCTTGCGCTCGCGCATCCCAGAAACTATTTACTTGAGGCGTCTGGCGCACCGCCAAGCACATCGCGCGCGCAAGTAGAGCTAAAGGCGAAATTCGGATACCTGCAAAATCTGGTTGTGCGCGAAGTTGCGCGAGTAAATTCATTGCATCACTCATGTCCACCGAAATAAATTCAGTAACGTGCGGAGCAGTGAAAGCACTCGCCACCATTGCATCGGCCATTACTTTCTGCACACCGTGTATTGGAGTGCGGCTCTCTCTGGAAGGATCAGCGTTACTTTTAAATACATCGCCGCCGCTAAGTACATTTTTCGCAGCTAAGTGAACATCGTCGCGTGTAATCGAGCCTTCTGGTCCGCTACCGATTAAAATATTTAGATCAACGCCACAATCTTTAGCAAGCTTTCGAACCGGAGGTTTAGCTAGAGCAATAATTCGATTCGTTGATGGGGCAACCGCGACTGTAGGTACAACCAGTATTGATTGATTTAATGTTTGTGAAGGACGTGAAGGAGAGTTTTCACCATAGTTTCGCGGTGCCCGCCCTCGACGCTCCCCCTCTTCATTTCTTGGCCCTGAACCCACCAAAATCTCGGTGCGTTCAGCGACAACTTTGACCGCAATTCCATCGGCCACCAGTGGTGCAATCAGCTGGATTCGAATAATTGGCACTCCTACTCGAACCAAGGAACCCTGCGGTGCAAGCAGTTCGAGTACCGTGCCAGCAAATGGACTTGGAAGTTCAACTAACGCTTTTGCTGTTTCGATTTCGACGATTGCTTGGTTGACATCGATTTTTTGACCAACCGAAACTTTCCATTGAACAATTTCAGCATCCTCTAAACCCTCACCCACATCGGGAAGTCGAAACTCAAAGATTGAGCCAGTCAATTCGGCCATCTCAGTAGTTCATACTTTTCTCAACGGCATCGAGAATACGCTCGGCATCAGGCAAGTAGTCGTCCTCAATTCGACTGGGAGGATATGGAACGTCATAACCCGTCACCCTCATTACTGGTGCCTCGAGTTTATAGAAACATGCTTGGCTCAATCGGGCAGCGAGTTCTCCACCAATTCCGCCAGTACCTGGGGCTTCATGAACGAGGACTGCGCGGCCAGTTTTATTTACGGACTCCACTAATGTTGACATATCTATCGGACTTAGCGAGCGTAAATCAATGACTTCAAGTTTTACTCCATCATCGGCGGCAAAACGGGCCGCTTGCAAACAAGTGGCGACCGTCGGCCCGTAACCGATAACAGTGCAATCTGAACCTTGTGTTAAAACCTTGGCGCTATACATATTTAATGCATCGCTCATATTGGCCTCAATATTGACCTCACCCTTTTGCCAATACCTGCGTTTTGGTTCGAGAAAAATAACTGGGTCGTCACTGGCAATGGCTTGCTGAATCATCCAATACGCATCGTTTGAATCGGCGCATGTTATAACGCGAAGTCCTGGCGTTGCAGCAAAGTATGCCTCTGGTGATTCACTGTGATGTTCGACAGAACCGATTCCACCACCATAAGGCATTCGTATGGTGATGGGCAGCGTAAGTGCACCTGCCGAGCGATATCGCATACGCGCAAGTTGGACAACAATCTGATCAAAGGCAGGAAAGACAAAGCCATCAAATTGAATTTCTACAACTGGGCGATAACCGTAAAGCGCTAATCCAATGGCGGTACCTACGATTCCAGATTCAGCCAAAGGGGAATCGATAACCCGCTCTTCTCCAAAATCTTTTTGTAGACCATCGGTCACTCGAAATACGCCACCGAGCTTACCGATATCTTCCCCCATCAAAAGAATTTTGGAATCAGAATCCATTGCCCGACGCAGGCCTTGATTAATCGCATGAACGATGCTGAGTTGAGCCATACTAATTTTCCATCGATTGGATGAGGATTGCTTCGACTTCGGCGCGCTGTTTTTCAAGATTGATATCGGTGTCAGCGTACACATGATCAAACATTGATGAAGGTTTAGGATCTGGCAGTTCTCGACACTCATCGCGCATTCGCTGTGCCAGAGCACTCGCTTCGCCGGCAAGTTGAGTTTCTAACTCTGCGCTGAGAATTCCCTTGGTTTGTAAGTAAATTTTTAGCCGCTTAATGGGATCGCGCTCTCGCCAAAGTTCAACATCGCTAAAGAGCTGGTATTTAGTAGGGTCATCCGAGGTTGTATGTGCACCCATTCGATAAGTAACCGCTTCAATTAACGTCGGGCCTTGGCCCGAACGTGCACGATGTAGCGCATGTTCGGTAACTTCATAGCAAGCGATTACATCATTGCCATCTACGCGAATGCCAGGAATTCCAAATCCAACGGCGCGCTGTGCAAGAGGGGTTCGACTCTGACGCCTTGTCGGCTCAGAGATTGCCCATTGATTGTTCTGACAGAAAAAAACAACCGGCGCTTGATATGAAGCTGCGAACACGAAGGCTTCGTTGACGTCGCCTTCACTCATAGCACCGTCGCCAAAGTAAGCCATGACGGCTTGATCTTTTTCGGCCTCACCACTTCCGACGCGACCCGCGAGCTGTGCGCCCATCGCATAACCGGTGGCGTGTAATGCATGCGCCCCGATAATAATTTGGTAACCATAATCGCGATAATGATTAGCATCCCAACCTTGATGCATCGTTCCTCGCCAAAAACGTAACATGTCCACTGGATCTACTCCGCGACACCAAGCGACTCCATGTTCGCGATAAGTTGAAAAGGCAAAATCTTGTTTCTGCATTGCGCGAGCAGAGCCAATTTGTGCAGCTTCTTGTCCAAGCAAAGGCGCCCAAAGTCCAAGTTCACCTTGACGCTGCAATGCCGTTGCTTGCTCATCAAGGGTCCGGACCAAAACCATATCCCGATAGAAACCAAGTAACTCTGATTGACTTAATGTGGATGTGAATTGTGAATTCGCAACGACAGATCCATTGCTATCAAGCAGTTGAACGACGGAATCGAATTGATCCATCGGGCCTCCGGTTATAAGAGCGCAAGACAAGGCGTCGAGCTTGTTTAACTGAGTTCAATAATTCTAACCTTAGCGGCACTTAAGGTACAAGCATTACAAGAAGAATCGTGGCGCATCAATTCGTCTTGTGAGGCACCTTCGCTGCACAAGCCCGTTTATTAATCCTCTTAAGGGTAATCGAGGAGAGGTATCTGAGGAAAATTCTTAGCGATGATACGTCTTTCCCGCTGAGGCATTTAGAAGTGTATTACACGAGCCTGCCCCAACGACAACAGTCATTGTTGTATTGCTCAATACGTTGACACTGACAGATTGATTTGCAGTTGACCAGCACTGGGTATCACCAATTTTCACATCGGCAGGTTTGCGATATGTCGTTGATTGCGGCGAGACCATCATTTGGTTAAGGGAACCTGAAGCATTCAACCCGCCAATTCGGATTATGCCGCTTGGATCAGTAGTAAACATTATTTGTGATTGATAGGCACCATCATATGAGAGACGATCCGTCACTGTGTCTGGAGCAATAAACCACATACCATCGGCAGTTCCCGCCGATCCTTGAGTAACAATTCCACACTGCGTTCCAGGTATTGGGTCACTTCCTGGCGCTCCCAATTTCGCTAGCCAGATTACTTTTTTTGCTTGTGTGTAAAAATTGTAAGGACACACACTGTGAAGTGCATTGCTTGATGCAAAGTGTGAGGCAATAATAAAGTCATTTGTGTGTGCTTCATTATCGACCCAAAAGTCAAAAGCCACACTATTGTCACCTAACTTGTACCAACCAATTTGTTCGCCCGCTTTTACTGAAGTCGACTTAACTGGTTGTCCGGCACTGCTATTCATCGCGGTAGTAGGGACGACACTTGCAACTTTCCCAACAACACCTTTGATATGGAAAAATTTCACACTAATTCCGCAACCGGCGTCAAAGTACAGTGAGTATTCTGGTTCGTACGTAGCCGATGAACCAGGAGGTTTGTAATAACTTGCTTGAGTTAAAACCATATCAACTGGCGCAAAGATAGGTAACTCTTTTCCAATGTATTGGGATGAAGGATGCACATACGATCGGACTGCAATGACTCCACCAGATCCTGTCTGTTCTCCGATTGGGGTGACTACTCGCACATATTGAGGATCAATGAAATCACTCGTGAATTCTGGAAGTTTTTGACAGTTGGAAGTGGATTGAGTTGATGGAGAGGGACTGCTTGAGGCTGGCGGTTGGTCAGGCATTTTTTCCTGTAAAACTTGCCAAACATTCTTTGCGCCCTTTTTCTTGCAGATTACGCTACGACCCGGACCATCACCCATAGTTGTACCTATTTTTTTACAAGAAACACCGACAAGAGTTTTAGCCTGAACGCTAGGTGTCGTAGCAAGCAATAAGCCGATTGACATAACACCTGATAGCGCGAGAAATATTAATTTTCGTTTGGGCGTCATAAAATTACGACCATTTCCTTACACATGGCACTCGTGCTGTCCTTCAAAGAACTAATGGTAACTCTCATTTCTGATTAAATGTTCCGCGTAATCACGTTCATTGTAGCGAAAAACCTATCTATTAGCGTCTAATGCAGATAAAGTTACAATTTCCTTAAGGAGGAAAATTGTCACTTTCCACGAACAACTTCAGTAAACTTCGATTTTTAAGTTTTGCATCATTGATAAGCATGTTTTTGCTAACAAGTGTTGTACCTCAAGCCTCTGCCGCCGGTGGCTTTAATAGTTATGGTTATAACTACGGCGCAAGAATTTTTTCTGGTCCTGCCGATGGCGTGGACAACGTGCTTGATGGAACAATTTGGAATGATCCGAAAAATGCACCTTATGTCAACGACCACCTAGTAATGAAGTGGAACGCGGCATGGGATGCCTGCAATGCCAGTGGAACCGACAATCCAAAGTTTTGTGCGAGCGCATGGACTACCAATGAATGGAATGGAAAAGTTCCTGGTGGCTCGGGTTGGAGCGAGCATGTAAAGATTATTTGGGTGGGTTCAGCTACCGAAAATAGTACTTACTGGGTTTCGGGTGGTCTTCCAATCTGGGGTAGCTACGAAGTTATTTCTGATAAGGGTATGGATCCCGACCACATTAAGTTTGTTTTAGCCGCAGGTAAACCAAGTGGGTTGGGGTTTTCCAAGTAGCATTTCCAAGTAATTGAGGTTGATTTGAAGGGACATTACGTGAACTTAATTTACGCGTAGTGTCTTTTCTCTTTAACTGGTAATTTAATTCACGCAAGTTAAGTATTATTGACCACCTAGCGTTCGTAGCTCAACGGATAGAGCATCTGACTTCGGATCAGAAGGTTGGGGGTTCGAGTCCCTCCGGGCGCACTGTGGTTTGTAGATTTGTGTCGCATGAAAATACCGACATTATTAAATGTTTACATCGGCACTGATTCGTAAATTTTCATTCCATTTTTATTAGGGCAGCCGTTTGCAATTTCTATTGCAGCCTCCATGTCTGGCGCGTTGATGATGGAATAACCACTCACAATGCCCATCTCTTGAGTTACATCAATCGCCTTATTTGCCTTAACATCTTTTCCGCCCATAAGTGGGTTTCCGATGTCCACTACGCTTTTACTTATGGAGTGAAACCAACTCATCCAAGCGTCCATTTGTTCTTTTGTGTTCTCGACTTCGCTATCTACGTTGTATAGAAATACAAATTTTTTCATTTCTTCTCCTGGGTCACTAAATTTTTCTGATATTGGATAGTGTGAGCATAATTTTCGAGGCTTTCAGTTCCGCTATCCCAATATGCGTGGAATTGCAGCAGCCAGTCTTGGATGCCTCGAAGTGATGCCCGATTGAGCGTAAGAAAATTTACTCGTCCACTTTTCTGACGTTTTACGATTTTTGCATTTTCAAGCAGTTTAATGTGCTTGTGAATTGCAGGTAGCGATAAGCCTTGTTTTAAAGCTAATTGACTAATGGATGAGGGTTGAAGACTTAAACTATAAATGATCGCACGCCGATGCTCATTGGCCAGAGCATCGAACATGAGATCTAATTGTTGGGCCTTCTTCTTCTCATTCATTATGGTTAACTTATAGGTTAAGTTATTATCGTGTCAATAGTAAAAATGGCTCGCCTAAAGGCCGTTTTTTGCGAATATAACTTTTTTGGATAAAACCGTTACCCTGCAGACTCTATCCGCACCGAGAAAGGCATCTGAAATGATTGTCGAAATTAATGGCGCCAAATTAAATGTTGAGATTATTGGAAAGGGTGATGGTAAGCCCGTACTAATTGCCCACCATGGCGGAGGCGGAATCGGCTCACTTGCTGAACCAAAGGCAACCTACGGTCCGCTTTCAGATATTTTTCAAGTTGTTGTTTTTGATGCGCGCGGTTGTGGCAATAGCGAGATTGTCGGACCTTACTCTCATGAACAGTGGGCGGCAGATGTAGATGGCCTGCGGCATTGGATGGGTGCGGAAAAGATTGTAGTCGCTGGCGGTTCCTATGGTGGATTTATCTCACTTGAATATGCGGTGCGATACCCAGAACATACCGGAGCTATTCTTCTTCGCGATACTTCTGCAGATTCCGATAACTTCAAGACACTTGAAGAGAATGCTAAAAATCAAGATCGTGTTGAAATTAATTGGGATAACTTCAACAGATATTGGACGGGACATATTCGCGATGATGCCGATCTAAAGGCTTGTTGGGCAGAGCTCATCCCGCTGTATGATTTTAATTACGACCCAAAGGAATCTGCTGCGCGGGTAGAGGCAGGTTTTTATCACCATGAAGCACACAACTACTGTTTTACGCATAACTCACCAAATTATGATTTGAAACCGATTCTTCACACAATTAAGGCTCCAACACTTGTCACTGTTGGTCGTACCGATTGGGTGACACCAGTTTCTTCGGCCCAAATTATTGCCGACGGAATTCCGAATTCGCGCTTAGTTATCTTTGAAAAGTCAGGTCACTCGCCTCAGTTTGAAGAGTATGACTTGTTCCAGAAGGTTCAGCGTAAATTTATCGCCGATTATTTGCCGCACTTAGTGGCGCCTACGGTACGGTAATTTAAGGTGTAATTATTTTTTCTATGGCGATAGCAATCTCTAAGAGTTCAATGTCGCTACCTTTTAAAGTTGCCAATTGAAGTCCAATAGGCATGCCATCAGGTGAGAAAGCACAAGGGAGGGAGATAACGGGGTCACCTGTAATATTAAAAACAGCTGTATAAACTCCTTCGGCGGCACCCTCTGGGGTATCAATGGGAGGCGTTGTTACTGGGGCAACATAGGGAGCTGAAGGCCGAAGTAATACATCACATTGCGCATACATCTCTGGGACCCTCTGTAGTAATTGTCGGCGGCCCTCCATGGCGTTTTCATATTGCTCTTGTGTTATTGATTTAGAAGCCTGAAGTAAACGAAGCGTCTCTGGACCATAATGCTGCGGTTTGTGTGAAACCAGCTGGCCATGTGTTTGCCAGATTTCAAAAAGCAGAGAATCTTCGAAAATAGAATCTAGTTCATTAATTAGTGAATCATCCAACTCAATAATAATCGCGCCACAGGAAGCTAAATCGTTAATAGATTGTCGCACGGCAAATGCGACTTCTTGTGAGAGTGCAGGATGTTTAAAATCAGAGGCCAGTATTCCAATTCGCATTCCTCGGATTTCCCGAGGTTTTATTGGAGTCAGATCATTTGTCAGTCCTTGAAAAACTCTTATTGTCCATGCCACATCTTTTGCAAGTAATCCCACGTGATCATAAGTTGGTGATAGCGCAGTAACTCCCTCCAATGAAATGGCACCGTAACTTGGTTTGAAACCAACGCAGTTGCAATAATGGGCAGGTATGCGGATTGAACCGCCAGTGTCGGTTCCTATGGCAACTTCACAAACGCCGGCTCCGACTAAGGAGGCCGAGCCACCACTAGAACCACCAGCAGTGCGTAACACATTAAAGGGGTTCATAGCCTCAGCAACATCTGGGTGCGTAGCACCGGCTGCGTATTCCAAGAGTGTACTAGTTGCAAAAATATCAGCCCCTAAAGCGCGCAACTGTGAAATAACAGGAGCATCATTTTCAGCTGGCTTTGATTTCATGTCAATAGGGTTGCCATTTCCCCGAGGCTGACCGGCAATATCAACAATATCTTTGACAGCTATCTGCACACCATGGAGTGGTCCGCTGCCGTTGCGTATGGGTGCATCTATCAAATGAACAATGGCATTAAGTGGTTTACCTAATCGATAGGCTCTTTCATATGTGGCGAGCAAACGCAAATTTTCAATCTCACAAACCCGCTCGCCCCGCTCAATAGCGTGAATAAGTCGTCCCACATGAGTTGTAAGTGGCCCATTTAGATCTCGTATTAAGTCATCGACTTCAGTTTTTCGTTTCCGAATTGCTAGGTCACGATAAATACCACTATGTGTCTTTGCGCTCGCGCGATTAAAAGCAACGAGTCGAACCAAAGACCCTTCAAGATCATCTGGGTCGAAACCATCAAAACTCTCGGGTTTTACAGGGGATTGAGCCAGAACCTCTCTGGCAATAGCAAGCATTAGTGGTTTGAACTCTTCACTCTCAAGAGCATCGGCTATTGAGAGATCTGAAACAGCTCCTGCATACAACATTGCACCGTAAGCCTCTTTGCCCCAAAGAAAGCCCAAAATATTATCCGTCGCTTGTGCATATGGAAGGCAAGCTACTAACTCCTTCACTCTTGGCGTGATTTCATGAGTAAAGAGTTCTCCGACTCGAAATGTAGCTATATTGCCCTGCAGAATCCGTCCCGGTTCCAAATAATCGGCCCCGAAATTTACAAAACTCACAATCAATTTCTCTTCACCTACGACTGCTACAAGTTCATGTGCAGTGAGTCCATTTTGAAATGTAACGACATATCCATTGGGAGTAATTCGCCCACGCAGAAGTTCTGCAGCAGCAGCTGTGTGGTGAGATTTTACCGCTACGGCAACATGTTCAATCTTTGGGGGTAATTGGTCTGGTGTTATGGCTTTTGCAGAAACTGTAAAGTTTTCGACAGGACCTTCGATGCGAAGCCCATTCTTGTTGATGGCATCCACATGAGTCTGATCAAGGTCGCACAGTGTTACATCATGGCCTGCTCTAATCATGTGGGCACCTATCGTGCCTCCAATGGCACCTGCTCCAATAATTGTAATCTCCATACCAACCAACCCTTTCGTCAGCAAAAGATAGCCCTACTTTCGCAATTTAACTATTGATGGTTGTATGAGTCCATGAGCGATAAAAAAACCGCAGTAGTCACGGGCGCAGCACACGGTATGGGCAGTGCGATTGTTGATGCCTTACGGGAAGAGGGTCACACAGTTTATGGGGTCGATCGTGAACAGGCAGATCTCTCTAACTCTGACGCTGTTCATGAATACTTTAAAGGCATTGGTCAAGTCGACATTTTAGTAAATTGCGCAGGTGGCGTCGTTGGTCAGAGATTTAAACCTTTAGAGCAGATTAGCGATGAGAATTGGAGCGAAATCTTTAATGCAAACCTCCAAACAACTTTTCTCTGCACAAGAGCCGTTGTAGTTGGAATGAAGGAAAAAAAATGGGGGCGTATTGTTAACATATCTTCAGGTGCCGGTCGAAGTGTGAGCCTTACAGGAATTCAGGCATATGCCTCAGCAAAAGCGGCCCAGATAGCTTTTACGCGTCAGATGGCCTATGAACTTGGACAGTTTGGCGTGACGGTCAATTGCATTGCACCAGGCTTTGTACTTTCAAACCCATCAACAATTGCACAGTGGGAAAGTTATGGCGAGCAAGGTCAAGTTACGTTACTGGCCGGTATTGCAACGCGTCGATTGGGACAAGCAAGTGATATCGCAAATGGTGTGACCTTCTTCACTCGCCAGGAGTCTGATTGGGTTACTGGGCAGTGCCTGTCCATCGATGGCGGTCACTCACTCTTCTAACCACTTTAGAGTTATAACAAAAAGATAACAATAGAAATCGGTTTCTCATGTAATTTTTAGATGTACGAAAGCAAATTATACTCTAATCTCCACTATACAGATATGTGCAAACATATTCTCAGCTCAATTTTGAGAGTGAATCGTGCATGTGTTGTCCCGAGAAGACAGGAAAATAAAAGTATGAAATCAAGAAAGTTAGTTCTTGGAGGGTTACTTGCAGCGGCAACAATTCTTGCAACAGTAGTCGTGCCAATTACAGCAAATGCAGCCCCAACTGGAGATTTGATTTTTGTACGTAACCAGGATTTTGCATCTTTTAATCCTGACCTCGCACAGAATGACTCTATATTTATCCAACAGCAAGTCTACGAGCCACTTTTCATGATTACCCAAGACGGTAAAAATGTAAGGCCATGGCTTGCAAAGACTGCAACGGTAGGTTCTGACAAAGTAACATGGACAATCAAACTACGTACAGATATTAAATTCAGTGATGGAACACCAATGACATCAGCAGATGTGAAGTTCTCATTGGATAAAGCAACCGCTGGAGATGGTTGGGGATTCCTCAATACCGCAATCGACACTATTTCTACTCCAACTGCCGACGTAGTCGTTATTAAGACTAAGTTTCCTTGGGCTCCGTTGCTTTCAGACCTTGCCTGCTTTAGCAACTCAATCTTGAAAAATAATTATGGTGGAGCAACCGCTGCCGATTTCTTCAAGAGCCCAATAGGTACAGGCCCTTTCAAGCTTGATCACTGGACACCAGGTACTGAAATCAAACTTGTTGCTAACGGTACGTACTGGCAGCCTGGAAAGCCGTACCTAAACTCAGTGACATGGAAGTACGTTGTTGATGACAACACACGTGAATTCATGCTCAAAGGTGGACAGGCAGATATCAATGAAGAGCCACCAGCATCTTCAATTGCATCTCTAAAGGCTGCACCTGGAATCAAGGTCGGTCTATTCCCAGCGGCACAGTCACGCTTTTTAGCCTTCAACCACAAAGTTCCAGCGCTATCAGATGTGAATGTACGTCGCGCGATTTCATATGCAATTGACCGCAAGGCACTCATCAAGGTTGTTCTTTCAGGCAATGGTTTTGCCTCAAACTCAATTCTTGCGCCAAATGTTGGCTTCTATGATGCAAAAACTCCAGGCATCCAGTACGACATGAAGAAGGCCGCAAAAGAGCTTGCAAAGTCAAAGTTCAAGAAGGGTCTAACCCTCGAGTTCTTGGCTAGCGGTGGAAGTCTTGAAGATACTGCCGTTGCATCAATTCTTCAGGCCTCACTCAAGAAGCTTGGAATCACACTTGTCATCAAAACACAAGAGCCAAGCGTAAAGCGCAAGACTCAGAAGGCAATGGAATACCAGATGACAACTACAGGTTGGACTATGGATATCTCAGACCCTGATGAACTTCTTACTTTCGCTTTGAGTCCAGAAGGCGGCACAAACGCTTTCTACACTAACTACTCAAACGCTAAAGTTATTGAAGCAGTAAAGAAGGGTCAAACAAATGTTGATCCTAAGGTTCGTCAAATCGCATACTCATTCGTTCAGAAGCAAGTTGCTGAAGATGCGATGATGGGCTTCCTTTATAACGCTCCTTACAAGTACGCATGGCGCAGCAATATAACTGGGTTCGCAGTAACTCCGACATACAGCTACCACATGGAAGATGTTAAGAAGGGTTAATCCTTTTTATTATCTTTTAGCTCTAAAATAACTGCTTAACAGAGAGAACGGGTGGCATCAAAGTGGGTTACTTAACCTATGTAGGTAAGCGACTCATTCAAACACTACCCGTTCTCTTTGGCATCTCTGTTGCAGTATTTACAATTGTGCATCTAATTCCAGGTGATCCAGCAGATGTTTTATTAGGCCAAAACGCCACGCCTGAGCGCGTTAAACTTATCAATCACCAACTGGGAATTGATCGGCCTATTTTGATTCAGTACATAAATTTTATTAAAGATTTATTTCAAGGCTCACTTGGTACGAGTTTTAGCAATAAAGAGCCGGTCACAAAATTAATTCTTGGACGTCTTCCAGAAACGGGAATGCTTCTTACAGGCGGAATCATCCTCTCTATTTTAATTGCACTGCCACTTTCGATTTTGGCAGCATCAAAACGAGGCGCAATGCGCGATCAACTCGTGCGCGCTATTCCGATTATTGGCCTTGGCATGCCTCAAGTGTGGATTGGCGTGATGCTGATTCTTCTTTTTGGACTTAAGTTCCCACTATTTCCAGTCAGCGGCTTTGGAGACACATTCCCAGAACACCTACGATCTATATTTTTGCCCTCATTGACGATCGCAATTTTACTCTCACCGATTTTGATTCGTAGCTTGCGGGCAAGCATGTTAGAAATTCTTGATTCGGACTACATCTTGACGGCTAGAGCAAAAGGAATCTCACAAACCCGTATTACTTTCGTGCATGTTTTGAGAAATGCAGTTATTGCTTCGGTCACTGTTCTTGGTATAAATGTCGCCTATCTTGTTGGCTCGATGGTTATTGTCGAGCGAGTTTTTGTAATCCCCGGGACTGGATCATTGATGATTGATGCAATTGCCAGACGTGACTACCCAATTGTTCAAGGCGTAACGTTGTACTTCGCTCTGGTTGTTGTCCTTGTTAATTTATTAACCGACCTTATTCATGCAGCTCTTGATCCAAGGGTGGCATTGAAGTGAAATCGTTAAAGACTCTCTATATCGGTGCTGGCATTCTTGGAACACTTGTTCTTGCTGCAATTTTTGCTCCACTTATCACTTCATATGACCCGACTGAACAGGATTTATTACAAACACTTTCCGGCCCGACTAGCGCACACTGGCTTGGTACTGATGCATTGGGTCGTGATGTTTTTTCACGCCTGATGTATGGTGCACGAGTAGATTTGACTATAGGTGTATTGGCAGTGCTACTTCCTTTTATCATCGGCGTCTCTCTCGGTCTCATGACAGGCTGGTTTGGTGGCAAATTTGATTCATCGGTCATGCGAGTAGTTGACACCGTAATCGCTTTTCCATTTTATGTTCTGGCAATTGCATTGGTCTTTATTTTTGGACCAGGCGTCAAGAGCATTGTCGTTGCAATTACCTTGGTTGGTTGGGTTGCCTATTGCAGAATTGTGCGAGCGAATGTATTAGTCGCGAAAGAATTAGATTACATTCATGCGGCTAGACTCACTGGGCTACCAACTTCGAGAATTTTGCGTCGCCATATGCTTCCGAATGTAATTTCCCAAGCGATTGTGTTTTCCATGAGTGATATCGTCTTGAGTATTTTGGCGATTGTTTCACTAGGTTATTTAGGTCTAGGGGTTCCAATTCCAACTGCCGAATGGGGCTCAATGATTCAAGAAGGGCAACCATATATTTTGCAACAGTGGTGGCTTGCAACAATTCCGGGCTTCATGGTTGTCATAGTTGGTTTCGCGCTCTCACTCATTGGCGACGGCCTTGTCTCACGTTTGGAGCGCTAAATGAGTACTCCCTTAATTTCGGTCGAAAATTTATGCGTTGAAATTAAGACTAATCGCGGTCTCCTTCAGGCTATTCGAGGTGTTTCCTTCGATATAGATAGTGGGGATTCAATCGGTATTGTGGGTGAATCGGGAAGTGGAAAATCTATTACTTTAAAAGCAGTTTTGGGTTTGCTACCAAACAATGCCCATGTTTCATCTGGCAAAATATATTTCGCTGGGCAGGATATTGCTAAGTTAGAAAAGAAGGCACGTCGGGCGCTACTTTCAGAAACAGCTGGAATGATTTTTCAAGATGCCATCGCGGCTCTTAACCCCGTCATAACCATTGGAAATCAAATTGCTGAAGTTCCACGATATCGATTAGGCCAAAGCGCTAGCCAGTCTCGACAGACCGCACTTAAACTTATAGAGCAGGTAGGAATATCTGACGCAGAATCTCGCTTTGATTTATACCCTCATCAGCTTTCAGGGGGATTACGCCAGAGAGTTGCAATTGCAATCGCGCTCTCAGCATCGCCAAAAATTTTATTCTGCGATGAGCCAACAACCGCACTTGATGTAACAATCCAAGCTCAAGTCCTTCGCTTGCTCCTTGAGTTGAGAAGGAATTCTGGATTGGGAATTGTATTTGTCACTCACGACTTAGCTGTAGTAAACGAAATTTGCGATGAAATAAAAGTCATGTATGCAGGGCGATTTGTTGAGTCTGGAACTGTCGACTCTACTTTCAATAATCCGACTCATCCATACACATATTCCCTATTGAAAGCGGCGCCAGATCCTGATGCTTCGGTGCATCGACTCTTCTCTATTTCTGGCGAGGCCCCGAATCTGAGCGAGCCAGTAGTTGGTTGTCCATTTGCCCCTCGTTGTTTTGCTGGTGATACTCATTGTTTAACTTCCGAGCCTGAATTGTTAAAAATTGCTCACTCAGAGAGTGCCTGTTTTAAATCTAAAGACCACGACAAGTGGGCGGCATCTGATTCAAAGAGTGGAGTCAAGTAATGGCCCTAGAAGTTATTGCCGCTACTAATCTCGTTAAACATTTTACAAAACGTCAGTCGCTCATTGATCGGCTGCGAAATAAAGGGGTTTTCAATGTGCCGGCAATTGATGGCATCAACCTTGCGTTAAAAAAAGGCGAAACTCTGGGGCTTGTTGGCGAATCAGGTTGCGGAAAATCAACCCTTGGTCGCATTCTTGTCGGGCTTTACTCTGCCTCGAACGGATCTATTGAGTTAAACGGAAAACAAGTGGGACAAGATCGCAGCTTAGAAGAGCGCCGCACAGTCCAGATGGTTTTTCAGGATCCATTTTCATCGCTTAATCCACGCATGACCGTTGGAGAGGTATTGCGCGAAGCATTACTTTTTCACAACTTGGCGACAAAGGAAAATGTAGAAGAGAAATCTAAAAAATTACTAGCACTTGTTGGCCTGCCTCAAGATGCTCTGAAATCCTACCCGCGTCAATTCTCGGGAGGACAGCGACAACGTATTGGCATTGCGCGAGCTTTGGCGCTAGAACCTAAAATTCTCATTGCCGATGAAGTTGTTTCGGCCCTTGATGTTTCAGTACAGGCATCCGTTGTGAATCTACTTATGGATCTCAAACGCGATCTTGGTCTGACTATGCTCTTCATCTCGCATAACATCGCAGTGGTTCGTCAAGTTAGCGATCGAATTGCCGTCATGTATCTTGGACGTATTGTTGAAGTGGGTCCAACCGAGCAAGTATTTAGTAATCCTTCGCACCCTTATACAAAACTCCTTCTGAGTTCGGTGCCCAAAATGGCCTCAGGATCTCAGATTTCTTCCGCACCAATTGGAGAGTTGCAATCGATTAAGAGCGCATTAGTTGGTTGCAGATTTCGTAGCCGTTGCCCTGTTGCAATTGATGCTTGCGCAATCGTTGATCCACAACTTACTAACGTAGAAGGAAGCCATCAGGCAGCTTGCCTACTGGTTACATAGAGACGAGGCGCCACATGACAGGCAGATTTACTCCGATAATTATCGGCAGCGAACGAAGTGAAGCAGGAATTCCAGCGGCAATGGAAATTTTGCGGGCTGGTGGCAGTGCACTCGATGCTGTCGAACGTGGTCTTCGCCTCTGTGAAGATAACCTTGAGGATCACTACATCGGTACTAGCGGGCTTCCCAACGCCCGCGGAATTGTTGAACTCGATGCATCAATCATGGTCGGTTCATCGAGGGCATTTGGCGCAGTTGCTGCAGTAAAGAATTATCCAAACCCAATTTCAATTGCACGCAAAGTCATGGAAGAGCTCCCTCAGCACTCGCTACTTGTAGGTGAGGGCGCCGAAGCTTTTGCAGAATTTCTAGGATTTAGCAAAGCAGAACTTCTAACTCCAGAGGCGCACGAACTCTGGCTTAAGCAACTTAAAACAGTTCCTCAAGAGTCTATTGAAGGTGAAAATACAAAGGCAACATCGGGTGATGAGCGCTACCGTCTTGCCGCCCTTGAGTTAGTCAGGCGCATGGCACCACACGAAGGTCCGTGGGGCACAATTAACATAATTGCCCTTGATGCCAGCGGTGAACTTGTTTGCGGAGTGAGCACAAGTGGCTACCCGTACAAGCATCCTGGTCGTGTTGGTGACTCAGCTATTGCCGGAGCTGGAAACTACTCTGATATTCGCTACGGCGCAGCTGCATGTACAGGCCGCGGCGAACTTGCACTTCGTGCAGGTACTGCGCGCACAGTCGTTGAAAATCTTCGTGCGGGGCAGGATCCAGAGAGCGCATGCGCTAATGCACTTCTTGAAGCGCGCGCATTGCCAGATGATTTTCGTGCTGAGTTACGCTGTCTTTCGTTGACTCAAGATGGTCGACATGGCGGCGCAGCAGGTATGGAAGGTTCGACATACACATTCATGAACGAGCATTCAACTGCTCCCGAATTTCACCCAAGGAGAGCGCTATGAAAATCTTTATTTCATCTGACATGGAAGGTACCGCTGGAGTTGTTGACTGGAGCCAATGCATACCTGGCAATTCAGAGTACGGTTACTATCGAGAACTTTTGCAAAATGAAGTAAACGCGAGCATCACTGGTGCAATGGCAGCAGGTGCTACTGAATTCTTAGTCAACGATTCTCACTCATCGATGCAAAATTTGCGTCCAGATTCGCTAGAAGGAAATGCCCGCTATCTTTCGGGAAAGCACAAACCTATGTACATGATGCAGGGATTAGATAGCACATTTGATGCAATCTTCTTGATTTCCTATCATGGTTCGATGAGCAGCGAGGCATCGGTTCTCTCTCACACATATAACCCGCGTGCAATTTCAGATATTCGCCTTAATGGAGAATTTGTATCAGAGGCAGGCCTCAATGCCCTCGTCGCACAGGCATATGGTGTGCCGATAGTTTTAGTTACTGGAGATGAAACTACTGAAGTTGAAACCCGTATGTGGTCTCCAGGAATTCATGCCGCAGTAGTGAAAAAGAGTATTACTCGATTTGCCGCAGATAGCATGCATCCCAAGCAAGCATGTGAACTAATTTTCGAAAAAGCGAAAGCATCACTTGAGGCTCTTGCAACGATTGCGGTTCCTGCGATAAAACTTCCTGCCACAATCGAGATCACTTTCCATAATAATGATTTTGCAGATATGGCAACGTGGTTACCAGGCACCGTTAAAACCGGAGTAAAAACCGTAACTATTACAGATGCTGATCCATTAGCACTCTTTCGTCGATTTATTACGACAGTAATTCTCACACGATCAATTGTTGAATGGAGCTAAGAATGCCAGTCGCCCAGGTTCTTGAAGGTAAAACTGCGATTGTTACAGGTGCGGGAAACGGTATTGGACGTGCAACTGCAAAGGCAATGGCAGCTGCTGGTGCACAAGTATGCGTCTCAGATACTTTGGTAGAAGATGGTCTGCGGACAGTTTCAGAGATTACCGATGCTGGTGGTAAAGCTATTTTTGTTCAAGCCGATATTTCTAGTGAAGAACAAGTACAAAAAGTTGTCAATGAAACCGTTTCAGCATTTGGTGGCTTGGATATTCTTGTTAACAATGCCGGAATTGGTGGTGGCATGAAACGTCTTCATGAAGTTAATACAGAGGAGTTCAGCCGAGTCGTTGATGTAAATCTTATTGGTACATTTTTCATGACAAAATATGCGATTCCACATTTCCTTAAATCTGGCGATGGAAGAATCGTCAATATTGCCTCGACATACGGCCTCATTGGAGCGCCAAAAGCCGCCGCATATTGCGCCACAAAGGGCGCAATTATTAACCTCACTCGACAGTTAGCTGTCGATTACGGTCCAGACCACATTCGGGTCAACGCCATCTGCCCTGGATATATAGATACCAGTCTGGGTCGGCGTGGCCCAACAATGAGCGAAGCGGATTTTACCTCTGCCACTGCTCGCCGAGAAAAGGCGGCAGCGATGCAGCCTCTTGGCCGACAGGCACAGCCCGAAGAAGTTGCAAACGTTGCACTCTTCCTCGCATCTGACGGTGCATCTTTTATGACAGGATCTATTGTCACAGTTGATGGCGGATGTGTTACCACCTTCAATTACGGTGAAGCCAGCAACTAACGTTAATGAAAATTCTCGATCTGGTTTGCGTTCCTGGTCGAACGGGTTTTTTCGTAGATGACCAAGCGGCGATTCTTGCGGGTGCCCAACATGAGGGTTTTAATTATGTTGGGCGGGCTGTAACACCAGGATTTGATCGAATTCGTCAGGCAGGACAATCACTTTCAGTGATGATTTTGCTTGACGATGGTCAGATTGCCCATGGGGACTGCGCGGTCGTACAGTACTCAGGAGTTGGAGGCCGTGACATACTCTTTGATGCAGAGCAAGCAAAAGAAGTTATCTATAACAATGTAGCCCCACTTCTTCGCGGACAGGTGATTACTCAATTCAAATCCATGGCACAGGAAGTAGATTCACTTGAGGTCAATGGCGCAAGAATTTCTGCAGCGATTCGATACGGAGTTACACAAGCAATTCTAGATGCTGTCGCAAAATCACGGAGCATAACAATGGCAGAGATAATTGCCGATGAGTATGAAACCGGTATTGAGATTGCAATTGTCCCAATGCATACTCAATCTGGTGATGATCGTTATGACAACGTTGATAAAATGATTCTCAAAGAGGCCGACGTTTTGCCCCATGGTCTTATTAATAATGTTGAGACGAAACTTGGGGTTCACGGTGAGTTACTTAAGGAGTATGTGACTTGGGTCAGGAATCGAATTCTTCAGTTGAGGCAAAATTCTTCATATAATCCGGTTCTTCAATTTGATGTATATGGGACGATAGGCCAAATTTTTGATTCAAATATTTCTGAGTGCGCCGAATATTTAATCCAGCTTGGTGAACTTGCAGCCCCTTTTGCTCTCCGTATTGAACATGTCATAGATGGTAAAAGCGTTGATGGTCAGGTTGCGATATCAAAGGCCCTGCGCTCGGAGCTTTTTTCGCGGGACTCACAGGTGCAGATTTCAGTAGATGAGTGGTGTAACACATTAGAAGATATCCGAAAGTTTGTTGATGCAAAAGCGGCCGACGTCATTCATGTTAAAACGCCAGATTTAGGTGGCATTAACAACACAATTGAGGCACTCTTGCTCATTCACAAAAATGGACTCGGCGGCTACTGTGGGGGCACATGCAATGAGACCGATCGATCAGCACAAATAACTGCCCACATTGCAATGGCATGTGGTGCAATCCAAATTTTAGCTAAGCCGGGAATGGGCGTTGATGAGGGCATGATGATCGTAGGTAATGAAATGGCACGTGTTGTGGCCTTAATTGCGCATAGAAAGCAGGGCCATCATGCTGACTTTTGATTCAAATGACGAGAAGTACATTGAAGAACTCGCAACCTATGTCTCTATTCCGAGCGTGAGTAGGGATGCAACGCCAGAGACAATGCAAGAGGCTTCTTCGTGGCTTGCTCATCAACTCTCATTTGCAGATGGACGAGTAGTAGAAACTGATGGTCACCCCGTTGTTCGTGCCGACTGGCTTGAGGCTCCAGGTGCACCAACTATTTTGGTCTATGGCCACTATGACGTCCAGCCAACGGGTGATCTTGCAGAATGGATTACACCACCGTTTGAATTGGTGCGAGATGGTGATGTAATGCGTGGACGCGGAGTCACAGATGATAAAGGCCCAGTCCTAATTGTTCTTAAAGTTGCACAAGCGTTCATGGCCCAAGAAGGAAAACTTCCGCTTAATATTAAATTTCTCTTTGAAGGGGAAGAAGAGATTGGAAGTCCAAACCTTCCAAAATTTCTCCAAGAGCATGCACAAGAGTTAGCGGCAGATCTTGTCATTTCAGCCGATGGCGCGATGTGGCGCCCAACGGAGCCTTCGCTCTCTATTGCATCTAAGGGACTTGTCACTTTAGATATCGAGGTAACTGGTGCGAAAGAAGATCTGCACTCAGGCCGATTCGGAGGCACGGTTGCCAATCCAGTACATGTATTGACCGAGATATTGGCGAGCTTGCATCGCGGTAATGGCCAAATCGCAGTCGATGGATTCTATGATGGCATTGCCCCGCTTACCGACAAAAGACGAAAAGAAATTGCTGAAGTAAGTTTTGATGATAAAAATTACATGGAAAACTTAGGGATCACAGAGGTGTTTGGTGAGGCGGGCTTTACAACGCTTGAGCGGTTATGGGAGCGACCAACGCTTGAAATTAATGGCATCACAGCAGGTGGTAAATACACCGTAATTCCGCATATTGCTACAGGCCATATCTCGGCTCGATTAGTGCCAGGCCAACTTCCAGACAGAGTTCTCGCTGCAATTTCTAAGCACGTTGAGGATCAAAAATTTGATGGCGTGCGCGTCAGGTTAATTCCCGACAAGGGCGGTGTTCCGGCATACACAATTCCAGCGGACCATGCAGCCATCCGTGCGGCAAAAGCCGCTCTTGAAGTCGTTTATCCAGGGGAGAGTGTATTACTGGCAGTCATTGGTGGGACTCTGCCGGCTACTGCCCTATTTGAAAAAATACTTGGAGCCAAAACATTATTTTTCTCATTTTCAACCGCGGATGAAAAATTACACGCCCCTAATGAATTTATGCGAATTTCGCGCTTGCGCGAAGGAATGAGGGCATGGGAAGTGCTTTGGCGACTTCTTGCCGATGGAGCCCATCGTTTAGCGAAAGTTGAGAAAACTCATGAGTAATAACGAGTACAAGTCGTATGGCTACATACAAGCGGGAGAAGACTTTCCTGACATTGAATTGGCTCCAGAATTTAATCGAGTTGCCCCATATAAAAGCGAGCTAACTGTCGAGGAAAGATCGCGCGCGGAAAAATTAATGAAGGAAAATATTACGATAAGTCTGCATGATCACCCTGTGCGTTTTCCTGAAGATATGAATCAGACACCAGAATACAATCGCACCGGAAGACAGCACACTGCATTTGCGGGCCTTAAAGAATCTGGAATGACTGTCCTCTTTGACAATATGATGGATGGAACGGCCTGCGTTACAGGAAATGCCCCATGGCGCTGGTTAGACATCATTACAGACATCGGCATGCGACAGGCAGATATTGCTCATCAAGAATTAGTAACAGTGATTCGTAACGTTGGAGATATTTACAACGCACATCAAAATGGAAATGTAGGTCTCGTATTTGGACTTGAGGCTGCGACTCCTATTGAAAATGAGATTGACCGTTTAGATGTTTTATACGGAATTGGAATACGCCAAATTGGAATCGCGTACTCGGATTCCAATGCACTTGGTTGCGGGCTCAGTGAATCATCTGATACAGGTTTAACTAACTTTGGAGCGCGAGCAGTTAAGCGAATGAATCAACTAGGGCTTGCTATCGATATTTCGCACTCCTCCGATCAGACAGGTATTGATACTTGTCTTGAAAGCAGCAAGCCTGTTTTCATGACGCACGCGGGAGCACGGACGATTTGGCCCATTAAACGAATGAAATCCGACGATGTACTAAGGGCCGTTGCCGATAGCGGTGGAGTCATCGGGATGTCAGCAGCTCCACACACAACGCTTTCACATGCACACCCAGTGCATTCTATTGATTCAGTTATGGATCACCTTATCTACTGCATAGAACTCGTTGGAATAGAACATGTTGCCTTCGGTCCTGATACTTTATATGGCGATCATGTTGGCTTACATACGGTTTTCTCAAAACTTCTAAAGTTTGGATCAAGCGACGCGCCTGCATTTGAAAAAGTGAAATACGTCGAAGGGCTTGAAAATCCAACGGAGAATTTTTGGAATATAACTGGTTGGCTGGTCAAGAACGGATTCTCAGATTTGGAGATCCTTGCACTCCTTGGCGGAAATATTTTGCGCGCGCTCGAGGAAATCTGGATCTAGTCGGTACTAAGAATGTGTTGTAATTCCCGGTCGAATCTGACTTGAAGAAATAGAGACACTTATCGTTGGTGTAGCGGTTTTGTTGGTGTCAATTTGAAACTGGAACCAAGAGTTTGAAGGGAAGGCGAGCATCACTACCCCTGAAGAAATCGTCACGGTCGTCGTTGAACAAGAACGGCAGGTGTTCGTACCTGAAAAAGCCACACCCACATTGCAGCGAAGTAGCGTTACTGTATCTGGGCTATTGTCATAGGTGATTGACATTGAAAGCCTTACAAAATCAACATTACCCGTATTACGTGAGTAGAAAAACTGAGCATTTGATGTTCGAGAAAGAGCTAAGACCGTACCAGAATTGGCTCCGCTGGATGAACTTGTCGCATACAACACAAATGAGGCCGTATTCAACGATTGTGGAGTGGCACTATTCCCAGTCATTGCACCTAGTCCCGCTTCTGCAGAAGTTAAACCAAACGGAATCAATGTCATGCAAGCGAATAGAAAGGAGGAGAGGGCGACTCTAGTTAGCTTCATTAGAATCGCCCCCTTCACTTTTCTTTTTTAACCGTTTACGAATTAGCTATTGATTGTTGTGTTCGTGCGAAGTGCCTCTGTGAATGTCCACGTTAGTGCTGTGGTTAGGCCTTGTACGGTACCGACAGGAAGAACACCATTGGTTGTTACTTCAGATCCTGATGGAAGCGCCAATGAAATCTGTAGGTAACTCAGTGCTGCTGCACTGTATGAGGAGAGTGTCAAAGTTCTTGGTGTGGCTAGGGATAAACCTGTTGTCGAAGCAAGTGCAGTCGACGTTGTTCCGCTTCAAACACCAACGTTTGACCATGCTACAGAACACTGCCGAACAGTGACCTGAAAACCATTAGTTCCATCGGTCGTGAGTGTTGTTGCCGTTGAATCTTCAATTCCTGGCTCTGGGCTCGGTTTAGCGATTGTTCGAAAAATCGTGGAGATTAACATGGGCGATTTAGCAGTCGAATCGGTAGTAGGCGTGGAGACCACAATGAAAGTTAATCTGCCGATCGGAATTGCAGCTGTTGAAAATTTCATTTCAGAGAGTCGTTTAGGCGTGTTGCGCCGTGCAATTTCTTCAATTACGGATGCGCCTGATGAAGAGTTGATGGATAAATGTCACGAGATTGGTGGCTCACTCGGCTTCTACACATTTTCGCAAGAGGGATCGCACGTTTTGACTTTCTCCCGATGGCTGCGAGCAAATCCCGACACAGATAAAGAAGTGGTTACAGCTAAAAAAGCGGAGATACTTGCGATGCTTCGAGAATCTCTACTAAATATTGAAAGAGAGATACCAAAATAATGGACAGTGAAATGATATTGATTGTCGATGACAATGAAGATATTAGAAACTTTGTACGTATCGCCCTTCAAACTGAGGGGTATCAAGTTGTTGAAGCAATTGATGGGAAGATGGCACTGGCACTTTTTAAACAAAGTAACCCATCTGTAGTAATTTTAGATGTCTCGATGGGCAAACCCGATGGCTTAGAAGTTTGTCGAGTGATCAGAAAAAGTTCGGATGTACCAGTGATTATGCTTACAAACAGAGGTGATGAGTCGGATGAGGCGATGTGTCTTGCCGTAGGCGCCGATGATTACATTACAAAACCGGTCACCGCACGCATTTTAGGTTTGCGAGTTGCAACCCAAATACGCCATCGAAACCGTCAAACTGGTAAAGAAGAGTTGACGCTTAGGGCCGGAAACTTGGAGATGAATTTAGACGGCCGCGAATTAAAAGTCGAGGGTAAATCCGTAGCACTTACGCGAACGGAGTTTGATTTTTTGCGCCTTTTGATGGAACAACCCAAAAGAGTATTTACAAGAGAACAAGTGGTAGAGGCGATTGGGAGCTCATTTGAATACTCGAGCGACAAACTGCTAGATACCCACGCATCCAGAATTCGGGTCAAAATAAGAGATGCCGGCGGGCCAAATGTTCCGCAGGCTGTGCGAGGGGTGGGCTACAAACTCATGTCCGTCGAATCGTTAAAAGAATGAGTAAAAACTGAACTTTAATGTCGTTTTTCGCGACAATACCTTAATATACTCGCCAGTAATAGAAAAAATACCTTAACATACTCGCCAGTAATAGAAACCTTAATATACCTGCCAGTAATAGAAACCTTAATATACCTGCCAGTAATAGAAAGTTAGTGAGGCCTTAAGTGCGTCGTCGTATTCATGCTCTTGTAATCGCTGCGCTTTTTGCGTCCCTGCTCTCTGGGATTACCGTTTTAGCTACCGCCCCAGCTAATGCCGTGGCTGCATGTGATACCGGTGTCACCGCTCAAAATGG
>JANYCW010000018.1 GCA_025360085.1 Actinomycetes bacterium
GCATTGCGCCTCGGGGCGTAGCGTAGTGGCTAGCGCGCCTGCTTTGGGAGCAGGAGACCGGGAGTTCGAATCTCCCCGCCCCGACCAGTTCTTTTTATAGTTCATAACTAATTTAGGAGCATTTGTGAAAAGCACCGTGGAGACACTTTCACCAACACGCGTTCGACTTGATATTGAAATTGAATATAGCGAGATGGTTTCGCATGTAGCCGATGCTTATAAAAAGGTCGGGACACGCGTAAATATCCCTGGATTTCGTAAAGGAAAAGTTCCTGCTTCAATGATTGATCAAAGGGTTGGACGTGGAACCGTTCTCGATGAGGCAATTAATGCAGCGCTGCCAGATTTTTATGGCAAAGCAGCTCGCGAGCATTCTGTAGCTGTTATCGGGAGACCAATCGTGGATGTTAAAGAGTTTGTTGATAACGAGAAACTTTCATTTACTGTCGAAGTTGATGTTCGCCCAGAAGTTACGTTGCCAGATTTTTCAACAATTATCGTCGAAGTAGATGATGTGGTTGTTGCCGATGCCGATGTTGACGAGCAGGTTGAATCTCTGCGCACTCGTTTTGGAACTCTAACTACAGTTGAGCGCGAAGTTATTAAAGGTGACTTTGTGACCCTTGATATGGATGCATTCATTAACGGTGAAAGTGTTGATGGAGGACAAGCGAATGACATTTCATACGAAGTAGGTTCCGATCGCATGATCGAAGGTCTAGACGATATTTTGATTGGCATGTCGGCCGGGGAAACAAAGCAGTTTGAAACCCAACTTGTTGGTCAAGCAGACGGGGAAAAAGGCGAAGTTAAGGCAACGGTTAAGGCCGTGAAAGATCGCGAACTACCTCCGGTTGATGATGCTTTTGCAAAGCTTGCATCTGAATTCGATACCTTGGACGAGCTTAAAGCCGACTTCACCGTACGCCTTGGACGAGTTAAAAAGATGGAGCAAGGCGCACAAGCCCGTGATCGATTAGTCGAAAAACTCCTTGCAGATCTTGATATTCCAGTTCCAGATAATTTAGTTGAGCTCGAAGTCACTGAGCACCTTGAGGGTGAAGGTCGTCTTGAAGATGCTGAGCACCGAGCCGAAGTTGATGGACAAGTTCGATCATCACTTAAATCCGATTTCTTGCTCGATGCGATTGTTCAGAGTGAAAATGTTCAAGTTACTGAAATCGAACTTACTGAGTACTTGGTTCGCTCTTCACAACGATATGGAATGGCGCCTGAGAAATTTGCTGAGGAGTTACAAAAAGCTGGACAGATTTCACAGTTGGTCGCCGAAGTAACTCGAGCAAAAGCACTGGCTTCGGTCTTAGGTCGAATTACGGTCAAGGATGTATCTGGAAATGTGATCGATCTTGAGGCGTTACACCTTGCGATCGAACCTTCAGAAGTAGTCGACGAAGCTTAATTAATCTTTGAGTATCGAGCACCGGCTTTAGCCCTAAGCGAACATTGAGCGCTTTACACCTGATTTGCACCATATTGGGAAGCATTTCGAGTCCGACATTGTTAAGGTCACTACAAGGAAAAAAATTGCTAACTGGAAGGAACACCCGTGGATTTTCTTAAGCCAAAAACTGGCGAACTTCACGCTCGCTCATCAAGTATGGGAATGATCGGATTGGACGATCAAGTTTATAACCGCCTGCTCCGCGAACGCATCATCTTCCTTGCCGGTGAAGTTCGCGATGATATGGCTAATGCCATCTGCGCACAGATTCTCTTGCTCGCAGCTGAGGATTCAAAAAAGGATATTTATTTATATGTTAACTCACCAGGTGGTTCGGTTACTGCCGGTATGGCGATTTACGACACCATGCAGTACGTGAAAAACGATATTGCAACCGTTGGAATGGGAATTGCCGCATCGATGGGCCAATTTTTACTAACATCTGGCGCACCAGGAAAGAGATATGCGACTCCTAATGCACGCATCTTGATGCACCAACCACTCGGGGGTATCGGTGGCACCGCGACCGACATTCGTATTCAAGCCGAGCAGATGGCGATAACGAAGCACACGATGGCCGAAATAAATGCCAAGCACACGGGTCAGACTCTGGAAAAAATTCTCATCGATTCAGATCGCGACAATTGGTTTAACGCCGTAGATGCTAAGGCTTATGGCTTTATCGACCACATTGCAACATCTGATGGCCAAGTATCGGGAGGAAATGCGTAATGAATAATTTTCAAGAAATTAGCGCTCGCTATGTTCTTCCAACCATTGAAGAAAAAACCGCTTATGGTTTTAAGCGACTTGATCCATATACCAAACTTTTTGAAGAGCGTATAATCTTTTTGGGTCAACCAATCGATGACACCGTCGCAAACGATGTCATGGCTCAGTTGTTGACGTTGGAATCTATGGATCCAGATCGCGACATCATGATTTATATCAACTCACCAGGTGGATCATTTACGGCGTTAACTGCAATTTATGACACGATGCAGTTTGTTCGACCAGATATCAGCACCATCTGTTTGGGTCAGGCCGCCTCTGCTGCAGCGGTAATCCTTGCAGGCGGAGCAAAGGGAAAGCGATATGCCCTCGAGCACTCGCGCATATTGATCCACCAACCTTCATCAGAAGGTGGCGGACAGGCATCGGATGTTGAGATTCAAGCTAAAGAGATCGCACGCATCGCACGCTTACAAGAAGAGCTGCTTGCTCGCCACGTTGTTAAATCTGCAAAAGAGATTGAAAAAGATATCGAACGCGACAAGATTCTGACAGCTGCAGAAGCAGTTGACTACGGAATCATTGATCAAGTATTAGCATCACGTAAGGCCAAGCCAGTTAAGTAGAATCTATGCATGAAACTATTTGAGGCGGGCTCCCTGTGGTCATTCAAGGGATACCGTCTCTTTTGGGTTTCTACCACAATCTTTGTTTTAGGAGCATCGGCTTTTCCCATCGCACTTGCGGTCACCATTCTTGATGCAGGTGGCACGGCAACCTCACTTGGCTTAATCCTTGCCGCACGTGTTTTATCTGGAGTGCTCTTTGCGCCCTTTGCTGGAGTGTGGTCTGATCGGTTGCCGCGTAAGCAGGTGATGATTGTCGCCGATTTATCGCGTGCAATCATTGTCTTTGCGATGGTCTTTGTATCAGCCCCGAAGCTTCCTCACATTTTATTAGCACTTGCCGTTTTTCTCATGGGAATTGGAGATGCATTTGGTTCGGCATCCTCCGGCGCAATAATGCCTTCTCTCTTGCCAGATGAGAAACTACCGGCAGGAAATGTTGCTCGTGGAATCGTCGTAAAAACTGCAACGATAATTGGTCCTGGAATTGGTGGAGTGTCGGTCTTTTTAATCGGTGGCCGACTAACGTTTTTATTTACGGCAATCGCATTTGCCGCAGGAACCATATTTCTTGCCAAGATCAAAGAAGATATGAATGCCAATAAAAAACCACAAGAGGCATTTATGACTGAATTGCGCGAAGGTCTGCGCACCGTACTTGATATTCCATGGATAGGCGCCATGATTGCAATGGCATCGGTCCAGCTAATGGTGGTGCTTGCAGCTGAGAATGTTTTGCTCCCCGTGATAACCAGACGTGAATTTGGTAGTAATACCGCCTTTGCTCTCTCTGCCGTCTCCTTTTCAGTGGGTGGAATTATCTCGGCAATTGCCTGCGTAAAACTTAAAGTCAAACATCAGGGGCAGTTTTCAGTTCTTGTCTGGTCGCTCCTTGTTATTGCCCCGCTTTCATTAGCATTTCCAATTTCTGAAAAATTTGTCGTCATTTCTTATCTCTTTGCAGGATTTTCCGTTGGACCTTGGGAGGCTTTTTGGAACTCAGCTATTCAACGTGAGGTTCCACGTGAATTACAAGGTCGCGTTTTTAGTATTGATTACATGGGCACTACTGGACTCATGCCACTCGGAATGGCGTTGGTGGGTCCGGCAGTTAGTTTCTTCGGAGAGAAGCCGCTTCTCATCGGTGCATCAGTTTTTCATGTCATCGTTTGTTTGCTGGTATTACGTGTTCCAGGAGTAAGGGACATGAAAATGCCGGTTAAGAAAACTTAATTATTCTTAAGGCGAACATTCGCATGCGTAAAAACCCGCACATAGTTAGCCACGAGAATCTAAACTTAACCCATGACAAGAATCGGCGAAACTAGCGACCTGCTAAAGTGTTCGTTCTGTGGTAAAACTCAGAAACAGGTCAAGAAACTAATTGCCGGTCCCGGCGTATACATCTGTGACGAATGCATTGAACTGTGTAATGAAATAATTGTTGAAGAGTTATCCGAGGCAACGTCCCTGGGTTTAGCCGAACTCCCAAAACCGCAAGAAATATTTGAATTCTTAGATCAATATGTCATTGGACAAAATAGAGCCAAAAAATCACTTTCGGTCGCCGTTTACAACCACTACAAACGTATTCAAGGTGGCAATCACAATGACTCTATTGAATTAGCAAAGTCGAATATTTTGCTGCTTGGTCCAACCGGTTGCGGCAAGACATTAATGGCCCAGACATTGGCACGGATGCTCAATGTTCCATTCGCTATTGCCGATGCGACTGCACTCACTGAGGCGGGCTATGTTGGCGAAGACGTCGAAAATATCTTGCTCAAACTTTTACAGGCCGCAGATTATGATGTTAAAAAAGCCGAAACCGGAATTATCTATATTGATGAGATTGACAAAGTTGCACGTAAATCTGAAAATCCATCTATTACCCGAGATGTTTCGGGTGAGGGTGTTCAGCAAGCACTTCTTAAAATACTCGAAGGCACGGTTGCATCTGTGCCGCCGCAAGGTGGGCGTAAACATCCTCACCAAGAGTTCATTCAAATCGATACGACAAATGTCTTGTTCATTGTCGGTGGAGCGTTCTCTGGGTTAGAAAAGATTATTGAATCTCGCAGCGGTAAAGCCGGCGTCGGCTTTCACGCGACGTTACAAAACCCTTCAGATAAAAATCGTAAAGATATCTTTGCCGATGTCATGCCCGAAGATCTATTGAAATTTGGAATGATTCCTGAGTTCATCGGAAGGCTTCCCATCCTGACAAGTGTTGAGAACTTAGATAAGTCAGCGCTAATGCAGATTCTTACCGAACCAAAGAATGCACTCGTGAAGCAGTACCAGCGCCTCTTTGAGTTAGATAACGTCGAACTTGAGTTTTCAACGGATGCCCTTGATGCGATTGCTGATTTGGCGTTAATCCGTGGCACCGGTGCCCGGGGCCTTCGTGCGATTCTGGAGTCCGTACTTCTGACTGTGATGTATGACGTACCTAGCCGTAGTGAAATATCAAAGGTCTTGATTACTAAAGATTGCATTGAAAACGGCGCCGAGCCAGAGTTCATCCTCCATACGGGCGATATTCCAAAGCGCTCTAAGGTCTCAAAGGGTCAAGAGGAGAAGAGCGCATAATCTAGACTGCTCCTTATGTCCGGCGAACTCACACCTAGTTTTTCTCCTGCAGATATTGAAGCACCGCTTTATAAAAAATGGGTTGCTGCCGGATATTTCAAGGCGGATGCATCTTCTACGAAGCCGGCCTTCACCATCGTTATTCCGCCGCCTAATGTCACTGGGTCATTACATATTGGCCATGCACTAGACCACACTTTGCAAGACACGCTGGTGCGCATGAAGCGCATGAAAGGTTTTGAAGCGCTGTGGTTGCCAGGAATGGATCACGCTGGAATTGCAACGCAAAACGTCGTTGAAAAACAGTTGGCGGCAGATGGTCTGACTAGACACGATATGGGCCGCGAAGCTTTCATTAAAAAAGTGTGGGAGTGGAAGTCAGAGTCTGGTGGCGCGATTTTAGATCAGATGCGCCGATTGGGCGATAGCGTTGATTGGTCACGCGAGGCGTTCACCATGGATGCTGGCCTCTCAACTGCCGTGTTGACTATTTTTAAGAAACTTTATGATCAAGGGCTCATCTATCGCGCCGAACGCATCATTAACTGGTGTCCGCGATGTTTAACAGCTTTGTCTGATATCGAAGTTGATCATCAAGAAGATGCAGGAGAATTTGTCCAGGTTCGATACGGAGATGGTGACGTGCAAATCACTGTTGCTACAACTCGTGCCGAAACAATGCTTGGTGATGGCGCAGTAGCAGTTCACCCTGACGACGTTCGATATAAAGATTTAGTTGGAAAATTAGTTTTGCTTCCACTTGCAAATCGATATATCCCAATTATTGCCGACGAATTAGTTGATCCAGAATTTGGAACTGGCGCAGTTAAAGTTACCGCAGCCCATGATCCAAATGACTTCGAGATGGCAGTGCGCCATAACATTCCATTTGTCGTGATTATGAATGAGCACGGCGTTATGGAGGGCTCAGATACTCGCTTTGATGGGATGGATCGCTTTGTTGCCCGTACGGCAGTCGTCGAGGCATTACGCGCCGAAGGCCGAATTATGGATGAAAAGCGTCCGTATATTCACGCTGTGGGCCACTGTTCGCGCTGTGAAACGACGATCGAACCACGTTTATCGAAGCAATGGTTTGTAAAGGTGGCACCTCTTGCAAAGGCGGCAGGGGAGGCGGTTAGAGATGGGCGCGTCAGAATAGAGCCCGAAGAGTTAGCGCCGCGTTATTTTGACTGGATTGACACCATGCATGACTGGTGTATCTCTCGTCAATTGTGGTGGGGACATCGCATTCCAGTTTGGTATGGACCAAACGATGAAGTTGTCGTTGTCGGTCCGGGCGAACGTGCACCCGAGGGCTTTATTCAAGATCCCGATGTACTAGATACGTGGTTTTCATCTGCCCTTTGGCCATTTTCAACGTTAGGTTGGCCGGTTCAAAGCGATGATTTAAAGAAGTTTTATCCGACATCGGTATTAGTAACTGGATATGACATTTTGTTCTTCTGGGTGGCGCGCATGATGATGTTTGGCTTATTTGCAATGGATGGCGTGCAGCCATTTCACACAATTGCACTTCATGGCCTGGTGCGCGACCAATACGGCAAAAAAATGTCCAAATCCAAGGGCAACACCGTTGATCCCATTGAGTTCATGGATACATACGGCGCCGATGCGCTGCGCTTTACTCTGGCGCGTGGGGCGAACCCGGGTAAAGATCAAGCGCTAGCCCAAGATTGGATTGGGGGATCTCGCAACTTCGCAACCAAACTATGGAATGCCACTCGATTTGCAATGATGAACGGTGCGACCACCAAAGGTGATCTTCCCGCACTGGATTCGCTCAACGCAATTGATAGATGGATTCTAAGTCGACTCTCACAACTCATTTCTGAGGTCGATGTGCTGCTTGAATCATTCGAGTTCGCTCGAGCATGTGAACTCATCTATCACTTCGCTTGGGATGACCTGTGTGATTGGTATCTCGAGCTTTCAAAAGAAAGTTTGGCTTCGGGGAAATCCACCGATACTAAGCGCGTTTTAGGATTTGTTTTAGACCAGCTGTTCCGTCTATTACATCCAGTGATGCCCTTCATCACTGAAACTATGTGGATTGCGCTAACCGAGAATGAAAGTTTGGTTATCGCGGATTGGCCAGTTTCAAATACCGAGCACATAGATAAGAAAGCTGAAAAATTAGTTACGGAACTTCAAGAGATTATTACGCAAGTACGAAGGTTTCGAAATGACCAAGGGATTAAAACCTCGCAGAAAATTCCTGCGCGCTTTATCGCACCAGATTATATTCATGATTATGTCGGCGCAATGGCGTTTGTATTACGTCTCGAGCTTGGTGAAATCACGCCGAGTGCCCACTGTGAAATTGCACGTGTGAAAGTAGAGTTTGATTTAACACACTCGATTGACGTAATGGCCGAGCGTGCTCGACTTGAAAAGGATTTAAGCACGGCTAAAAAAGATAAGCAAACCGCAGAAATAAAGCTGGCTAATGCTGGATTTATGGCGAATGCACCTGAGGCAGTTGTTATTGAAATTCGTGAACGTTTGGCTAAGACAAGCGCAGAAATTGACCGCATTAATGCTCAATTAGATAATTTGACGCGCATATGAGTATCTCACTGGAAGATCAAGAACGCTTAGATGCAATCGAAACCGCTTTACTTGCCCGCTGGCCGGAAACGCGCATCGCACCTTCGACTCTGCGAATCGCGGCTTTAGTCGATATTTTGGGTTCGCCTCAGTTGACGTATCCAACGATTCACGTCGGTGGTACCAACGGTAAGACCACGACATCACGGATGATTGACGCATTATTATTTGCACACGGTCTGCGGACTGGCCGCTTCACCAGCCCTCACCTTGAGACCTTCCGTGAGCGAATTGCAATAAACGGTCAACCAATCGAAGCTAAAGATTTAATCTTTGCCTACAACGATATTGCCGCCTATTTTGATTTAATTGATTCAAAATTCGAGCACCCAATATCGTTTTTTGAAGCTGTAACTGCCCTTGGTTTTGCAGCCTTTGCCGAACACCCCGTGGACGTTGCTGTCATTGAAGTAGGTATGGGCGGGGAATGGGACGCCACGAATGTTATCCATGCCGACGTCTCGGTCATCATGCCGATTGGCTTTGATCATATGGAGTATTTGGGTTACACACTTCATGACATCGCAGCGACAAAAGCGGGAATTATAAAAGAGGGTGGCTTTATCGTTTTGGCACAGCAGGAGCCCGAGGCTGCTAAAGAATTAATTCGAAAGGCCGCCGAAGTTGGTGCCGATGTTGTTCGCGAAGGCATCGAGTTCTCAGTTGAATCTCGCTCAGTCGCCGTTGGCGGACAATTAATTACAATCGTGGGATTGCATGATACTTATCCAGATATCTTCTTGCCCCTACATGGAAAACATCAAGGCGCTAACGCAGCAGCGGCCCTTGTTGCAGTGGAGGCGTTTTTTGGAGACCAACCACTAGATATTGAGGCAGTGCGTGCCGGATTCGCCGCCGTTACATCCCCTGGCCGTTGCGAAATTGTCCACCGAGATCCAACCATTATTTTAGATGCCGCCCATAATCCGCACGGCGCAAAAGCATTGACCGAGACGTTGACTAATGAGTTTAACTTTGATGAAATCGTGGCCGTTGTTGGCATTTTTGCTGACAAAGATGCAGTTGGAATTTTGATGGAGTTAGAACCCGTTGTAGATCATGTAATCGTTACACAAAGTTCTTCGGAGCGTGCGATGCCATCGAAAGAGCTCGAGAAAATTGCTTCAACAATATTTGGTACGGATCGAGTTTTTGAAGTTACTAATTTAAAAAGCGCATTAGATCGCGCAATCACTAATGCGCGTCGCCCATTGAGTGACGAGAGTGTTGGCATCATCGTGACAGGTTCAGTCGTAACAGTCGGTGAGGCTCGAAGTTACTTACGAAAGAAGTTTGCCCAATGAGAGTTTTAGGTGCCTGCGTTCTAGTCATGGAATCACTTACATTGGGTTTTGCAATTCTTTTAGCAATTAAAGATGGATTAACGGTTGCAACAATTTATGGCTCAATAATTTCCCTGCTTCTTTTTTTATGTGCAGGCCTTCTCAAGCGGCCTTCAGGTTTCTATGTGGGCTCGCTCCTTCAGTTTTTTATGATTGCTTTTTCCTTCTTCGTTCCATCCTTTTTCTTCATGGGGTTGGGTTTTGCTGGGCTTTGGGTAGCAGCCATCGTCATCGGCAGAAAGGGCGAGGCCACTCGGGCCCAGCTCATGGCACAGGCCAAGGCAAAGGACGATTAGACTACCCACGTGAATACTGAGAAAACGCTCATCCTGGTCAAACCAGATGGCGTGCGGCGTGGCTTGATAGGCGAGGTTATTTCTCGAATTGAAGCCAAAGGCTATAACATCGATGCGATTCGCATGTTGAAGGCCGATCGCACATTGTTAGAACAACATTACGCCGAACATATTGGTAAAGGTTTTTATGAAGCTTTAGTTGAGTTCATGATGTCAGGGCCAATCGTTGCAATCGTTGCCTCAGGCAATCGAGTCATCGAAGGTTTCCGTTCTCTTTCTGGAGTAACCGATCCAACGCTTGCCGCTCCCGGAACTATTCGAGGCGATCTAGCTCGAGATCAAGGCACTAAAGTGGTACAAAATATTGTGCACGGTTCCGATTCACCAGAATCAGCCGCGCGCGAGATTCACATTTTCTTCCCCTAATAACCAAGAAATAATCAAGGAGTACAAAAGTATGGGCTCACAAAATAGGATGTCATTTATCGGCCGCGATATGGCCGTTGACCTCGGAACCGCAAATACTCTCGTTTATGTGCGTGGACGTGGAATTGTTCTCAATGAGCCTTCGGTCGTCGCGGTAAATCAGGATACGGGTGGAATTTTAGCTGTGGGCCTGGAAGCCAAAAAGATGATTGGACGCACTCCAGGTAACATCGTTGCAATCCGTCCCCTGAAGGATGGCGTCATCGCAGATTTTGAAACGACCGAGCGCATGTTGCGCTATTTTATTCAAAAAGTTCATCGCCGCCGTTATCTGGCTAAGCCTCGCATCGTAGTTTGTGTTCCTTCGGGCATCACAGGTGTCGAACAACGTGCAGTAAAAGATGCAGCGTATGCAGCTGGTGCGCGCAAGGTCTATATCATTGAAGAGCCGATGGCTGCGGCAATTGGTGCAGGGCTTCCCATTCATGAACCAACTGGCAATATGGTTGTTGATATTGGTGGAGGCACAACGGAAGTTGCGGTTATTTCGCTCGGAGGAATTGTTTGTTCGCTTTCAATACGTGTCGGCGGTGACGAGCTTGATCAGTCGATTATTAACTGGGTTAAGCGTGAATACTCACTACTTTTGGGCGAACGAACAGCCGAAGAGATAAAAATGGCGATTGGGTCGGCATGTCAATTAGCTGGTGAAAACGATGCTGAAATAAGAGGTCGTGACTTAGCAACAGGCCTTCCAAAGACCATTGTTGTCTCTGCTGCAGAAATTCGCAAAGCAATTGAAGAGCCTGTTAATGCGATTGTGAACGCAGTAAAGAGTACGCTCGATAAAACTCCTCCAGAGTTAGCATCGGATCTTATGGATCGTGGAATCGTGTTAACTGGTGGCGGCGCACTGTTAAAGGGTCTTGATGAGCGGTTGCGCAGAGAAACTGGAATGCCTATTCATGTTGCCGAGCGTCCACTAGATGCCGTAGTTGAAGGCTCCGGTAAATGCATTGAAGAGTTTGAAGCCTTAGAGAAGGTTTTAATCTCTGAACCACGTCGTTAAAGGCGATTAAAGAATGCGTAAGGGCAGTGAAGGTCGTAATCGACTGCTCTTAATCACTCTGGTCATTACTGCACTTTTTCTGATTACTTTAGATCTTCGCGGTGTTGGTCTTCTTAATGGTGCCCGCCAGGGTACACAAACAATTCTTACTCCTTTCCAACGGGCAGGAAATGTTGTTGTGGCCCCATTTAAGAACTTTCTCTCTGACATAACGCACTTGGGCAGATCGCGTGCGCAGATCGAGCGTTTGCGCGCCGACAACGCTAAGTTGGAGGTTCAATTATTAAATCGAGCAAATGCCGATGCGCAGTTAATTCAACTTAAATCAATTTTGAATCTTGCCGGCACTGCTGGCTATAAAATCGTTAACGCGCGCGTCATCAGTCAAGGCTCTAGCCAATCTTTCTCACAAGTAATTACTATTGATGCTGGAACTACTGCCGGTATAAAAACAAATATGACGGTCATTTCACAAAGTGGATTAACTGGCGTGGTCAAAGAGGCCTACTCAAATTCAGCAACAATCATGTTGGCAAGTGACCCGACCTTTCGCATTGGGGTCCGAATTGCCGGTTCTCAACAGATAGGTATCTTGTCAGGTCGTGGAAACCGCTCAGCAAGCCTTCAATTATTAGATAATCAAACCAGCGTAAAAGTGGGCGATATTTTGCTCTCGCGCGGCAGTGTATCTAACCGACCATTTGTTCCTGGTGTACCGGTTGGATATGTCACAGCAATTGATAATTCGGCTGGAGCAATTGCGCAGAGTGCGACGGTGCACTTATATACAGATTTTTCGATTTTAGGCGTCGTTGCAGTTGTCATTGCAGCACCTGTGATTAATCCAGGTGATGCACTTGTTCCGGCTAAACCACAACCTACTCCGGTGCCAACCGTAACTATTTATGTAACACCTTCACCGACGCCAACGAACTAACGCCTAAATGATTACGCGTCGAATTTCAATCTCAGCACCAATAATTTTGGCCGTATACGTTCTACAAGAATCGGTGATAAATCAATTTCATTTTCCTGGAGGAGGATTTTCCTTATTTTCCATTCTCGCCCTTATTTGGGCGGTTTTGAGCAGACCTGAAATTGCGGCACTGTGTGGTTTCTTTGCCGGTCTCCTCATGGATTTTTCACAGAGTTCAGGTGGGCCGATAGGTCAGTGGAGCTTAATTATGATCGCGGCATGTTATGCAATCTCTTACTTTGGATCTGGTAATGAAAGTTTAGCGAGTAATCCGCTTGGAGTTACTTTTCTTGTCACCATCGTATTTTTTTTAGCAGAGCTTACATATGTCGCAAGCGGTGCATTACTTGGTGTACAAATGGGTGAAATTTCCCAAACTGCAATAACATTGATTGGAATGAGCCTCTGGACACTTGCGGTCACACCGCTTTCCTTACCAGTTTTTTCACGGCTACATGGTTTGGCTTTTGATAAAAGGTCGGCGATATGAATCAACGCTCGCGTCTTAACCTACTTGTTGTACAGATATTAATTATCTCTCTTCTTGTTGCACTCTTTGGCCGGCTCTTCTATTTGCAGATTGCAGCAGGATCAAAGTATCGAGATGCCGCGCTTAGCATTCAAAGCCGAGATGTGATAACGCCAGCTACTCGGGGATTAATAGTTGACTCATACGGAGTTCCTTTAGCCCTTAATAAAGTAGGTCTGGCAATTACTATCGATCGAATTGCGATCGACAAACAAACAGATAAAGGCGTTGCGGTTATGCAGCGTTTAAGCAAACTTTTGAAACTTCACTACCGCGATATTTATCAAAATACTCGATTGTGTGGCGAGCTCGCTAAGGGTCAAAGAGCCGGCTGTTGGACGGGTTCGCGCTATCAACCAATCCCAATTACGAAAGCAGCCGACCCAGATACCGCATTGCAGATTGTTGAGCGCTCAGATCAATTCCCCGGAGTTGATGCTGCGCCTATTGCAATCCGTAACTATCCCGGATTGGCAGGAGTTAACGCTGCACACCTCCTTGGCTATGTTGGTCCATTGACCGACATCGATCTTGCGAAGGCTCAGGGCAAGTCGTATTTTCGAAGCGAATCCATTGGTAAATCCGGGTTAGAGATTACATATGACGCTTATCTCCGAGGCGTTCCTGGCATACGTACCTTAATAGTCGATCGCAAAGAGGCGATTACCGCACAAGGCAGTAATACTGCGCCAATTCCAGGGAATCATTTAGTGACCTCCATTGATGCTCGGTTGCAAGGCGCGGTAGAAGTTGCTTTGGCCGATGCCATCTCACGTGGACGTGCAAATGGCAATACATCGGATTCAGGCGCGGCCATTGTCATGGATATACGCACTGGTCGGATATTAGCTATCGCTTCGTATCCAACATATGATCCCAATGCATTTGAAAAGGGATTAACGGTTCAACAAGCATCGGATCTTTACAGCGAAAAAAAGTCAGTACCAGCACTTTCACGTGCACTGCAGGGTCTGTTTGCTCCAGCATCCACATTTAAATCAGTATCTGTAATCGCAGCCGCGGCAGCTGGATACAACTTAAATGCAACATATAGCTGCCCGGCCGAAGTTCAAGTTGGAGATCGCGCCTTCCAAAACTTCGAAAGTAAATCACAGGGCACAATGAGTTTAAAGAAGGCAATAGCAGTCTCCTGCGACACTATCTGGTATCGAATCGCTTTTGATGAATGGTTGCGCGATGGTGGCTTGCGCCCAAAGAGTAAGCCTAATGATTACTTCTTTAAAGCTGCACAAAGTTTTAATATTACGCAGAGAGTTGGCATTGACCTGCCCTCAGAGTCCTCTTCACGCCTTGCCGATCGAGCGTTTAAAAAAACTTGGTATCAACGGAATAAAGATTTCTACTGTAACTATAATGATCGCGCAACAAAGGCTCAGCAAACTCCATTTTTACTTCTTCTTGCTAAAGAGAACTGCTTAGACGGTGACAAGATTCGCGCGGGAGATGCCGTTAACTTTGCAATTGGCCAAGGTGACACTGTTGTGACACCGCTTAAATTGGCGCAAATGTATGCCGCCATCGGAAACGGCGGAACAATTTGGCAGATGTTGGTTGGCAAAGCAATTGTTAAGACCGATGGCACGGTAGTTAAAACAATGACACCGCAAAAACTGGGTACATTAAACGCAACGCCTGCAACTCTAAATTTCCTACACGAGGCCCTGCGTGAAGTTGTAGTCTCGGGAACAGGTGCGGGGGCTTTTGCAGGCTTTCCAATTGCGGTCAGTGGCAAAACAGGCACCGCAGAAGTTTTCGGGCGCAACGCAAATGGCGCTCTAAAAGATAACACTTCATGGTTTGCCTCTTATGCCCCCAGCAATAAGCCACGTTATGCCGTCGTCATGATGGTAAGTCAAGGTGGATTTGGGGCATCCACGTCAGGAGTTGGCGTGCGCAAGATTTATGAGACTCTCTTTGGTGTAAAAGGTAATAAAATTATCCTAGGAGCTGCGATTTTTCCCGATGGAAAGCCCCCTACGAAGTTACCCAGGATTTCTCCAGCGACGAAACCGAAGGAGTCACCTTGAGTCAGATTCATGCGCGAGCGCGTTTATACCGTCGCAGCCGTGAATCAATTTTTCACGGCTTTGATCCGGTTCTCACAGCTGCCGTTGCTCTGCTACTCGCAATCGGAACTCTATTGGTCTATGCCGCAACACGTGATTGGTATGCACGAAATGGGTTAGATCCACAATATTACTTAAAGCGCCATGCAATAAATATCTCCATTGGTTGCTTGCTGGCATACGGCACTACTGTTATTGATTATCGATTGCTTCGCGCCTATACCCCAATTTTCTGGGGTTTAGGCGTATTGGGTTTGGTGGCAGTTTTAATTCCAGGCCTTGGAAGCACGGTTAATGGTGCGCGTGCGTGGATTGCACTGCCTGGAGGTTTTCAAATTCAACCAGCAGAGCTTGCCAAGATTGCGATAATTATTGGAATGTCGATGTTATTGTCAGAGCGAAGCCACGATAGTGATGAACCTTCATCACGTGATGTGATTCAAGCCCTTGTTATTGCAGGCCTTCCCGTTTTGCTCATTATTTTACAGCCGGATATGGGCACGTCATTTATTATTGGTGCATCGGTCGTGACAATTATTGCGGTCTCAGGTGCACCTTCGCGTTGGGTCGCGGGGTTATTAATTGTTGCAGTACTAGGAGCAGTCGTTGCCAGCAAGACTGGTGTGATCAGTGGGTATCAAATTAAGCGCTTACAAACATTTGTCAATCCAACTGCCGATGCGCAAGGTGCGGGTTATCAACTACGACAAGCTCGCATTGCCGTTGGCTCGGGCGGATTAATTGGAACAGGTCTATTTAATGGTCCGCAGACAAATGGTCGATTTGTCCCTGAACAGCAGACGGACTTCATCTTTACCGTTGCAGGAGAAGAACTTGGATTCTTAGGTAGTGGATTCATACTGCTTTTGTATCTGATAATTTTAATGCGAGGATTTTCAATCGCTCGTCGAACGAGTGATCCATTTGGGCGTTTGGTGACCACTGGTGTCATCGCTTGGTTTGCCTTTCAACTCTTTGAAAATATAGGCATGACGTTGGGTCTTATGCCCATGACGGGAGTGCCCCTGCCATTCCTGTCATATGGTGGTTCATCAATGTTTGCCACGCTGATCGGTTTTGGACTCTTGCAGAACGTTCACGCTCGTTCTAAGGGTTAAAGCAGTGCGAAAGTAGGTAATTTCCCGCGGGTCTGCCATACTTAGGTCAACAGTTCAGCGCGGCTCGCGAATCCATCGCGGCAAAAGCCCAGCGCGGACAGGTAAGAAAAAACCTAAACGGGGATTTTTTTAACATTAGAGCGTTGTAATAGACGCATAGAGGATTTGGTGCCATGGCTATTGAGCCTAAAACACCGCGCAAGCGTGCGGTTAAGAAAGTATCAGCTAAGGCTGAAATTGTAGAAATCTCCATAGAGGAGCCCAAGAAGGCGATTCGTAAAAAGACTGTTCCAGTACCCATATTTCAAGCCGCGTCTGAAAAGCCGATTGCTAAAGTAACGCGCAAAAAGAGCGTAGTTCTTGAACCATCAAAGGTAGAAGTAGCGCAGTCGCAAACTCCAGCAAGTGATGCATCAGATGATGCCGAGGATCGTGCAAACCGAAACCGTCGCCGACGTCGCGGTGGTCGAGGTCGCCGCAAACCAAGTGGAGAGGCCACAAGTGGCGAGGCGCTGGGTAGTGAGGCTTCCGTTGACGATGAGGCGAGCGATGAGACGGGCGAGGACTCCTCTGAAAGTTCCACCCACCGGCGCCGGCGTCGACGCGTAGCCGGAGGCGATGGAGCAACTGCGGGTGAGCGTGTTGAAGAAGATGGCGTAGTAACGATCGTAAAGGTGCGTGAAGTTCGAGAGCGCGCCGTACGGGCGCCACGCACCGAACTCAGTGAGCGCACTGATCGACCAGAACGAAGAGGCGCCAGACGCGAGCGCACTGATCGCAATGAACGAAGTAGCCGCAGCGAATATCGCGAGCCTTATCGCAAACGCGGAACAATAATTACCGATGGCGAATTTTTAGCACGTCGTGAAAATGTCGATCGCGAGATGCTTGTTCGTCAGATTGCAGATCGCACGCAGATTGCCGTGATTGAAGATGGCATCATGGTTGAACATTATGTCAACCGCAACAGTAGCGTCTCTTATGTGGGTAACGTCTATCTTGGACGCGTACAAAATGTTCTTCCTTCCATGGAGGCAGCTTTTGTTGATATTGGAAAGGGTCGAAACGCGGTTCTCTATGCAGGTGAGGTCAATTGGGATGCAGCAGGCATATCGGAGTCTGAACCTCGCAAAATTGAAACGGTATTAAAGAGCGGACAAAGTGTTCTTGTTCAAGTTACAAAGGATCCGATTGGGCAAAAAGGCGCTCGCCTCACAAGTCAGATCTCACTTCCTGGACGTTATGTTGTCTATGTTCCTGGTGGAGGAATGTCGGGTATTTCCAAGCGATTACCAGAGAGTGAACGCACACGATTAAAGTCAATTTTGAAAAACTTAATCCCAGAAACTGCGGGCGTCATTGTTCGTACCGCAGCAGAGGGCGTAAGCGAAGCGGATTTAACGAGTGATGTCGCCCGCCTGAAAGCTCAATGGGAAGATATTCATACAAAGAGTGAGAACCCAAACTTTCATCCACCAGCCGCGCTCTATCAAGAACCAGATCTTGCGGTGCGTGTTATTCGCGATATCTTCAATGAGGATTTCCGTAAGTTAACAGTTCAAGGATCTAGTGCTTGGGATGAAGTAACAAACTATCTCGGCTTTATTGCACCAGAGCTCACAACAAAAATTGAAAAGTACACGGGTACTGGCGATTTGTTCGCTGACTTTCGCGTCGAAGAACAGTTAGCGAAAGCATTTGATCGCAAGGTTTATCTGCCATCGGGTGGGTCCCTTGTAATTGATCGAACCGAAGCGATGATTGTTATCGATGTAAATACAGGCAAGTTCATTGGAAAAGGTGGAAACCTTGAAGAGACGGTTACGAAAAATAACTTAGAGGCCGCCGAAGAAATTGCCCGTCAATTGCGTTTGCGCGACTTGGGCGGAATTGTCGTTATCGATTTTATCGACATGATTCTTGAATCAAACCGCGAGATGGTTCTGCGACGATTAGTTGAAGCTCTTGGGCGCGATCGAACTAAACATCAAGTAGCCGAAGTTACATCTCTTGGACTTGTTCAGATGACGCGAAAGCGCGTTGGTCAAGGTCTCATCGAAGCCTTCTCTACAACATGTGATGCATGTAGTGGACGTGGAATTCATATCCATATGGAGCCAGTCAAGATGAAGGCACCCATGCCTCAACTCGATGTGCCATCATCAAGGCACGAAGATGCCGATGAAAAAGATGCCACCGAGCATGAGTTTCATGAGTCACTCAATAGTGAAGAATCAACCAGCCCCTTGGTTGAGCCGGCAAAGGTTGAATTAAAGCCCAGCGGACGCAAACGCCGCCGTGCCTCATCCTCAGGCATCATCACTGCGTAATAAAACTCGAGATGCTGGGGCCAATTTGAGCCCGAGCGCCGAAGCGGGTAACCTTTACCCTTCACCATCCACTACAAGAGTCCGGAGTACCACAGCGTGGCAAATATTAAGTCTCAGATAAAGCGCATTAAGACCAACGAGAAGGCACGCCTTCGCAATAAGTCTGTGAGCTCATCTATCAAGACCGCCGTGCGTAAATTCCGCGATGCAGTGACTGGTGGCGATGCGGCCGTAATTTCAACCGAACTTCGCAGCGCCTCACAGGCCCTCGATGTCGCAGTTCAAAAGGGAGTTCTGCATAAGAACTCAGCCGCCAATAAGAAGTCATCAATGGCTAAGGCAGCTGCTAAAGCCGGCGCACGTTAACTCTTTTAATACTTTAAAGCGAGGCTAGGTTCATGCCTGCAATCTCACTTGCCAAGGCGCCTCAACCAGCTTCGACTAAACCGGCGCAGATTCGTAACTTTTGCATTATCGCCCATATTGACCACGGTAAATCAACTCTTGCCGATCGTATGTTGGGTATCACCGAAGTAGTTGATCCTCGCAACATGAGAGCTCAATATTTAGATCGCATGGATATCGAACGCGAACGTGGAATCACAATAAAATCTCAAGCGGTTCGTCTACCGTGGCGCAGCGGCGTAGACGGTGGTGAATACATATTAAATATGATTGATACGCCAGGTCATGTTGATTTCACGTATGAAGTTTCACGCTCACTTGCCGCATGTGAAGGTGCGGTTTTATTAGTCGATTGCGCGCAAGGAATTGAAGCCCAGACTCTGGCAAATCTATATTTAGCAATGGAAAATAATCTTACGATTATTCCAGTTTTAAATAAGATTGATTTACCCAATGCTCAACCTGAAAAATTTGCCGCCGAACTTGCAAAACTCATTGGTTGCCAGCCTGAAGATTGTTTGCGTGTATCGGGCAAGACGGGAGAAGGCGTCAAAGAACTTCTCGAGGCGATTATTAAACAGATCCCTTCGCCAAAGGGAGATCCTGACGCACCGGCACGGGCGTTAATTTTCGACTCGGTCTATGACAGCTATCGAGGTGTTGTGACTTATGTTCGAGTCATTGATGGCAACTTAAAGCCACGTGAACAGATTCAAATGTTCTCAACAGGCGTACGCCACGAAGCTCTCGAAGTTGGCGTGATATCTCCCGAACCAGTTGCATCCAAAGGTTTAGGCGTTGGCGAAGTGGGTTATTTAATTACCGGAGTAAAAGATGTACGTCAATCACGAGTTGGCGACACAATCACGACATTTATCAATCCCACAAAGCACGCCTTGGCGGGGTATAAAGACCCTAAGCCAATGGTCTTCTCGGGTCTTTTCCCATTAGATGGCGCTGATTTTCCAGCGTTGCGCGAGGCTCTCGATAAACTGCAGTTAAATGATGCCGCCTTAGTATATGAACCTGAAAGTTCGGCAGCGTTAGGCTTTGGTTTTCGTTGTGGTTTTTTGGGGTTGCTGCACATGGAGATTGTTCGAGAGAGGCTCGAGCGAGAACATAAATTAAATCTAATTTCAACTGCTCCCAATGTTGTTTACAACGTGATAATGGATGATGGAAAAGTAGTACGTGTCACTAATCCATCTGAGTTTCCAGATGGAAAAGTTGCAGTCGTGAAAGAACCAATAGTTAAATCCACGATTCTTGCACCGTCGGAGTTTATCGGCACCATCATGGAGCTCTGCCAAGAACGCCGTGGCGTACTTCTTGGAATGGATTACATCTCTGAAGATCGCGTTGAGATTCGCTACGATTTACCGCTGGCAGAAATTGTCTTTGATTTTTTTGATCAACTAAAGTCTCGAACCAAGGGTTATGCATCCCTAGATTATGAAGAAAAGGGCGATGCCGAAGGCAATTTAGTAAAGGTCGATATTCTGCTGCAGGGTGAGGCCGTTGATGCCTTTAGTGCCGTCGTTCATCGTGATAAAGCCTATGCCTATGGCGTGATGATGACGGGCAAACTTCGTCAACTTATTCCGCGCCAGCAGTTTGATGTTCCAATCCAGGCCGCGATTGGCTCTCGAATCATCGCGCGCGAAAGTATCAGTGCAATCCGCAAAGATGTTTTGGCAAAATGTTATGGTGGTGATATTTCCCGCAAACGCAAACTCCTTGAGAAGCAAAAAGAAGGCAAGAAACGTATGAAGATGGTCGGTCGCGTTGAGGTTCCACAGGAGGCCTTTGTTGCAGCCCTAGCAACCGATGCCGACATCGAAAAGGTGAAAGCCGCTCGAAAACTTTAATTATGGCGCTCTCGTTTTACGTTCATATCCCGTACTGCATAAAGCGCTGTGGCTACTGCGATTTTAATACATATACTCCTAATGAACTTCAAGATGGCGCAACGCTTGAAATCGTTAGTACCGACTACATTGACGCTGTTCTAAAAGAGTTAGTTGCAGCCCCTTTCGATGAAGTACCAACAATCTTCTTTGGTGGAGGGACTCCGTCTTTATTGCCGGCCCAAGATTTGGGCCGAGTCATCGACGCAATCAAAGTGCGCAATGGGCTGAGCAGTGATTGTGAAATTACTTTAGAGGCTAATCCAGATTCGATAACCGCAGAAAAACTTGCGCGTTATATTGAAGTTGGTTTCAATCGAATCTCCATAGGAATGCAGTCATCAATGCCACATGTACTGGCCATATTAGATCGTACGCACAATCCAGAAAATGTTAAGAAGGCGGTAGATCTAGCGCGGGCTGCGGGCTTTGGCAGTATTAGTGTGGATCTTATTTATGGTACTCCAGGGGAGACTCTCGAAGATTGGCGTCAAAGCGTGACGACGGCGCTGGCTTTAGATGTTGATCACATGAGCGCCTATGCATTGATAGTTGAGAGTGGAACTAAATTGTCTGCGCAGATTAAGCGCGGTGAATTAACAATGCCAGATGATGATCTGATGGCCGATATGTACTTACTCGTAGATCAATTGTGTGAGTCGAGCGGTTATTCTTGGTACGAACTCTCGAACTGGTCTAAGCCAGAGCATGCATGTCGACATAATATTGCTTATTGGCAGAATCAGAATTGGTGGGGACTCGGCCCCGGTGCACATTCCCATATTGACGGTAAGCGTTTTTGGAATGTTAAGCATCCAACGGCTTATAAAACGAAATTATTTGCCGGCGAGAGCCCAATCCAAGAAAGCGAAGAGTTGACCCATTCACAACGTATGGATGAGTCAATTTTGTTAGGCATCAGAATGCGTGAAGGGTTGGATATATCCTCGTTGTCGCCCGCCCAAATTGAGTTATTAACCACTTATAGCGAGAATGGTTTCTTACAGAGGGTGGATAATCGCGTGGTGTTGACACCTACGGGGCGTTTGATTGCAGATCGAATCGTGCGAGAAATAACTTTCCAGTATCCTTAGCAGCACTATGTCATCTCGCCGCCTTGAAATCCTTCGCGCAATAGTCGACGAATACGTCGCTACGCAGGAGCCTGTCGGCTCGAAATCAATCGCTGACCGACATGGCTTAGGTATATCTCCAGCAACAATTCGAAATGAGATGGCGGTTTTAGAAGAGGAGGGTCTCATCACTCATCCTCATACGAGTGCCGGTCGAATTCCCACAGATCGTGGATACCGAGTCTTTGTTGATAAATTGGCTGAAGTCAAACCTTTATCAGGTGCTGAGCGCCGTGCCATAGAGACATTTTTAGAAGGCGCATTAGATTTAGATGATGTAGTCATGCGGACTGTGCGTCTTCTAGCTGATGTGACAAAGCAAGTAGCCGTAGTGCAGTATCCCTCGATGATTAAAGTTCGAGTGCGCCATATTGAGCTCGTTGCTTTGACTCCCTCTCGGCTCATGGTCGTATTAATTACGGATGCCGGAACTATTGAGCAGCGCGTTGTTGATGTCGGGCAGGATTTATCCGAAGGATTTTTACAGACGCTGCGCGAGCAATTAAACACGGCGATGATGGGTCATCGCCTTCCGGAGGTCACCGATCGAATAAGCGGTATTGTGGAAAGTTACTCGTTACGTGAGAGACACGTAATCGCCCTCATCATGGCCTTAGTTATCGAAATGGCGGTAGAGCGCCCGCTTGAGAAGATTGTCTTGGCTGGTACCGCAAATTTGGCGCGATTCCAAGAGGATTTTTCAACAACTATGCACCCAGTTCTTGAGGCATTGGAAGAGCAAGTCGTTTTACTCCGCTTGCTGGGGGACGCAAATCAAACTGTAAAGGTAAGCATTGGGGAAGAGCAAAAGGATATCAATCTTCGTTCAACCTCTCTTGTTGCCGTGGGCTATGGCTCTGATGAAACATCATTAGGAGCCCTCGGAATCATTGGACCAACACGAATGGATTACGCAAGTTCAATGGCAGCAGTATCGGCTGTAGCTCGATATGTCGGACAATTTATTGGTGGAGGAATTTAAGTGGCCGATCATTACCAAACATTAGGCGTTTCTAGAGAGGCCTCGGCAGATGAGATTAAGCGAGCATATAGAAAATTAGCACGCGAACTTCATCCAGATGTGAATCCTGATCCTAAAGTTCAGGATAAGTTCAAAGAGATTACGGCCTCATATGAAACGCTGAGTGATCCAAAAAAACGCCAAAATTACGATATGGGCCCGAGCGCTTTTGGAAATACTGGTTTTGGTGGTGGTTTTAGCGACATCATGGATGCATTCTTTGGTGGCGGTGGTTCTCGTGGACCCAGTCCTCGAATGCGGGCTGGGCAAGACTCCTTGATTCGCATTGAGGTAGATTTAAAAGAAGCCTGCTTCGGAACTGAGCGCGAAATAAGTGTGGAGAGTGCCATCGTGTGTTCACAGTGCACGGGAACTGGTTGCGCCGATGGGGCAGAGCCAACTGTGTGCAATGTGTGCAAAGGTCGAGGCGAAACCCAACACGTGGTGCGCTCGGTAATTGGCCAAGTCATGACGTCGCGCTCCTGTGGGCCTTGTTCTGGTTATGGATCGGTGATTTTAAACCTGTGTCGCGAATGTGCAGGTGAAGGTCGGGTGCGCGCACGCCAAGACATATATGTCAAGATTCCGGCTGGTGTGGAGACTGGAAATCGTATTCAGTTATCTGGCCGCGGAGAAGTGGGTCACGGCGGTGGGCCAGCAGGTGATGTCTATGTCGAAATTGTTGAGTCTCAGCATGATTATTTGATTCGTGACCATGATAATTTGCATATGTCTTTAACGGTGACAATGAGTTCCGCCGCAATCGGCACAACTGTTGATGTTGAGTCATTAGATGGCCCTGTCGGAGTGCACATCAAAGCTGGGACGCAAAGTGGAACACCCATTGCAATCAAAGGCAAAGGAATGACCCGTCTTCGCCACGGAGGTCGTGGTGATCTCATTGTCCATATTGAGGTTTTAACACCAACTAAACTCAATCGCGAGGAAGCGGATTTATTGAAGAAATTCGCTCAGATTCGTGGTGAAAATGTCGGAGATGCACACATAAAGAGCCAAGATGGCCGGATTTTTTCTAAAATCAAAGGTGCGTTTACTAAATAATGTTGACTCTATTTTTTGTTGAAGATTTACCGACTCGCATTGGGCAAATTTATGAGTTCGATAATGATGATGCCAGACATGCAATACGAGTATTGCGAATGGCCGCTGGCGAAAAATTTATGCTCGCCGATGGTAGTGGTGCTTGGAGTCAAGTAAAAGCCTTTGCAGTTAAAAAGAAATCGATTGAAGTTGAAGTTGTCGCAAGTGGCTATCAAGATAGACTCCCAACAACTATTACCGTGGTGCAAGCCCTTACCAAGAGCGATCGCGCAAAAGAAGTCATTGAGTTATTGACTGAAGCCGGAGTCGATCGAATTGTGCCTTGGGCGGCTTCACACAGCATCGGTAAGGTGTCGGATAAGTTTTCAATTACGGCGCGCGAGGCCAGTAAACAATCACGCCGCTTACGTATTCCAGAAGTTACTGACATCGCAACTACTGAACAAATTTGTGAAGCAATTCAATTAAGCGACCTTGCAATTGTGTTTCACGAAAACACAGAAGTGAAGCTTAGTGACGCCGTCTCATCGCACAATGTTGCGCATTTACTAATTATTATCGGACCAGAAGGCGGGATTACCACTAATGAGATTGATCAATTTAGAGTTGCTGGAGCAAAAGTTGCAGTAATGGGGCGCCCCGTTCTTCGTTCGGCGCACGCTGGCATCGCGGCAGTTGCCGCGGTATCTGCCCTGCTCAAGGTTTGGTAGTACCGTGGTCTTAGATTCGGCTTGCGTGTTCTGCGCAATAGTCAATGGTGGGATCTCTGCCGATGTTGTTTATAGAGATGAGAACATTCTCGCTTTCAATGACGTTGACCCACAAGCCCCAACGCATGTTTTAATTGTTCCGACCCTCCATGTTGAAAATTCGGCGCAACTTGCACTTATTTCGCCAACGACGACCGCCCAACTATTTACGGTGGCTGCACACATCGCCGCGCAAAGGGGGCTTACGGGCTTTCGAACCGTATTTAATACCGGCGCCGAAGCGGGTCAGAGCGTTTTTCACGCTCACCTGCATCTGCTCGGTGGCCGTCGGCTGGCTTGGCCGCCAGGTTAAAGATAGATTTAGCCTTACATGGAGCGAATATTAATTACGATACCAATAGCAATTCCGATGGTTGCCCTCATTGGTCCTCACGATGACAACTTACGTACTATTGAAGCCGCCTTTCCCTCCGTCAACATTACCGTTCGTGGAAATGAAATTACCCTTCGGGGCACCCACCTAGATTGTACAAATCTAGAAAACCTCTTCAATGAGTTAATGGTGGTAATCCGTTCTGGAAATAATTTGAGTGTGGATGCAGTCAGTCGCGCAATCACAATGCTTGAAAACATACCGATTGATCATCCAGCAGAGGTTTTATCTTTAAATATCCTTAGCAATCGCGGACGGACGATTCGTCCAAAGACTGCCAATCAAAAACGCTATGTTGATGCAATTACCGATCATACGATTACATTTGGTATTGGACCCGCCGGAACAGGTAAGACTTATTTAGCGATGGCGATGGCCATAGCCGCCTTACAAAACAAAAGCGTAAATCGAATTATTTTGACCCGTCCCGCTGTGGAGGCTGGTGAGCACTTAGGTTTTTTACCTGGAACATTGAGCGAGAAAATCGATCCCTATCTTCGCCCCTTATTTGATGCACTCCACGACATGATTGATATTGAGACCGTTCCTCGATTAATGCAATCTGGTGTCATTGAGGTAGCTCCGCTTGCGTACATGCGTGGACGCTCATTAAACGATGCTTTTATTATTCTAGATGAGGCGCAAAACACCACACCCGAACAGATGAAAATGTTTTTAACTCGCCTTGGTTTTGGTTCAAAGATGGTTATTACCGGTGACATTACGCAGATAGATCTACCCAACGGTCAGCATTCAGGTCTGCGGATAGTGCGCGATATCTTGGACGATATTGATGATATTGCATTTCTTGAATTAACGGCCGACGATGTGGTTCGACACCGCTTAATTGGCGATATCGTAAAGGCCTATGATGCCTTTGACGAAGCGCATCATATGCTTCGTCCGATTCGAAAATAAATGACAATTGAAGTAACTAACTCTTCAGGTGAGTTAGTACCAAGTAAACAGGTTACCTCGCTACTGACCTTTGCAATGCACGAGCTCAAACTCAACACTGAGTGTGATTTAGGGCTGGGCTTTATCGACGATGATTACATGAGTGAACTACATATCAAGTGGATGGACGAGTCCGGCAGCACTGATGTTCTTTCATTTCCCATGGACTTGCCTGAAAACGAAGGCGATGTGGTAATTCTGGGCGACATAATGATCAGTCCAAGATTTGCCGCACATCAAGCTAAAGTTGCGGGCCACTCAACGGAACATGAGATTTATATTTTAGCGACCCACGGTTTATTGCACATTGTTGGCTATGACCATGCTGAACCAGAGGAAGAGCGCATCATGTTTGATTTGCAGGAACAGATTGTTAAGAACTGGAAGCAGACACAATGAGTCCGATAGCAATCATAAGCATCATCGCACTTTTAGCCTTTGCTGGATTTTTAGCGGCAAGTGAGTCGGCCCTGACATCGATTTCACGAATAGTTGTTGAAGAGTTAGAGAGCAAACGTGGGGGATCGTTGCTGCGTAGATACAGTGCGCAACCAGCGCGCTATTTAAATGTAATTTTACTCGTTCGCAAACTCTGTGAACTTACCGCAACGGTACTTCTAGCATCAATAATGCTTCGAAATTATTCATCGGCTCAAGCGATGGCGCTCACGGTTGCGATTATGGTTGTTTTATCCTATGTAGTCGTGGGCGTTGGTCCGCGTACCTTAGGACGCCAGCAGCCGCACAAATATGCCCGATATGGAATTATCGTGGCTTATGGTCTGACAATAATTTTAGGTCCAGTGACGAAACTTCTCATTACAGTCGGAAATGCCATTACACCTGGTAAGGGATTTAGATCCGGCCCTTTCACGTCAGAGGCCGAGCTGCGAGACTTAGTAGACCAAGCCCACGAGCGGGGTTTGGTTGAATCCGATGAGCACCAGATGATTCATTCGGTTTTTGAACTTGGAGACACGTTAGTTCGCGAATTAATGGTGCCTCGAACTGAAATGGTGTGGATTGAAAAAGATAAAACTTTGCGACAAGGGCTCTCATTAGCACTTCGCTCTGGATTCTCGCGCATCCCAGTCGTCGGTGCAGGACCTGACAATATAATTGGAATTGTCTATGTAAAGGATTTAGCAAGGCGAGCATTAGACCATCACGATGCTGAGCAGAGTGAGTTCATTGAACAACACATGCGGCCAGCAAATTTTGTCCCTGAGATAAAGATGGCCGACGAACTGCTCAAAGAGATGCAGCGCAATCAGATTCACTTGGCCGTAGTTGTCGATGAGTATGGTGGAACCGCAGGAATAATTACGATTGAGGATATTATTGAAGAGATTGTTGGTGAAATTGAAGATGAATTCGATGACGGTGAAGATCACTTCACTTGGTTATCGCCCGATAAGGCTCGAGCTAATGCTTCGTATCACATTGAGGATTTAGCCGGCGAGTTAAAAATCGAAATTAGCGAATCTGACTTCGAAGACGTGGACACGATTGGTGGGCTCATGGCACAAAAATTGGGTCGAGTCCCAATCGCCGGCAGCACGATTTCACTCAGTGGCTGGTCTATTACTTCCGAGCGTCCACTTGGCCGCCGCCGCCGAATTAGTCGAGTACTAATTGAGCGCTTAGAGAAAGAGATTGAAGACCACGAGTAAGAGATAGAATTACCTAATGCGCATTATTCGCTTCTCGCCAGGCCCAGATTCTGGTTTAGGAACAGATCCATTATTTGGAGTGCTGGAAGATGATGCCACAATTACAATTATTACCGGAGATCCGATATATGCTGGAATTCAACGAACCGCCGCAAAGGTTGATTTAAATAAGGTTCGCTTGCTCGCGCCGGTTATTCCTCGTTCAAAAGTTGTTTGCATAGGTAAAAACTACGCCGATCACGCCGCTGAAATGGGTGGAGTTGTGCCTGACGAACCCATCATTTTTTTGAAGCCGAATACTTCAGTTATTGGATCAATGGACACGATTGTTTGGCCTAAAATGTCTGATCGCGTTGATCATGAGGTAGAGCTTGCAGTTGTGATTGGCCGCTTGTGTAAGGACGTCCCCATCGAGCGCGTTAATGATGTGATATTTGGTTACACAATAGCTAACGATGTTACAGCGCGAGATTTGCAGAAAAAGGATGGTCAATGGACACGGGCAAAGAGCTTCGATACTTTCTGTCCGATTGGCCCCTGGATTGATACGGACTTCATTCCAGGAGTTCAGAAGATTACTGCAAGTGTAAATGGAGAAATTAAGCAGTCGGCTCATTTAAATGACATGATTTTTAAAGTCCCTGAGATAATTAATTTTGTTACACGAGTAATGACATTACTTCCGGGAGATATTATTTTGACCGGTACTCCAGCGGGAATTGGTCCAATGGTTGCCGGTGGTACCTCAACAATGACAATTGAAGGTTTAGGCGAATTGACTAACAAGGTGAGCAGAATTTGAGCACAACAGAAGGAAGAAAAGTGAAAGTCCGATTCGCTCCATCACCAACGGGTGATCTTCATGTAGGTAATATTCGTACCGCACTTTTTGATTGGGCATATGCCAGACATACAGGTGGCACATTTCTTTTTCGCATTGAAGATACTGACACAACTCGTGTAACCGATGAGTACATTAACGCCGCAATCGATACATTGAAGTGGCTTGGCCTTGATTGGGATGAGGGTCCTGAAGTTGGCGGCGATAACGGACCATACTTGCAATCAATGCGTTTAGATATTTATGCGCATTGGGCATCCAAGTTCATTGAACAAAAAGATGCCTACTATTGTTACTGCTCGCCAGAAGAGCTAGAGACAGTACGAGAAGCACAGCGAGCAGCAAACCAAGCTCCAGGTTATAACGGCCATTGTAGAGATTTAACTCTTGATCAGATTGAGGAGTACAAAACCGAGGGTCGCATACCTGTTGTTCGTATGCGCATGCCCGATGGCAAAACTACTTTTAACGATTTAATACGTGGTGAAATGGAGTTTGATCACAAGTTTGTGCCTGACTTTGTTTTAGTTCGCGGAGATGGTTCACCCCTATACACCTTGGCCGTGGCAGTTGATGATGTTTTGATGAAAGTCACTCATATCTTGCGTGGGGAAGATTTGCTGTCTTCTACTCCACGTCAGATTCGTGTCTACCAAGCTATGGGAGTTGCCCTTGAGGAGTACCCAATCTTTGCCCACCTTCCCTTTGTCATGGGCGCAGATAACGCTAAATTATCAAAGCGCAACGGTGAGGTGTCAATTGCTTGGTATCGCGATAAAGGCTTTTTGCCAGAGGCAATTTGTAATTATTTAGCCTTACTCGGTTGGTCACCGGGGGAGGATCGTGAAAATGTAACTATGAAAGAGCTAAGTGAACTCTTTACAGTAGAGAGAGTTAATAGTTCTCCTGCTCGCTTTGATATGAAAAAATTGGAAGCCATTAACGGAGACAAGATCCGTGCGCTCACCATTGATGAGTTCTTAACATGGGCGTTGCCTTTCTTAATTAAGTCAAAAATCATTACGGGGACACCTGAGGAAATCGTATTGGTTAAACGTGCGCTTCCACTTATCCAAGAGCGTATTATTATGTTTAGCGAAATTCCCGCAATGCTCAAATTTTTATTTGTAAAGGAAGTGACGGTTGAAGCCGACAGCATGGCGCAGATTACTGATTTATCGGCAAAAGATGTGCTTCGGCGTTCCTTAAAAGAGCTCGAACTAATGAGTGATTGGACTCATGCAAACATAGAAGCTGCATTGCGAGCCTCATTGGTAGAAGAGTTGGGCTTAAAACCGCGTATTGCATTTGGTGCACTTCGCATTGCAACGACGGGCAGCAAGATTTCTCCACCTCTCTTTGAATCAATGGAATTACTCGGCAAAGCGGCATCTCTGGCGAGGATTTCGGCGGCATTAATCCTCTAGTCGATACGGTATTCTTTGCCCTTGAAGTAATGGGGTATGGGGTAATTGGCAGCCCTGCTGATTCTGGTTCAGTAAGTCTAGGTTCGAGTCCTGGTACCCCAGCGCACTAAGCATTACAACTGAATATGTTTTGTCCTAGTAATAAAAAATCTTTACAGGCACGGCCCCGTCGTCTAGCGGCCTAGGACTCTGGCTTCTCAAGTCAGCTACGAGGGTTCGAATCCCTTCGGGGCTACGTATGGTTTCTTTTTTAAAGGTTCTGCCTGCCTTCATCCTTACTGCCTTTTTATTGGCGGTAGTGCCTGGCCAAACCGTTGCAATGATTCTGCGCCAAGCAATTATCGGCGGCACCAAGAACGCATATATGACGCTCATTGGCACGAGTAGCGCGCTAATTTTTTGGGGTGGCGCATCGGCAATCGGCCTTTCTCAAATTTTCGCACGATCTCATACGGCATATTCGGCGCTTAAGTACACAGGAGTAGCTTTTTTAATTTTTTTAGCCCTACAAACTCTGTGGTCATTGCGCAAAGAGTTCGGAAAATTCGATTACGAAGGCCTCACAACCGTCGGCCTATATCCAGCAATTCGTTTAGGGTTTCTGACGAATTTAACTAACGTTAAAGCCGCCGTCTTTGCAGTTGCTTTCATTCCCGCATTTGTGCCTAAAAATTTCAGTTTAGGGTGGGGAGTCTTTATATTATCAATTGTTCAAGCGTTCACATCGACAACTTGGTATTCATTTCTGATTCATATGATTGGTAGGGCTACCACTACATTAGCAAATCCTAAAGTAAGACGCGCTTTGACCGCCTTTTCAGCCATTGGGATTCTCTTTCTTGCCGCAACTTTATTACTTACATCACCACGGTAAGTGAAAAGCAAGGCATAGACTAAGCACATGCGAGTAATTAACTCCGAACAATTGAAATCAATTCTTGCCAATCTTCCTAGCAATCCACGCATCATCGCTTCCGGAAACTTTTCAGCACCACGAACACTATTGAAAATTGCCGATGAGGTAATACCGGAGTTTAGGTTGCATATGCTCAACGCTCATGGCGACATTCCAAATCGTGCGGGCATTACATATGAAACTGCCTTCGTTGGCCCGGCAATGCGAGACCATCCTCGGTTGGACTATATCCCGTCGCGACTTTCCCTAGTGCCCGTACTTATCCGCAATTTTTACCGCCCCGATGTCGTTTTCTTACACACATCGCTACAACGCTTTGACACCGTCAGCCTTGGCACCGAAGTCAATATTCTTCCTCGATCTATCGAAACTGCCCGTGCGCATGGAGGCCTCGTCATCGCGCAATCTAATAAACAGATGCCATATACTTATGGTGATTCGCAGATTTATGAAAGCGAAATTGATTATATAGTTGAAGTTGATGAGCCTTTACAAGAAAAACCAACAACTCCAATCACGGATATGCAAGCTCAAATTGGTAGTCGAATCGCAAGTTTAATCGAGGATAATTCAACGTTGCAGTTAGGAATTGGTGGAGTTCCGGATGCGGTTTTAATGGCACTTAAAGAACGCAGAGGCTTGCGCATCTGGACGGAGATGTTTTCTGATGGTGTTCTTGAATTAAGCCGAGCTGGCACCCTTGATGATGAAATTTTAATTACTGCCTCCTTTGTCTTTGGAAGTAATGAGTTGTATCAGTGGTTAGAGTTAAACAAAAAAGTAAGAATGTTACGAACTGAGCGCACAAATGACCCGTCCCAAATCGCGCGCCAAGCAAAAATGACCTCAATCAACAGCGCTTTAGAGGTAGATCTATTTGACCAAGCAAATGCCAGCCATGTGCGTGGAAAGATTTATAGTGGCTTTGGCGGTTCAACTGATTTCATCGTTGGTGCACTGCACAGTCGCGGCGGCCAGTCATTCGTAGCTCTTCCATCATGGCATCCAAAGGCAAATGTTTCCACAGTGGTGCCCAGATTGCACAGCAACGTCACACACTTTCAGCATTCGTGCATAGTTACCGAACAAGGTGTGGCCGCTTGCTTCGGCCATTCACAAAAAGATCAAGCAATAAATATCATTCATAATGCAGCTCACCCAGATGTACGGGAAGAACTCGTTGCCAAGGCTAATGAATTCGGTCTACTTTAACCCGCTAATTCAAGCGGCCAAGCATCAATAGGTGAATCACTCAAAGGGAGATTTTTGCCATCGTTGGTTTGAATAGAAATTCGAGAGAGTGCGGATTTTTCATCGATAAGCTTTACCTTGCTTAGAGCAATTACTACATGGGCGTAGTGACGTTTGCCAGATACACAGTTTAGTAGACTACATCAATGTCTAGAACTTCTCGGGTAACTTTGGATTCTGATTTCACGTTAAATCTTGTGACGCCAACGGGATTTGCAAGTTTTCCCGCGACAATTCCAGGTTCGATCCATACGGACTTGATTGCTGCTGGCGTAATTAGTGATATTCGTACGAACGGGAATGAAATTGAGCAAGAGTGGATTAGAAATGCTGATAGTTCGTACAGAACGAATTTTGAAATCGCGAATGCGATGCGCCACCAAGAATTAAATTTCTTAGGTCTGGATACTGTAGCGACGGTTTCGATTAATGGTCACGTTCGATTGGTGACGCAGAATATGCACCGTTCATATCAACTTGACCTCGACGCGCCTGATACCAAGGAGATCAATCTTCGGATCGATTTTAAGGCACCTCTTCCCGAAGCACTCAAACGTGAAGTCGATTTAGGGGCTTTCCCAAATCCGTATGACATGCCCTATAACTACCTGAGGAAAATGGCGTGTAGTTTTGGTTGGGATTGGGGTCCAACCACAATTACCAGTGGTATTTGGCAACCAATCGTTCTCACTTCATGGGAAGTGGGAATTATCGATTCAGTGACGGTTATAACGGATGTTATTGCTTCGATACCGCGTCTTAAAGTTACTACGTTAGGTCGCGGCAGTGCCCAAAGGATTTCTATTGCGCTGGGAAATGATGGTGAGGTCAGTTTTTCTACAACTTTAAATTCAACCGATATCTATGATTTACCAGGAGTCAATTTGTGGTATCCCCGCGGTTTTGGTGAACCAACTTTGTACCCAGTCATCATCTCCTTACACGCCGAAAATGGAGAGATTATCGACCAAGTAACGAGGCGGGTGGGATTTAGGTCGATATCTTTGGATCAAAGTAGTTTTGGAGCGCGCGAAATGTTTGCAGTTCAAGTTAACGGCGAGCGAATTTGGGCTAAGGGGGTCAATTGGATTCCAGATGACCCGTTCCCGCACCGAGTAACGCGGCAAAAGTATGCCGAGAAAATTGATGATCTTTTTTCACTCGGAGTTAATGCAATTCGAGTTTGGGGCGGGGGTATATATGAGTCCGATTTTTTTTATGATTTATGCGATGAAAAAGGGATTATTGTTTGGCAAGACTTCTTGTTTGCATGTGCTGCATATCCTGAAAATCAAAGCTTTATCGAAGAAATTACACATGAGGCGAGCGAGGCAGTTACTCGCCTGTCACATCATGCAAGTTTAGTTTTGTGGTGTGGAGGAAATGAGTGCATTGAAGGTTTTCAGCATTGGGACTGGAAAAATCGACTCAACGGTAAATCTTGGGGCTCCTATTACTATTTTGACCTATTACCGAAAATCCTCAATGAGATAGATGGCTCGCGTGCCTATATTCCTGGTTCACCTTTCTCAACTGTATGTGAAGATGTAAAGGATTTTGCTTCAGGCACCAACCATATATGGGACGTATGGAATGAACGTGGATATCAGCGCTATGAAGAGTACTCACCATCCTTCGCCGCCGAATTTGGATACAACGGACCGGCTTCGTGGTCAACTTTAACAAAAGCAATTAATAGCACAACCTTGGACTCTGCAGATATTAAACTCGCGGCACACCAAAAAGCATTTAATGGAATGGAAAAAATCGCCGCAGGCTTGAGGCGAGAGTTCCAACCGCAGTTTACTTGCGGAGCCTCATGGTACTTTGCCGTGCAGTTAGTTCAAGCGCGCGCAGTCGAAATCGGTCTTAAACATTTTCGAAGTCAATTTGATACTTGTTCAGGTTCAATCCTCTGGCAGTACAACGATATGTGGCCTGCACTGAGCTGGTCGGTCTTAGATTCGTCGGGGGCTCGCAAACTCTCTTGGTATGCAATGCGCGAGGCCTATCGCCCACAGTTTCTTCATTTTTCGGGTACAGAACGCTCACTGGTCATTGTAAATGATTCGTCCGAAACGTGGCATGACCAACTTGATGTAGTTTTTCTAGATGAGATGGGAAGAATTACCGAACGCACAATCGTTGACATCGAGGTGGCCCCAAGAGACAAAATGGAGTTTGAATTGAATGCGCTTTTTTCAACGCCACATGTTTTAACAAGTAATGGTTATCTTGTAGCTTCGTTAGGTGATATTCGTGTTGCTCGCAGAACCCTTGACCAGTCAATCCAAAGAATTAATGCTTTCCAAGGTGATATTTGTGCAAGTACATCTGGGACAACGGTTCGAGTTCACCTTATGGCTCACGCTTATATTCACGAGTTTTCGCTTCTTCCAGAGTTAGTGGCTCAAAAATTGACGCGAACGACGAGTCAGCGACTCTCTATTTTGCCGGGAGAAACGGTAAATCTTGAGATTTTTGCTACGGACGAAATTGAAGCAAGGCTGATTCAGGCCAGCATTAATCAAATATCGTGGAGTCTGAATAGACTGGTCACACCAGCAAAGTGAAAAAACCAAGGTGAGGGGTAGAAGTGGCTATCACAAAGAAGGTTGCAGTGAAAAAGGAAGTAGTCAAAAAGACACCCTTAGCAGTAGTTGCACACTCTGGGGTCGATTGGCGATCGCTTTATTTGTATGCCGTTTGTCTCATTACTCTTCTTGTCGTTTTATTTTCAGTCGTGAGTTTAGTTAATGGCTTAGTTAATGTAATTTTTCCTGATCCTACGTATGTTGATATGTATGCACCAGTTGGTGCAACGAAAGCATCCGCGGCAGCTATAGCCGCCCAAGATGCGGCAAGCCAAAGGCGTGCACTCAAGGGCATGTTCACTGCATTTACTACAATCGCTATCGCCGCCCCGTTATATCTCTATCACTGGCGTGAAACTAAGCGAGCTCGTTAACCGATAAGTTCGCGGTTACGTTTAATTTCGCGATCATGTTTGCACGGCCGATTTACATGTGATTCGTAACATGGATCGCAAAGCAAAACCAATTGATGACACTCGGCCTTTTGACAGTTTCTAAACTCCTTAGTTGGGCCGTTGCAATGTGCGCATGTGCCGATTAACTTAGTGTGATCGCTAAAATCAATAGTTAAACGATCATCAAATGTATAGAGTGAGCCTTCCCAAAGACCATCATCGCCAAAAACGTTGCCGTAGCGAACTATGCCACCCTGTATTTGATAGACCTCTTGAAAGCCGCGATTTTTCATAACTACCGATAATATCTCACATCGAATTCCGCCAGTACAATAGGTAACAATCGCTTTGTCTTTCATATAATCGTATTTGCCACTCTCAATCTCCTTAACAAAGTCATGGGTGGTTGTTACATCGGGAATCACAGCATTTTTGAACTTTCCGATTTTTGCTTCGAAAGCATTTCGACCATCAAAGAAAACGACATCTTTGCCACGCTCTTCAACTAACGCGTTAACTTCCTCTGGACGCAGGTGGACTCCGCCTCCAATAACACCATTTTCATCGACTCTGATTTCACCAGGATTTCCAAAGGCGACCAACTCATCTCTGACTTTAATCTGCAATCGTGGAAAGTCATTTCCAGTGCCTTCAGACCATTTGAAATCAATCTTATTAAATCCGGGATATTGACGCGTATTTTTGATATATTTCTTAACGTCTTCCATCTCACCACCAAGAGTGCCGTTGATCCCATGAGGGGATATGAGAATGCGTCCTTTTATTTGGAGCGACTCACATAGAGTTTTCTGCCATAATTTAACGGCTTGTGGATCTGATATTGGTACAAAACCATAGTAAAGAATTACTTTATTGAAGTTCATTTCTATTGTGCCCGTTCTGCCAGTAACAATGGAGTCAGTTTCTCTGGTCCAAAATCTTTTGGCCAACAAGGGTTTGGTCTACCAAAACCCTGCGCGATGACAAATGAGGCGCACTCTTTTGGGCTATCTCCACCGTGCCCGCCAGCATCTAAGTGTCCGTGATCAGTAGTTATCACGACTAACCAAGGCTCAGCATTGCTTGCCCGATCTCCGACGGCCTTGAGTAAATTTTGCAGGTACGAATCGATTCGGGTAATTGCGCGCTTGTATTCATCGCCAAGTGCGCCAAATACATGACCTGCCTCATCAACACCACAGAAATATACGAATGAAACATCAGGGCCATGTTGATTAATGGCATATAAAGTTGCGGCAAAAATCTCCCCATCGATAACGCTATATCCATAGGTCTCGCCATCTCGAACAATGACACGGTGACGCAGTGCCTTTTGTTGTTCGCGGCGCTCATGAATAATGGGACCATGTCCAGCAGGATCGACTAATGGTGGCCAACCGGCGGCGGCAAAAGTTGTTGTGCTTTGGTCTTGAAAATATGCAAGGGATAATAAGTCGGGGCGATGCAATAAATTGTGACCATTGAAGGAATTATCTCGCACACCGTGTTGCTCATGCGTTGAACCCGTCAATAATGTTGACCAACTTGGCCCTGACCACGTTGGAGCCTGCATCGTGAGTTCGGAGAAAAAAGCGGAATCTTTAAGCCCTGCAATCGTTGGTGAAGACTCAACCGCCGATTCAAGATTGAGGCCATCGATTCCGATGACAAGAATCTTGCTCTTCATCTATTCAAGTGCGGCGGCGATAGCGGCGGTATGTGCAGGGGAAGATCCGCAACATGAACCAACGATATTAACTCCCATTGCTTTCATCTTCGTTGCATACTTTGCCATCTCCTCGGGAGTGCCATCATAAATAAACTCATCGCCATGAAGTTTAGGCAGTCCCGCATTTGACTGCATAATAATAAAGACACCATCGGGGCGAGCATTCACCATTTCTTGCGCAATCACTTGCATCTCATCGGTTCCACGGCCGCAGTTAGCCCCGATAATTCGAACACCGAGGGCGGCTAAATGCGTCACTGCCAATCCTGGCTTAACACCCATCATTGTTCGCAAATTTGTATCAAAACTCATCGTTGCAATAATCGGTAGACCGGGTGCAACTTCTTTAGCAGCATTGACCGCAGCCTCAACCTCACCCAAATCAGACATTGTCTCAATAAGAATTGCATCTACGCCGCCTGCTACCAATCCGCGGATTTGCTCGGCAAAGAGAGCTTGTCCGCTTTCTAGTGTCATTGTCCCCATCGGATCCATTAAATCTCCCGAAGGTCCGATATCACCCATAACAAAACAGCCAGGATGTCTATCGGCAACGGCACGTGCAATCTGAGCACCAGCTTTATTGAGTTCGAATACACGATCTTGCAGACCATGCATGGCAAGTCGACCGTGTGTGCCACCAAAAGTGTTCGTTGTTATAAAATGGGCTCCCGCTGCAGCATATGCTTCAAGGACCGCTTCGATTTCTTCGGGCTTTTCAACGTTCCATAACTCGGGAGCGCCGCCATCTGTGAGTCCGCGATCTTGCAACATAGTCCCCATTGCGCCATCGGATGCAAGCGTAGCTTGCGAGAGAGCTTCATAGATTTTTGACATTATTTTTCTCCTAAGTTTTTAAGAAGTTGATCTAATTTTTCAACGCTTAATTCTTCTTCTAGCTCGGTTACAATTCGAAGTGCGCAATCACTTGGGGAATCACTGGCTTGAACCCATGGGTCGCGATTCCAACCGGCAGAATAAGAATCGGCATCAATATCGCCCAAGCGCATAGCGCTTTCATCGATTGCCTCCTGAAATCTAGAGGCAAGCATGAGCTTTATTGTGGTTTGACCTTCACGTGCAATAACCATGGATGGAATCTCGCGCCAACGCATGATTTGGTATTCACTCATGCCTCTAATTCTACATGGCGCGCTCGTGGCAATTTACTCACAAAAGTCGTAGCCTTAAGCGCATGATTAATCTGCATTCAATAGATATCTGGCAACAATTCACGGTAATTATCGATGCCATTATCGCCGCCTTTTGTGGTTCACTGATTGGCTGGGAGCGCGATCGTGCCGGCAAATCTGCTGGACCCCGAACAATGGCGCTGGTTGGTTCGGCATCAGCGGCAATCGTTGCAATCGGCGCGGTCCTGGATGTTCAATCGCGGTATGGAGATCCAACCCGCGCCTTACATGCCGTCATTACCGGCATCGGTTTTCTTGGGGCAGGTTTAATATTTACTGACAAGAAAGCAACGGGAATTCAAGGTGTTACAACGGCGGCAACGGTTTTTTCAACCGCTGCAGTTGGTGTAGCAGTTGGGTTAGGATTTCAAGTGGTCGGCATAGGATTGACCGTCGTTATTCTTGTAATCTTGCGTTCAACTCATGTTCTTGTAAAGTCGCTTAATCGTGGAGGGGTTTAACGCTTATTAATTTTTAAAATCACGTTTCTATCCGTTGGTCGTCCACACCACCAGTTAATATCGTGGCTTGCACCGAGTTCGGGTCTTTTCTGCCAAATGTTTGCACTTAGCGCTCGTGATAACGCGGCTATCTCAAGCGGTGTCGTAGCATCACCGTAGTTTGCACCACCCGCATGATCTACGATACTGAGTCCGAAGTACATATCTCCAACTTCATCGCGAACAATTTCGATAGTTCGTGACTGTTGTGGCCAATCGGCATGTGAGGCGGTTTCAATCTGCCAGAAGCCGCGAACTTCTTCCTCTGGTCCAATCCACTTTATGTGATGACGGTGTTCGTGTCCGGCAATCCAAGCGATAACGCGTGGATACTTGAGCAACATTTCCTCAATCTCTTCGACGCACACACGTCGGCCGTAAGGTGCGTAACTATTAAACATTTTGCTTAATGGGTGATGCGATGCAAGAACTATTGGTCGGTCGGCAGTTGAAACTTCCTGTTCAAGCCATTCGAACTGCGCTTCATCAAGAGATCCCTGCCAACCACCATAGTGATTGACACTGTCTATAACGATGAGTTTCACGCCACCGATAAATGTTGAGTAGTACATGTTTTTTTCTTCGACATTGTTAGCACTAAATCCATGTCCTTTTGGCAATCCGGATGAGGCAAGATGCATTGCGGCGAATTCACCGCGCTGTACGGCACGGCGCGCGAGATCGGCAGTAACGTTAGTAAATGGCGCATCAAATGCATGCGGATAACTCGCCGGTCCAATCTCTTGAAAACTGGTTAAAACTTCGGCAAGAGTTACATTTGTGGGCAGGCCTGTGTATCTCTTATTCGAAGTCATTTCCGAATCTATGTGAGGTTCGGGTGCAACCGTGCCTTGCAAGAGAGCATCATGATTGCCATGCACCGCAAACCAAGGAAATTTAAGACCACTTGCTTTAAAGGGCTGGCGACAATTGTTTAAAAGATTTGGCACAACCGGAAAACCATATTTAGCACGTGCGTCATCATCTTCTTTTCCAGCGGGCGTACCGTGTGGATGCCAATACCGTGTGTCGTAATGATCGGCGCCATCATCTATGACGCCTTCATATCTTTCAAAGTCACCGGAATCGGGGTGAATATCAAGGCCATCTAAGAGCGCCAAATACCACGAAACTTCATTCACCTGTGCGTTATCGGTCGTATCTCCGGTAATTATTGCGCCGTGAATTGGAAGGCCAGAAAGTGGACCCGTGGTAATCATATTGAGCGATTGAATCATCGCCTCCACAACATGTGGTGACAACATCGAATGGGGTCTATATGTACCGATAGTGCCGACTTTTTCACGAATGGGACTGTCTGGGTCGGCCCAACGATCTAAATACTCAGGGCGCGTTGGTGATTGGGCATCACAGACATGTAAATCAGATAGGTGGTGCATGAGAAGAAGGGGAGTGCTTTGACTGGGAAAGTTATGGCCGACATGGAGTTCATCAACGCTCTCTATGACATCGCCCCAACCTAACGAATTGGGCTCACCCCGGGTGTATCCCATAGTCAGTATTCTAACCAAATGGAAAGCAAAAGTGCGAGCATCATTATTTTAAGTGGTGGGACAAGTGTGCGTTTTGGTTCTGATAAGTCTTTAGCTCTCATCGAAGGCAAGAGTTTAATTTCACGAATTCTTTCGGCGATACCTTTAGATTTTGAAATAATCATTGTCGGGCCTGATCCGCAGATGGAAAATGTTAGTTACTGTTGTGTCCAAGAAACTCCACTTCATGGTGGACCCGTGGCTGGAATAAAAGCCGGCCTTACTATGTGTACTAATGAAATCGTGGCTCTGATAGCGACCGATATGCCCTTTGCAACTGCTCGAATTGTTAACTTATTTAACTCAATGACTTCTTCCGATGAGTGCGTTATGTATGTCGATGATGCGGGCATAAAACAACCATTGGCCGCGGTTTACCGAGTTGACGCGCTTGAAAAGGCGCTCCTTGATATGGGCGCAGTCACCGGAAAATCAATGCGAGAACTGATTTCTTATTTAGAAGTTCAAGTGGTTTCAATGACTCACGAGGTGGCACAAGCGCTCATGGACATTGATACTCCCGCAGATCTTGCGCGCGCAATCGCTTATTCCAGCGCTTTATCGGATAATTTACGTTTATGAGTGCATTAATTGAAGGTAGTTGGGATGCCGCCCGCGCAATTGCCCAGAAAGCATTTAGCAGACTCCCCTTTGAAGCCTTAGATATCAATCACGGTATTGACCGAACTCTGGCAAGTGATGCCAAAGCAATGTGCGACTTGCCGACATATGCAACATCTGCAATGGATGGATATGCCGTTTCAGGGCAAGGTCCATGGAAAATTATTGGTGAAGTTAAAGCCGGCTTACCATTGAAAGAGAAATTAACTGCAGGAACTGCCGTTGGGATTGCTACTGGCGCAGTAGTGCCTACTGGAACTCTTGGGATTATTCGATGGGAACTAGCTAGTGTGCATGATGCTCTACTTGAAGGTACGGTTTTTGAAAATCAAGAAATTCGTCCTGCGGCGCATGAGTGCAAAGCGGGGGATGTATTGATTGTCGCCGGCACGAAATTAAATCCAGCGATGATTGGACTACTTGCCGCCGCCGGTTTAGATCAACTAAATATTGTCAGAAAGCCGAAAGTTGCCATTCTTCTCTTAGGGGATGAGATTCAATTAAATGGGATACCAAGTGATGGGTTAGTTCGTGATGCGCTTGGCCCACAGTTACCCGGGTGGCTAAGCACAATGGGCTGCGTGGTTGTTAGTACGCAATACATCTCCGATGAACTCTCATTCGTAGTCAATGCCCTTAATGAATCTTTGAAAATTGCTGACATTGTTATCACTACTGGAGGAACTGCCCAAGGCCCACGCGATTATTTACATGATGCATTAAGTGAAATTGATGCGCACATATTGGTAGATACCGTGGCAGTTCGCCCAGGTCACCCCATGTTATTGGCGCGCACCAAAGACAAAGCCATTCTTGGCCTACCAGGTAATCCGCAATCGGCAATCGTTGCCTTAATCTCACTCGGTGGCCCTGTCATTAACTCGATGCTCGGGCAAGAAGTGCAAGAACTACCGAAGGTTATGACGAGAGATGAACTCACCGCACCGCAAGATTTCACCCGCCTAATAATTGGAAATTTAATAGACAATGAATTTGTTATGGCACCTTATTTAGGTTCGGCGATGCTGCGGGGTTTAGCGCACTCAACTGGCTTTGCTGTGGTGGCAAAAAACCTTACAGCAGCAGGAGACTCTGTACGTTGGCTTTCACTACCTTAACGAATTAGACTCAATGGTATGAGCGATGGATTTACACATCTTGATAGTGATGGTCAGGCCAATATGGTCGATGTGAGCGGTCGAGAAGTAACACTGCGAATCGCCGATACTACCGCTACCGTCACTTTGTCGGCACACGTAATTGGATTGTTGCGCTCTGGCCAAACGCCAAAGGGCGATGTCTTATCGACTGCACGAATCGCTGGCATCATGGCCGCCAAGAAAACCAGCGAGTTAATTCCTTTATGTCATCCTATTGCCATCAATAAAATCTCAATTGATTTAAAGATTATCGATTCAGGTGTTGCAATATCTGCCCAAGTCATAACATCAGATCGAACGGGCGTAGAAATGGAGGCGTTAATGGCCGTTAGCGTTGCTGGTCTAACTATTATCGACATGGTAAAAGCGTTAGATCCATTGGCTTGTCTGAGTCAGATTCGCGTGGATTCAAAATCTGGTGGAAAGAACGGCGACTGGAAGCGCGCGTGAATCAACGTAGTGCAGTCGTTATAACCGCCAGTAATCGTGCATCACTGGGTGTTTATGACGATGTAAGTGGCCAAGTATTACAAGATGGTCTGTGCAATCTTGGTTATGAAGTAGGTGAACCGATAATCGTTGCCGATGAGATTGGAGCAATTAGCCATGAGCTCGTTTTGGCCTTAGCCAATAAGGTGCGACTCATTGTCACTACTGGAGGTACCGGTGTTTCTCCTACTGATGTAACGCCAGAGGCGACGGCGCCCTTTATTGAAAAACTCATTCCCGGTTTTGGCGAAGCCCTTCGCGCGTACTCACGCGATAAAATCGCCACATCGGACCTGACTCGCGGGTTAGCCGGCACAAACGCGAACACATTGATAATTAATCTTCCGGGTTCAATTGGTGGAGTCAAGGATGGATTGGTAATAATTGAGAGGCTGTCTGGCCATATTTTGGATCAGTTAGATGGGCTCGATCACTGATGCCAGAATTATTGCGGGCAACCGTAACCCAAGAATCGATTTCGGTAACAGAATTAAGCGAGCTGGTCAGTGATGATACGTGCGGCGCGGTGGTGGTTTTTTCTGGAATCGTGCGCAATCATGATGGGGGAAAAAAGGTAGTAAAACTTACGTATGAGATTCATCCAAGTGCAGGTGGTCAAATTGAGTTGATTGCAAAGGCCGCGCTTGAATCAACAGATGTTGTTAAAGTGGCAGTTTCGCACAGATACGGTGACATTGAGATAGGAGATGTTGCCTTCGCTGTGGCAGTTTCAGCCGTTCATAGGCAGAGCGCATTTAATACGGCTTCATTATTAGTCAATGAAATTAAGGATAAGTTACCTATTTGGAAGCATCAAATCTTTGCCGATGGAAGCGATGAGTGGGTCAACACCGCATAAATAACCTCTGCTCAACCGCCGGCAAAGCGGGGCAGGACATCGACAGTGCTTCCATTTTTTACGTGAGTTTCGAGGTCATGGACTGCGAGTGAATCAATGAGAAAACTGCACTGCGCAATCACATGCGCCAACGTGGGATTATCGCGGCATGCCTCTTCCAGTATTGTACTTAATGGGGCCGTTTCAAAACTGGCCGTATCTACGCCGGCAGCTGCGCGGGCGGCCGCAAAGAATCGCACTTTAACCCTGTTATCCATAGCGACATTGTAGGGTTAGGCCATGCTTGAATATCTATTAATCTTCGCGGTCGGAATCCTCGTCGGTGGAATTAATGGGATGGCAGGTGGGGCATCTGTTATCTCTTATCCCGTATTACTTGCTACCGGCATGTCACCAGTGAGCGCAGCGATTACAAATGCCCTTGGTGTAACTCCTGCCAATTTTTTTGCGCTCATTGCCGTGCGCCATAAGATACGCGCCTATTTTATTGAGTATAGAAAATTAATTGCGATTTCAATTATCGGATCGACGGCTGGCGCGATTCTCTTACTCTCAGTTCCACCGGGTATTTTTGAAAAGATGGTTCCTTTTCTCTTACTCTTTGCCAGTCTCTCATTCCTCATAAAAGCCAAACCTGATCGAGGTGCCAGACATGAGTTAGTTGAAAAGATTGGAATCGCGGCAAGCGGTCTCTACTGCGGCTACTTTGGTCCAGGTCAGGGGGTCATGGTGATTGCAGTGTTGGCACGAGACATTCGCCGCGACCCGAGGACCTTGAATGTTGCAAAGAATTTGATTGTTGGTTGGACTTCGGCGGTATCAAACATCATTTACATCTTTAGTGGCCGAGCCGAGTGGTCCTTTGTGCTCGCCCTCATACTGGGCGCAAGCATTGGAGGAGTTTTCGGAGGGCGTTGGGCCGCTCATATGCCAGCTGTCGTGTATCGCGCCCTCATTTTAACGGTCGGATTTGGTGCCTCGGCCTGGCTTTTCAAGAAGTATTACTTAGGCTAAAAAAGCCTCACCTCTGGTGTATCAATCTGGATATGACTGATATATCATCAATCCTGTGAGCCAGGTCATCCAAATCCTCAACCGCCAAAGTTCATCCTTATCTGGCGCGGCCTACAGCCGTATTCGCTCCATGATCATCACCCTTGAATTAGTTCCAGGCTCATTGATAAGTGAGAGCGAATTAATGGCAAACCTTGGCTTGGGCCGCACTCCGGTGCGTGAAGCGTTGCGCTCGCTTGCTAATGAAAAATTGGTAGAGGTCTATCCACGCCGAGGAATGTTTGTTTCAACTGTCGATGTACAAAATCTAGCTGCGCTTTCTGAAGTCCGTTCGGTTCTGGAAATTAAAGCCGCCGAACTTGCCGCCACAAGGTCAACCCCAGCCGATCACGTAATAACCAAGGCGCTCATTGCTGAAATTAATGCAATCAAGGGCGATGTTGACATGGCAACACTCATCGGCCTAGATCAGCGCATCCATCATCATATTTATCAATGCACGCACAATGAATTTTTAGCCTCGGCTTTAGATAATTATTATGCACATGCACTTCGCATCTGGTTTTTAGCCCTCGATCGCGTTGTAGGACTCGCGGCGGCAATTATTGAACACAGGGCGTTGCTTGAAGCAATCGCCAAGAGTGATTCGAAAGCTGCCGGTAAGGCCATGCGCGATCATGTCGATGGCTTTGAAGCATCAATTCGTAAATCTTTATAAACCACCACAAAAATAGGACGAGGAAAAAGCTATGAATAAGTTACCTACCAAGGCACAGTGCGTTGTCATCGGCGCAGGCATCGTTGGCAACGGCATGGTTTATCACCTAGCAAAACTTGGTTGGAAGAATATCGTTCAGATTGACAAGGGGCCGCTACCTAACCCAGGCGGTTCGACTGGACATGCATCGAACTTTATATTTCCTGTTGATCACTCAAAAGAGATGACTGCAATAACCGCTGAAAGCATGCGTCAATATAAAGAGTGGGGCACATTCACTCAGACTGGTGGCATCGAAGTCGCTCGTACTCCAGAGCGGATGCAAGAGCTTGCACGTCGAATAACATCGGCAAAATCTTGGGGAATCGATGGTGGCCAGATACTCAATCCCGCCCAAGTCAAGGAGCTAGTGCCCTACATCGATGAAAGCGTGATTTTAGGCGGCTACTACCAACCCAGCGTGGGTGTCGTTGATTCACTTCAAACAGGGAGTTTAATGCGTGAAAAAGCGATTGAAATGGGAGCGGCAGAATCATTTGCAAATGTTGAAGTTTTAGATATTACTGTCGTTAATGGCTGTGTTACAGGAGTCGTTACTGATCAAGGAAGCATAGAGAGTAACTATGTAGTAATTGCAACGGGCTGTTGGTCACCTAAATTGGCTGCGATGGCGGGTGCGCATATTCCATTGACTCCGGCAGTTCATCAGATGAAAGACATTGGCCCCGTGCCATTTTTTAAAGACACAAAGGGTGATATTGAATGGCCGATTGTTCGAGACATGGATGTATTTATGTATGAGCGCCAACACGGCACAGGTCTTGAGATTGGATCTTATGCTCATCGTCCAATTCTTTACTCACCAGAAGATTTGCCTTCGAATGCAACAGCTGCCTTATCACCAACTGAATTTGCTTTTACGCAAGCAGATTTTGATATTCAAGATGAACACGCATTTGAATTAATGCCTTCAATTGTTGGTGATGAAAATGTACGGGAAAAGTATGCGATTAATGGAATCCTCTCGTACACGCCAGATGGAATGCCGATTCTTGGCGAAACTCCAGAAGTTAAAGGCTTATGGTCTGTGGCAGCGGTCTGGATTAAAGAGGGTCCTGGTACGGCAAAATCTGTTGCACAGTGGATGGTTCTTGGAGATTCAGAGATTGATTTGCACTCGTCTAATATCGCCCGTTTTCATGAGCACCAAAAAAGCCAGTTTCACATTAAAGCACGCGTTGATGAGAGCTTTAATAAGACGTATGGAATCGTGCATCCATCCGAGCAGTATGCATCGAATAGAAATGTTCGGTTGTCACCATTCTATGAAGTTGAAAAAGAACTGGGTGCGGTTTTCTATGAGACCGCTGGTTGGGAACGTCCATTCTGGTATGAATCCAATAAAGATTTAGTTACCAAATTTGGTGAGAAAGTTATGCCAAGAACTGCCGAGTGGGAGTCGCGTTGGTGGTCACCAATTATTAATGCAGAGCACTTACAAATGCGTGAAAGTGCTGGAATTGTTGATCTATCGGCTTTCGCAATCTTTGACGTTACTGGGCCCGCTGCTCTGGCAGTTGTACAAAAAGCGGCGCTACGCCAAATGGATGTTGCGATTGGCCGTGTTGTTTACACGCCAATTCTTGGACCAAATGGGGGATTCAAGTCTGATTTAACCATCATGCGACTTGATAGTAACCATTTCCGAGTAGTTACTGGTGGAGCCCATGGCATGGCCGATAAAAAATGGTTCAGCGATTTACTTCCAGAAGATGGTTCGGCACAAATTTTTGATTTAACTTCCAGTTTTACAACCATTGGAATCTGGGGTCCAAAAGCACGTGAGATTATTCAAGCGATCACCAACACTGATATGAGCAAGGAAGCATTTAAATTTAGTACCTGCAAAATTATTGAAATTGGCTCATTGCGAGTTTTAGCTTCGCGAATTTCATATGTCGGAGATCTTGGTTGGGAGTTCTACATTCCTATTGAGCAAGGCGCAAAGTTGTGGCAGATGTTGTGGGATAGCGGTAAAAATCACGCGATGATTCCGGTAGGTATCGGCGTGTATGGCACAACGGGACGACTTGAAAAGTGCTATCGCGCATATGGCCCAGAGTTAGAAACCGAATACACCGTGGTTGAAGCAGGTATGCAATCGCCTAAGTTAAAAGAGACCGACTTCATCGGTAAAGCGGCACATGTAAAGCATCGCAGCGAAAAACCAATCACAATGCTGTGTACCCTCTTTGTGGATGACCACACCTCCTCCACTGGAGAAAAACGATATATGTTGGGTAGCGAACCCATTTTGAGCGCTGATTTACAACCAATCGTTGATGCACATGGTCGTCGTTCATATGTTACGAGCGCAGGATCTGCGCCTTCCCTTGGAAAACATATTCTGATGTCGTATTTGCCAACTGAGTTAGCTGTGGCTGGCAATAGGTTTATTGTTGAGTATTTGGGAGAGCACTACCCTTGCTCAGTGGCCGAAGTTGGTGCTACGCCAGTCTTTGACGCTTCAAATGATCGGATATTGGCCTGATGGATGTTCTTGTCTGCTTAAAACGAGTACCACTAGCTGGTGGTACTTTAATGTTGACGCCTGATTCGCGCGATATCGAAACCAAACATTTAGGTTTCGGTATTAGTCCTCATGAAGAAAATGCCGTTGAAGCAGGCGTTCAGTTAGTTGAGCAGATGGGTGGAACTCTCACACTTTTAACTCTCGGACCAAGTGATGCCGAAGAACAGTTACGTTCGCAGTTAGCAATTGGTGCAACTCGCGCAGTGCTCATTGAAACTGATGGGCAAGAATGGGATCCGCAAGGTACTGCCGCGGCGCTTGTTGATGCGATAAATGGCGAAGAAACGAAATTTGATCTAATAATTTTCGGCGCCGAATCGGCCGATAGTGCGGGTTATCAGATTCACATTCGTGTGGCACATGCATTAAATCTCCCAGTTATCACAAATGTAAAGTCGATGAAAATTGAAAACGGAGTTGCACATTGTGAGCGAGTTGTTCCTAACGGACGGGAACATTATGAGGCTCCATTGCCAGCCATTGTTACCGTGCGAGATGGACTCAACATTCCACGGTATCCATCGGTGCCTGGACGCATGCAGGCACGCAAGAAAACCGTTGATATGAAAAAAGCCGAGACAAGGATTCCAAAGTTAGAAAAAGTAACTCTTGCTCTCGCTCCATCGAAAGATAAAGGCGCACAAATTTTAGGAAAAGGCGCGGAAGCGGTGCCAGCTTTAGTTGATGTTTTAAAACAGATTGGAGCCATTGCATGATTCTGGTACTTGTCGATCATGATCGTGGGGAAATTGATCCCCTCTCACTTCGTGCACTCACGGCAGCACGCAAAATTGATCAGAGTATTGAGGCGGTAGTCATTGGTAGTCAAGCTGAATGCTTGGCGGGCATTGTCGGCCAATATGGCGCTACAACGCTGCATGTGGCAACGCATGCGGCAATTACCGATTACACACCCATGGCTTCAGGTCGCGCCCTTAAAGAACTAGTCGAAAAACTTAAGCCAGCGGCCGTTTTAGCTGCGGGCAGTCCCCGCGGCAACGAACAGCTAGCTCACCTTGCAGCGTTCTTGGATATTCCAATGGCGGCTGAATGTTCAGAGATTACTTTGGGATCTCCGCATCATGTTCTGCGTGCGCGCTGGGGAGGAAATCTCATTGAGTCGGCTAACGTTCACGCTCAATTATTAGTTGCAACAATTGTAAGTTTTTCAGTAGAGCCTGAATCAGTCAGTGGCGCTGCGGCTAAAGTTGTTGCCTTTGAACCTGCTTTGCAACCCGAAGATTTTGTTGTAAAAATACTGCAACGAGATTCAGGTGAAACAAGCGGTGGCATAACTCTCATCGATGCCAAAGTTATTGTTTCAGGTGGACGCGGCGTAGGTGGGCCGGCTGGATTTGGTAATTTAGAGGAGCTAGCCACACTTTTGGGCGGCGCTGTAGGTTGCTCGCGCGTTGTAACGAGCTCAGGTTGGCGTCCGCACGCCGAACAGGTCGGTCAGACCGGAACAAAAGTTGCTCCCGATCTCTATATCGCTGCCGGAATTTCAGGAGCTATGCAGCATATTGCTGGAATGAAGAATAGTAAGACAATAGTAGTTATTAATACCGATCCTGAGGCACCCATTCTTCGGTATGCAGATTACGCAATTATCGGAGATTTACACCAAGTGATACCTGCGCTCACTAGCGCCATACGACAAGCAAAGGGATAAAAATGTCTGATATCGAAATCGCACAAGCTGCAACTATGAAACCTATCAATGAGATAGGTGCATCTCTTGGAATCGATGAAGAATATCTCGAAGCCTATGGAAAATATAAAGCAAAAGTGAATCTAAAGTATTTAACCGCACTTCCTGAGCGCAAAAATTCCAAATTAATTTTGGTGACTGCGATTAGTCCAACTCCTGCCGGCGAAGGGAAAACGACGACAACTGTCGGACTAGGTGATGGACTACGCTGTATCGGCAAGAACGCCATGCTCGCACTTCGCGAACCATCACTGGGACCCGTCTTTGGAATGAAAGGTGGGGCAGCTGGTGGCGGATACGCCCAAGTTGTTCCGATGGAGGATATTAATCTGCATTTTACGGGTGATTTCAACGCGATAGCACTTGCCAATAATTTACTTGCCGCCCTGATCGATAACCATATTCACCACGGCAACGAGCTCGCCATCGATATCCGACGTGTAACGTGGAAGCGCGTCATAGATATGAATGATCGTGCCTTGCGCGAAATTATTCAATCTATCGGAGGAGTCGGTAATGGCTATCCACGAAGTGATGGTTTTGACATAGTTGTTGCCTCGGAAATTATGGCGATATTTTGTCTTGCAACCTCGATTGATGATCTGAAGGAAAAAATTGGACGGATTGTTGTGGGTTATAAGCGAGATAAGACTCCAGTACTGGCAAGTGAACTCAATGCTCAAGGCGCAATGACTGTGATTCTAAAGGATGCTTTTCAACCTAACTTAGTTCAGACACTGGAAAATACACCAGCATTTATTCACGGGGGCCCTTTTGCAAATATTGCGCACGGATGTAACTCAGTTGTTGCCACGACCTCGGCGATGAAGTTGGCAGATTATGTTGTGACGGAAGCCGGATTTGGCGCAGATCTTGGCGCCGAAAAGTTTATTGACATTAAATGTCGCAAATCAGGTCTGCGTCCCGCAGCCTGCGTGCTCGTCGCAACGATTCGCGCGATTAAATATCACGGTGGCGCTGATCTAAAGACGATTACTGAAGAAAACTTAAAGGCTCTGGATGCCGGACTCGTTAATTTAGAGCGACATATTCATAATATAAAAGATATTTACAAACTACCCTTAGTTGTTTCCATTAATAACTTTACAAGCGATACGTCTGCAGAGATCGATCTTCTACGCACACGTGTTGAGGCCATGGGCGTGAAAGTTGTGCTTGCTACACATTGGGCCGATGGTGGGGCCGGGGCCGTAGAATTGGCGCATGCTGTCGTCGAACTGTGCGAGCAGCCAGATGAAATGAGTTTTGTCTATGAAGATGAGGCTACGCTCTGGGAAAAGGTGACTGCTGTTGCCACTAAAATCTATGGCGCTAAAGAAGTAACTGCCGACGCCAAAGTACGTTTAAAGCTAAAAGAGCTTGAAGCTTCGGGCTATGGACGTTTTCCCATCTGTATCGCAAAAACGCAGTACTCATTTAGTACTGATGCCGCCCTTCGCGGTGCGCCTAGCGGGCACTCTCTCAACATTCGAGAAGTAAAACTCTCGGCGGGTGCTGAGTTTATAGTCATGATCTGCGGAGAAATTATGACTATGCCGGGTCTACCTAAGATCCCTGCTAGTTCACGTATTGATTACATCGATGGCAAGGTCGTAGGTTTGTTCTAATGAAATTCACGCCTTGGTCACAGGATGTCGCACTTGCTCTTCTTGCGACCTTGCGCGAAGAAAAAGGCCCCGTCTTAATGGCCTTGCAGTTAATGCAGAAAGAGTTTGGTTACGTTGATCCGGCCTGCGTTGGATTAATTGCACATTTTTTCAATAAGTCGAGAGCCGATGTACATGGAGTTTTAACTTTTTACCATGATTTACGAACCACACCTCCGCTCGAGCATCAAATATCTATCTGTGTTGCTGAAGCCTGCCAAGCCGTTGGTGTGAGAACTCTTGCGAAAGAAGCCAAGGCGCGATTTGGCGACATGGTCAACGATAGTTTTTGCTTTGGCAACTGTGCGTTGGGACCAACTGCGATGGTGGATGGAAAATTAATTGGTAGAGCAACTGTTGGTAAAATTGAAAGCGCTTTTCAATGAGGGTCTTCGTTCCAGGTGATAGTGCGGCGACCTCCATTGGCGCAGATGAAGTTGCGCAGGCTATTGCTCTGCATGACCCATCCTTAGAGATTGTGCGCAATGGTTCGCGCGGAGCATTGTGGCTTGAAACGCTCGTGGAAGTAGAAACTCCAACCGGGCGCATCGGATATGGGCCAGTTACTCCAGACGATGTGGAATCTCTTTTTGACGCAGATTTTCTCAAAGCAGGAGCCCACCCTTTATTATTAGGCAAAATCGATGCGATTGAATGGTTAGCTTCGCAAGATCGAATTACATTTGCACGAGTTGGAATAGTTGACCCATCTTCGTTGATTGACTATGAAGCTCACGGAGGATTAGTTGGTCTTCGTAAAGCTCTTTTATTAACACGTGAAGAAATTATTGACGAAGTCACTGAATCCGGATTACGCGGCCGCGGCGGTGCTGGTTTTCCTGTTGGATTAAAGTGGCGAACAGTTTCCCAAACAATTAATGCTGAAAAATATATTTGTTGTAACGCCGATGAGGGCGACAGTGGAACATTTGCCGATCGCATGTTGATCGAAGGTGACCCATTTACATTGATCGAAGGCATGGTGATCGCAGCGATTGCGGTAGGTGCCACTAAGGGAATTGTTTATTTGCGATCAGAGTATCCTCATGCGATTTCGGCGCTTCAAAGAGCGATCAATGTTGCACGAGCAAACTCAGTATTGGGAAGCCAGATTTTAGGAACATCCTACGAATTCGATATTCAGATTCGTATTGGAGCTGGATCCTATGTCTGCGGAGAAGAGACCGCGATGTTAGAGAGCATTGAAGGTAAACGTGGCGTCGTGCGGGCAAAGCCACCCGTGCCCGCAATTGAAGGTCTCTTTGGTCTGCCAACGGTCATCAATAACGTACTTACCCTCTCCACGGTGCCAATGATTCTTGCCGAGGGTGCTAAAACGTATAAAGCTTTCGGCGTTGGTCGCTCACTTGGGACCCAAGTTTTTCAATTAGCTGGAAATGTGGCGCGCGGAGGAATCGTTGAAAAAGCTTTTGGCGTAACTTTAAACGAATTAGTACATACGTATGGCGCAGGTACCTTAAGTGGACGTCCGCTTCGGGCTGTGCAAATCGGAGGGCCCCTAGGCTCGTATTTTTCAACGGCCCAGCTTGAAACTTCAATGGATTACGAATCACTCCTAACGGCTGGAGGAATGTTAGGTCATGGTGGAATCGTCATTTTTGATGAGAGCGTGGATCTGGCCGAACAAGCTAAATTTGCCATGGAGTTTTGTGCCTTTGAATCCTGCGGTAAATGCACCCCTTGTCGCATAGGGTCAACGCGCGGGGCTGAGACTATCGATTTAATTATCAGAGGCGTAAAAGTTGATGAAAACAAGAAGTTGCTCCTGGACTTATGTGAAGTGATGACCGATGGATCTTTGTGTGCGATGGGTGCTTTGACGCCATTACCGGTAAAGAGTGCGATGATTAACTTCCCCGAAGACTTCACTGGAGCGCCTAAATGACGATGATTTTTGAACCGGATTTCGGCACACCGGCTAGTGAAAAATTAGATCAAGTAAGCCTTGAAATCGATGGTCGCACCGTTACTGTGGCGGCAGATACATCGATTATGCGCGCGGCCCTGCAAGCAGGGATTGATATCCCGAAACTCTGTTCTACCGACCGATTAAAGGCTTTTGGTTCGTGCCGCTTATGCGTTATCCAAATAGATGGACGAAACGGTACTCCATCTTCATGTACAACTCCCGTTAGCGAGGGCATGAATGTAATAACTCACTCGGAAAAGTTAGATCGAATTCGCAAAGGCGTCATGGAGTTGTACTTATCCGATCACCCACTCGAATGTGCAACGGGGGATGAGTGCGAACTCCATGGGGTTGCTAAGAAAATTGGCATTACCACGAGTCGTTATGCCAGTGTTGATACCCATTTAGATTTAGAAAAAGATGAAAGCAATCCATATTTCACATTTGATTCCACTGAGTGCATCGTCTGCAACCGTTGTGTGCGCGCTTGTGATGAAGTTCAAGGTACTTTTGCGTTAACGATTGAAAACCGTGGTTTCCAGGCCCGCGTTTCATCGTCGGGTACATCATTTATTGAAAGTGAGTGCGTCTCCTGTGGTGCCTGTGTTCAAGCCTGTCCTACGGGAGCCTTGACTGAAAAAACTCTATTGACCATTGGTGCGCCTACGTCTTCAGTAATTACCACGTGCGCCTATTGTGGGGTTGGCTGTTCATTCAAAGCCGAAATGCGTGGGGATGAACTCGTCCGTATGGTTCCGCTCAAAGCCGGTGGTGCTAATGAGGGACACTCGTGCGTAAAGGGTCGCTTTGCCTATGGCTATGCAACTCATAGTGATCGAATAACACAACCTATGATTCGAAACGCAATCACCGATCCGTGGAAAGAAGTTTCATGGAGTGAGGCGATCTCTTTTGCTGCCGCAGGCTTGAAGAAGATTCAAGTCGAGAGTGGCATCAATGCAATTGGAGGAATTACTTCTTCACGTTGTACCAATGAAGAAGTCTTCGTTGTTCAAAAAATGGTTCGTGCCGCTTTTGGTAACAACAATGTCGATACGTGTGCACGAGTCTGCCATTCACCAACAGGCTATGGCTTAGGTCAAACTTTTGGAACCTCAGCGGGCACACAAGACTTCGAATCGGTCGAGCACAGCGATGTGATTATGCTTATTGGAGCCAATCCAACTTCTGCGCATCCAGTTTTTGCCTCGCGAATGAAGCAAGCTTTACGCAAAGGCGCTCAGTTAATCGTTATCGATCCTCGCGTTATTGCTCTTGTTCGCACTCCTGGGGTAGTTGCAGCTCATCATTTGCAGTTAATGCCAGGCACAAATGTCGCAGTTATCAACGCCTTGGCCCATGTAATCGCAACGAATGGTTTGATTGATCGCGATTTCGTTGATGCACGATGTGACGCGCAATCCTTTAAAGAGTGGGAGGCATTTATTTCGTTGCCGGAAAACTCACCAGAGACATTAGAGGCATCCTCTCGTGTTCCTGCCGCGCAGATCCGGGCTGCAGCACATCTATTTGCACAGGCTAAAAATGGCTCGATTTATTACGGTCTCGGTGTAACCGAACACAGTCAAGGCTCGACGATGGTAATGGGAATTGCGAACCTAGCTATGGCCACAGGAAATATTGGTCGCAAAGGTGTCGGGGTCAATCCGCTTCGTGGGCAAAACAATGTTCAAGGATCCTGCGATATGGGCTCCTTTCCACATGAGCTCTCGGGATACCGTCACATTTCAAATCCTAGAACGCGAAAGATTTTTAATGATGCGTGGGGAATCCAACTTCAGTCCGAGCCAGGCATGCGCATTCCAAATATGTTTGATGCCGCGATTGCCGGTCAATATCGTGGTCTTTATGTCCAAGGCGAGGACATTGCCCAGTCCGATCCCAATACATCCCATGTGCACACGGCATTGCGGGCCATGGACATGGTGATAGTTCAAGATCTATTTCTCAATGAAACGTCGAAGTTCGCGCATGTCTTCTTGCCCGGCACTTCGTTTCTGGAAAAAGATGGCACTTTCACTAATGCTGAGCGCCGAATAAATCGAGTTCGCCCCGTTATGAAATCCAAAATCGGTAAAAGTGAGTTTGAAGTAACGTGTGATTTAGCCACTGCCATGGGTTATCCAATGTCCTATGAAAATGGCGCTGCGATTATGGACGAGATTGCTTTGACCACACCGACTTTTGCCGGTGTCTCATTTGCCAAGTTGGATGAACTCGGAAGCATTCAATGGCCATGCGATGAAACTAATCCCACTGGCACTCCAACGATGCACGTTGAAAAATTCGTTCGGGGCGAGGGTCAATTTATGCGAACTGCGTACGTGCCAACTGATGAAAAAGCAACGCGTAAGTTTCCACTCCTGCTCACTACTGGCCGTGTTTTGAGTCAATACAACGTAGGAGCACAAACACGACGCACAGCAAATAATATTTGGCATAAAGAAGATATTTTGGATGTGCACGAATCCGATGCCGAGCTTCGTGGAATCAAAGATGGTTCATGGGTAAAACTTTCTAGCCGTGTAGGTGAAACTATCATGAAAGCGCACATTACCGACGAAGTGCCTGCTGGCGTGGTGTATACAACTTTTCACTTTCCTGAAAGTGGTGCCAATATAATCACAACCGAATTTTCAGATTGGGCCACTAACTGTCCAGAGTATAAAGTTACGGCAGTTGAACTTGCGCCAAGTATTATGGGCCCTGGCGATATGGTTGAAACACACATTATGGGTGATCCGCAGTTAGATTCGATAGTACGTATGGCTAATCAGATTGCCGCCAATATCCCCGCCGCTGATGCCCCTGAAATTAAGGTTGCACACCATATTGTTCAGTTCTGGACGCCAGCGATGATCGAGCGCCTACACAATGATGTTAACAAGACTGATCTCTCGCCAACAGTCCTAAAGGCGATTGAGATTTTGTTAGTGCGAAATTAACTCTAAAACTTGTCTCGTTAAACCGGTAAGGCCAACGGCACGAATCTCTAAAGGTAGAGCGATTTCTGATGCGGCATCGCGCGCGGCCTGTTCTAGCTCTGCGGTTGGCCTCTGGGCCAGCCACATAACACGCGAATAGTTCTTAAAATAATCATCGCGCAAATGTGGATACTTATCTAGACCAAGTTCAATGATGACGCTTCGGTGGAAGGACTTCACGAGAAAATCCGTCAAAAAGTAAGTACCGGCATTCTCGGCCATGATTGCTTCAATCTCAGAGCGTCCGGCAAAGATGTCGTAGCAGTGGTTTCCGCCAAGACGCTTTACATTATGTCGCTCAATCACAGTATCGAGGGCACCATACGTGCCACAGTCGGCATAGGCGACCGCGCATTGTGAGTGTTTTTCTTTGACCTCTAACAACAGCGCATCGACTTCACTGGCAATTTTTTCAGGACGGTTATGCAATAAGGGTGGTAGCGGATATATAACAATATCGAGGTTGTGTTCGGCCGCAATCTCTGCAATATGAGTTGCCAACGCGCCGCAGGCAACGATGCCGATACTCATATTGGAAAAGCTAGACGATCTACAAACTTATCATTGAAATCTGGGCGATCAGAGAGTTCGATGTAATTAATCTCTTCTAAAAGCGCGTTCGCGCCGTGTCGCTCTTGTGCCGATAATAAAACCATTTTCGCACCTTCACCAGCAACGTTACCTGCTGACAAGATGCGCATTACTGAAAGTTTAGGCACGAGGCCAATCTTGATTGCAGATGCGGGGGAAAGGTAAGAACCAAAAGAGCCAGCCAGTAGCACTTGCTGAATCTCACTTTCTGCAACACCAAACTCCTCAAGAAGCAACGCCCAACCCGTAGCTATAGCGGCCTTAGCAAATTGGAGTTCGCGAACATCGCGCTGAGATAAAAAGACACAGTCCGATAAATCTCCAACTTCTTTGCTCCACGTTAGAACAAATACACGCTCACCTTCTCGAGTGAGCAAGCGATCAGATAGTGTCGGGGCAACCTGCGCGGCAATCTCATCAGTTACAAATCGACCAGAGTGATCGAGGAGGCCAACACTGACGAGACTGGCACAAGCATCAACTAAGCCAGAGCCACAGATTCCAATTGCTGGAGTGTCATCGATTGTTCCAATAATTAACGCTCCATCAACGATTTTGATCGTCTCGATCGCACCTGATGCGGCGCGAACACCGCACTTAATACTTGCAGCTTCAAAGGCCGGACCTGCCGGAGCTGCCGTCGCCAATATTTTTTCGCCATCACCGAGAACGATTTCACAGTTAGTTCCAACGTCGATGAAGAGGCGCAAACGTTTATCGCGATCCATGCCCGATGCAAGCGCGCCAGCAATAATGTCGCCACCAACATAGGCACCTAGAGATGGCAAGATGACCGCCTTTGCCCTTGGGTGAATTGCGATTCCGATATCAACTGCATCGACATCAGGGAAATCAGCCGCGGCCATGATAAATGGCGCCACACCTAGCGGTTCAGGATCGATGCCAAGAAGTAGCTGATTCATTGTGGCATTGCCTGCGATAGCAATCTCATAGACATGAAGCGGATTTATGTTTGCCTCATCGCACACCTCTTGCGTGAGTTGATTGAGTGTCTCTTGCGCCAGAGCCGAAAGCTTTGCGAGGGCAGCGGGATCGAGCATGGTTGCACTGATTCTTGTAATGACATCGGCGCCAAAAGGTTGTTGTTTATTTAGAATCGACTTCACTGCAAGAGGTGTACCGGTATTTAAATCTAATAGCGTGGCAACAACGGTGGTTGTACCTAAGTCGTAGGCAATTCCATAACGAAATGCGGTGGTATCACCTGGCTCTATATCGATGAAATCTTGATCAACAAAAACGGCCGTGACTTTAAAGTTAGATGCACGCAGAATCCGAGGAAGGTTGCGCATGGATGCAAGAGAGGCCGTGCCCTCGATATCATCGATGGCATCAAAGAGTCGAACAAGGTCGGTGCGTTGATCATGCAGCGTCGGCTCTTCTAACTCAACATATCGTTTTTGAACGGCTGGCCGCAGAATAACTTGGCGCCCGACACCGACGGTTGCCGCTTTCGGACGAGTAGTAAGGGCTGGAACATCGATAGAGATATCGGTATTTGTACGCACTAAACACGCTAATCGCCAACCCTGCTTAATTTCACTTTCAGTGAAGGCGCGAAAATCTAACTTTGATGGTTCAACATTGCCATCCGTAATCTTTATTCGACACTTTTTACATGTTCCATAACCGCCACACGTAGAATCAATCGCAATTCCATTCCATGACGCCGCATCAAATGCACTTACACCTGTAGGTACGGTTATAGTTTTTTCAGATGCCACCGAACTATCTTTTTCAAGCGACCTGAAGGCAAGTTTGACTCGTCCCGTGCCATCGTGATGGGGGACAAGCGATGGATCTAACTCTTTTTTAGAAATTGTTACGCACCATTTTCAGAAATTTGCGCAGCCTTTGCGGCTTGCATCGCTCTAAATCGTGTAATCCAGTTTGAGCCCCAAGGATCTAAACCGAGAAGTAAATCGGCCGCACGCACAGACTCAACTATTTGATGGGTACGGGCATCCATTACCGCACTTGTTAGACCATGTGACATCGCCGCAGGCAAGAACGCGGCATTAAGTGCATGTCGATATGGAAGACCAAAAGAAATGTTGGATGCGCCAAGAGTCATGTTCAGCCCCCACTTCTCGCGGATTAAATAGATTGTTTCTAAAGTAATTTTTACCGCTTCTGGATCTGCGCCAACGGTCATGGCAAGCGGATCGATAACGAGATCTTCAAGTGGAATGCCATGTTTTTCAACTGCGCGAACAATCTTTTCAGTAATCACCATACGCTCAGCCGCAGTCGCTGGAATCCCAGTCTCATCATTAGGTAGGGCGATAATTGCTGCGCCATGTTTTTTAATCAAAGGCAGAACGAGCTCCATTCGCTCATCCTCGCCAGTGACGCTATTTACAAGTGCCTTACCTTGATAAGCCTCTAGTCCGGCTTGTAGAGCTTCGATAATCGAGGAGTCGATACAAATCGGCATATCGGTCAAGGTTTGGATCAATGTGATGGCCTTAGACAAGAGTGCTGGTTCGTCCGTTAATGGCACTCCCATGTTTACATCGAGCACGTCGGCGCCACCAGCAATCTGATCAAAGACATCTTTTTCAATGGCAGAGAGATCGCCCGCTCGGAGTTGGAGTTGAAACTTTTTGCGCCCCGTTGGATTTATGCGCTCACCAATAATGCAAAAAGGCTGGTCATGACCGATGGTGACTGTTTTGCCATGGGAAGAAAGAACTGTATGCATAGTGCGTCCCTATCTCTTAAGTAATCTGGCTATTAAGTAATCTGCCATTTCGGCGTTCTGCCGAGATCGCTCATAAAATCATTGATGGACTCATCATGTCGAAAATCTGTCACATGCAAACCACGGACTCCCGGAAGAGTTAACGCGTGCGATGCCAGTTCAAGGGCTACCTTATAGGCCTCATTGCTCTGATCGCTGGCACTTTGTACGCGGGTCAATATCGTGGCTGGAACGTCGATGCCTGCAACCTTATCATTCATGAAGCCCAAACCTTTGGCGCTTTTGACTAAGACAACGGTCGGTAAGAGCTTTAAATCAGGCGCGATTTTAGCCACACCTTTGCAAAAAGCCTCGAGTCGATCGGGGTAAAAACAAATCTGCAGTTGCAAGAACTTTGCACCTGCTCGGTACTTTTTAAGTGCACGCAGTATTCGATAATCAAATGGGGCCGCCGCAGCATTCTCAACCGCGCCAAGATAAAAATCAGGAGCCGGACGTATGGTGCGCCCTGACAGTGTTTTGCCGTTTGTCATTGCGCGCGCGATGTTGATTGCTTGGATGCTATCGATATCAAAGACTCTTCGAGCCTCTGGTTCATCCCCTGCCGTGACATCATCGCCGGTCAAAAGAGAGATATTTGTAATGCCATGTAAAGCCGCCCCTAGCATGTCGGATTGAATTGCTAGTCGGTTCTTATCGCGACAGACAATCTGCATGATCGGCTCAAGGCCATGCATCGCCATTGCAATTGCAGTAGCAGTGTTAGATGTATGTGCATGGGCGGCAGGATTATCCGTGGCGTTAACGGCATCAAACCACGGTGCCAATCGGGCGGAATTCTTTTGCACGCTTGCCATTCCACCACCAGTAATGGATGCAAACTCGGCGGTAAAGACGGCATCATTGCTATTTTCTAATTTTTCACGTAGAACTGACATCAATGTTTACGATTCTCAACTATCCAACCAGCAGGAACTTGTTGATCTCGCTTCGTCACTAAGTTTATCCAAGAAGACGTGCCTTGCAGTTGCATATCAACGGGCGGTCGCAGTTCATTGAAATGCGCTTTCCATACTTTTGGAAGTGGCAGTGAAACACTGCGATCGTAGGCTTTCACCCAAATACACTGCATCTCTGGCTTTACTTCGCACCATCCACCTTCTCGAACCCCGCCACATGGACCGTTGCGTAAAGTTTTTGGACAGGTCATGGGACAGGTCATTCCGGTTGAGTGCAAGACGCACTGTCCGCACATACGACAGTCCCAAATCGGTTTTTTCACCGCATCTTCAAGTAAAGGTAGAAGCTTTTTTAAAATTGCCAATTTTTAAGCCGAAACCGCTGCGCGTTTCTTGGCGATTAAATCTTTTGCGATGCGTACGGCAGTTGAAGCGTCGGCGGCAAAACCATCGGCGCCAACCACGTCGGCATACTCTTGAGTCACAGGCGCACCGCCAACCATGATAATTACTTGATCACGCAAGCCCGCTTTTGTAATTTCGTGGATGTTGACTTTAAACATGGGCATCGTGGTGGTTAAAAAAGCCGACATTCCAACGATATCTGGCTTGTGCTCCAAGATTCCGGCAATGAACTTTTCGGGAGCTACTTGAACTCCAAGATCGATGACATTAAAGCCGGCGCCTTCAAGCATAATATTGACTAAGTTTTTGCCGATATCGTGCACATCACCTTTAACGGTACCCATGAGATAAGTGCCAACGGTTTCGGCCCCGGTCTCTGCAAGTAATGGACGTAAATAAGCAAGGGCACCTGACATAGCTCTACCTGAGATGAGCATTTCAGGAACAAAGAAATCACCGCGCTCAAAACGCGCTCCAACTTCTTCTAATGCAGGGATGAGTGCATCAAAGAGAATCGTACTTGGAGTCATACCATCTGCAATTCCGGCTTTCGTTAACTCTAAAACCACCGGGGCGTTTCCAACCAACGTTTCGTCAAAGAGTGATTTGATGATGTCGTCATGAGTCATGCTGCACCTATCTTTCCTTCATGATTTGCTTGGAGTGAGTGGATCTCTTCGATAATAATTTCACCGATTTTTACTAAATCTCGTTGAGTCAGACGGGGAGACGGACCCGAAATTGAGATTGCACCGACGACGCGACCGTCGTTCTCGCGCACTGGCGCAGCGACTGCGACCAAACCTTCTTCAAGTTCGTCGGTAATGATCGCGTAACCTTTTTTGCGAACGTTTTCGAGTTCAGTCAATAATCGAGGTCGCGAAGTAATGGTTTTTGCTGTGAGCCTTTCAAGTCTTCCCATGGGAATTGTTGCCGCCCCATAGGCCAAAAGAATTTTCCCAAGGGCCGATGCGTGATACGGAATTCGCTTGCCGACCCAGTTCGTTGCACCTAAGAGATAGTGCCCATCGACTTGATCAATTAACTTCATCTCACCATTACTTGCAACGGCTAAATTAGCTGTTTCCCCGGTACTCATTGCAAGTTTTTCTAAGGCAGAGTGCATGCGGGCAACTAAGACGGAATCTTGATTTTGTGAACGTGCAAATTGGGTCAATACATCTCCTGCAACAAATGCACCTGTTCGATCACGGCGGATGAGACCTTGTCGCTCAAGCGCACTCAAAATTCGAGAGGTCGTGCTCTTTGGAATTTCATGAGATCGGGAGAGTTGAGATAAGAGCGGTGGTGTCGCACTCTCTAAAATATCGATGAGCAGGGCGCTTGCCCGATCGATGGACTGCGTTCCGCTCAACGCTTCGCTCATCACCTGCCACCAACCTCTCGAAGGGTTCCATAATATGGAACCACTGTTCCATTATCTAAGGGTATTCTCCTAACTGTCAACCGGTCAATAGGGGCAAAGGAGCCACACATGTTTGAAAATCGAATGCCTCGATATGAAATCTTGAGCCAAGAGTCGATGGCAACGCTCACCCTTGGTTGGCGCCGAATCGTCTCTGAGATTGGCATCGAATTCATGTCACCGTGGGCCCTTGATGTATTGCGCGAAGCTGGGCAGAAGGTTGAAGGTGACAATGTTATTTTTGATCCCGATTGGATTTTAAAGCAAGTGGCCTTGGCCCCGAGCGAATTTAATTTGCGCGCTCGCAATCCTAAGAACAATGTACATATCGGCGGGAACTCGATGGTTTTTGGTGGAGTATATGGTCCACCATTTGTACGTGAGGGAGATGTGCGCCGAGACGCGACATTTAATGACTATGAGAATTTTTGTAAATTAGCGCAATCATATGATGCCCTAGACAGTGTTGGAGGAGTTGTCTGCGAACCAAATGATTTGTCCCTTGATTCACGCCACTTAGATATGGCCTATGCAGCGGCAACTTTGACAGATAAGTTCTTTATGGGAAATGTTGTTACCGCGCAAAATGCCAAAGATGTAATTGCAATGGCTGAAATAATTCATGGTGGCCGAGCCGCAATCCTTGAAACTCCTGCGCTTATTTCTCTCGTTAACTGCAACTCACCTTTGCGCTGGGATGATCGCATGTTGGACTCATTGCGTGAATATGTCTTAGCTGGTCAACCCGTCGTTGTAACGCCTTTTCTTTTAATGGGCGCCATGAGTCCCGTAACTATTCCAGCGACTTTGGCGCAGCAAATCGCAGAGGCGTTAACTGGAATAGCACTTGCACAAACTTTGAATCCAGGCTGCCCCATTGTCTTTGGATCATTTTTGTCCAATATTGATATGCAGTCGGGCTCACCTCAATTTGGTACACCCGAATCTGGAATTGGATTGCTGTGCACTGGTCAAATAGCACGAAGTTTCAATCTGCCATTTCGTGGTGGTGGCGGATTAAACTCGTCACAGACGGTCGATGCACAATCTGCATACCAAAGCATGATGACCATGATGCCGACTTTTCTCTCTGGAACGAACTGGGTGATGCACACTGCCGGCTGGCTAGAAGGCGGACTCGTATCGTGCTATGAAAAATTCATCTTGGATATAGAGATTCTTCAATCATTGATGACCGAGTTCACGCCCCTTGAATTCAACGTTGACTCTTTAGCCTTTGATGCCCACTTAGAGGTCGGCCATGGCGGTCATTTCTTAGGCGCAGCCCACACCATGGAGCGATTTCGTGACTGCTTTTATCGACCATTTTTAACTAATAGTGATAATTATGAACGGTGGACGCGCTTGGGTAGCCGAGATACAAAGATGCGGGCAAGTGAAATCTATAAAAAGAAGTTAGAGGATTACGTCGCCCCAGATATGGATTCGCGCATGCGACAAGAGCTCGATGAGTTTGTCGCAATGCGCAAGAGCCAACTAGATTAAAACTATGTCGACTGCAACGCTCTTTATCGATGGCGCGTGGAGATCGGCATCAGATGGCGGTGCTCATGATATTCATAGCCCGCACGATCAAAGCGTGGTTGCAACAGTTTCCCAAGCGAGCCAAGACGACGTATTAGATGCGATTTCAGCAGCACGCGTATCTTTTGATTCTGGTGTATTTACCTCTTGGAGTTTTAAAGAGCGCAGCGCTTTGGTTTCAAAAATTGCAGATTTATTAGAACGTGATGCCGATTTAATCGCTCGAAAAGAAAGTGATGACACGGGCAAGCGCTTTATAGAAGCTCAATACGATATTGCGGATGTTATTTCGACCTTTAGACACTTCGCCGCGCTTGGCGCTAAAGAGCACGGGCGCAGCGTAGATGTTGGAATCGCTCATGTAACAAGTCGAATAGTTCATGAGCCTTTAGGAGTTGCATCCCTCATCGGTCCATGGAACTACCCACTCTTACAGATTGCATGGAAAGTTGCTCCAGCTTTAGTCGCGGGATGTTCCTTTATCGTTAAGCCAAGTGAGTTAACACCACAGAGCGCAATTGCATTGATCAAGATAATTGATGAAGCAGGTACGCCAAAAGGTGTAGCTAATTTAATTTTAGGTCCAGGATCTGTTGTTGGTGCATCTCTCATTAGCGATCCACGCGTTGATTTAGTTTCATTTACAGGTGGTTTAGCAACAGGTCAGACAATCATGAAAGCCGCCGCGACAAATATCAAAAAATTAGCCCTCGAACTCGGTGGCAAGAACCCACATATCATCTTCGCCGATGCCGATATTGATACTGCAATTGATAACGCGGTAACTGCAGCATTTTTGCACTCTGGTCAAGTGTGCTCGGCCGGTACGCGCCTTATCGTCGAACGTTCGATTCATGATCGGGTTGTCAAGGAAATTGTTCGACGCGCCGGAGATATTTCCTTAGGCGGCCCCGATGATGAGTTGGCAGAGACAGGGCCACTCATCAGCAAAGCTCATTTAATGAACGTATCTACTTATGTAGAGCGGGGGATTGCCGAAGGCGCCACGTTATTAGTAGGTGGTCATCGAAGCGATAAACCCGAACATGCCAATGGTTGGTACTACCTACCAACCGTCTTTGATAACTGCAATACGACAATGTTCTGTGTACAAGAAGAGTCATTTGGTCCAGTAATGACGATCGAGATTTTTGATACCGAAGCCCAAGCGATTGCAATCGGCAATGACACCATCTTTGGATTATCAGGCGGTGTTTGGAGTGGTGATAATGAGAAAGCCGCCCGAGTTGCAAACGCCCTTCGACATGGAACTATTTGGATTAATGACTTTGGTCCATATCGCCCTGCCGCCGAATGGGGCGGATACAAGCAATCGGGTATCGGCCGCGAATTGGGCGAACATGGCTTGGGTGAGTACCTTGAAATCAAACACATTTGGACCAACAATGCTCCTAGTCGATCTGGATGGTTTCGCGATAACAAGTAAGGGGCTGCTAGATGAGTATTGAAGAGCCTATGATTTCGGTTAAAAACCTGTGGAAAGTTTTTGGTGCAAATGCCGAGAAAGTAATTGGTAGTCCACTCGCAGACTTAACACGCTCAGAACTACGTTCGAAAACTGGTAACACCATCGCGGTTCGTGATGTTTCATTCGATGTAGCTCCAGGTGAAGTTTTCGTCGTCATGGGTCTGTCAGGATCTGGGAAATCAACTTTAGTGCGATGCATGACGCGATTAATTGAGCCAACTGCAGGCTCACTTACTTTTGAGGGCGAAGATATTTTACAAGTAGACAATGCGCGCTTGCGTGAACTTCGAAAGACCCGTTTTTCTATGGTTTTCCAGCACTTTGGTTTATTGCCACACCGTAAAGTAATAGATAATATCGCGTACTCACTTGAAATTAATGGTATTAAAAAAGCTGAGCGACATACGCGAGCCAATGAAGTTATCGAACTCGTCGGTCTGCACGGCTATGCAAATGCTTATCCCGAGCAACTCTCTGGCGGTATGCAACAACGCGTCGGTTTAGCACGCGCACTGGCCGTTGATCCTCAAGTTTTGTTTTTAGATGAGCCTTTTAGCGCCCTTGATCCATTAATCCGTCGCGATATGCAACAAGAGGTTATTCGCCTGCACCGCGAACTGGGAAAAACCATGGTCTTTATTACCCATGACCTGTCAGAGGCGGTAAAAGTCGGAGAACGTATTGCAATTATGCGAGATGGCGCGGTTGTACAGATTGGTAGGCCCGAAGAGTTGGTTGCTCATCCCATAGATGATTACGTGGCTAACTTTGTGCGAGATATTGCCAAGTCTCATGTCTTAACCCTAAAGTATTTAGCGCGTCCAGCCCTACCCGAAGAATCACTTGATGGACCTGAGCTTCCGGCGAATATGATTATTCGAGATGCCGCCCAAGTCATCGTGCAGACGCATAAACCTGTGCGAGTAAGTGAGAACGGTAAGGCATTAGGAATTGTCTCTAGCGAGGATGTATTGCGGTTAATATCTGGGGTCGCATAGATGCTCCACTTTAAGAAATCACAGCTTTTAATCGGTGGTGCATTTATTTGGATTCTCCTTTCACGGATTTTTCAAGGGCATAACACGCTTGAACTGCCAACGGCAGAAAATACATCTATTACAAGTGCCGTTGGTGATGCTGCCGGATCAATTCGTGGAAATCGCACAAAAACCGCCGCTTTCATTTATTTTTTCAATCCAATTAGAAGTTTTATTACTGGATTTGTTGAAATAATTAGAACTCTCATCTCCGTGCCTCGAGGAAATGCAGTAATCCCAATTATTGGTTGGTTCGGAGTGTGCGCGATATTTGCCTTTATCGTTTTTACTACAAGTCGTTTACGGACAGCGCTACTTGTAACAACATTACTTTTGGCTTGTGGAGCCCTTGGCATGTGGCAGTACACAATGGATACATTTGCCATGACCATTGCTGCGGTTTTTTTATCGCTTGCAATTGGAGTTCCCATGGGAATTTGGGCAGGTCTCTCTGATCGAGTTCTCAAAATACTGACTCCATTTTTGGATTTGGCTCAAATTTTACCAACTTTGGTATATCTCGCCCCACTCGCACTTTTCTTTCTTATCGGCGTAGCATCGGCAACAATTGCGACGATGGTTTACAGCATTCCTATTGCCATTCGCATTACATCCCATGCTATTAGGACAATCAATCAAGCACCTGTCGAAGCTTCGGTCTCAATGGGTTCGACGAGGTTGCAGAGTTTGATCAAAGTTCAAATACCAATGGCTAAGCAAATGATTGTCCTAGGAATAAATCAAACGGTTATGGCTGCGCTCTCATTTGTTGTAATTGCCGCCTTAATTGGTGCGCCGGGGCTGGGCAAACCCGTAGTCGATGCTTTGATTATCAGAAATGTAGGGCAGGGTTTCGTAGCCGGGTTCGCCGTTGTTTTTGTTGCGATTTTGCTCGATCGCAGCACGAGCGCTGCGGCTAAGGTTCGAGGAGGTTTTATCCCACCAACGGCTGAACAAATCAAAAACCATCGACTTATAATTGGGATTGCTGGCATCGCAACAGTTATCGCCATATTTCTCTCCCGAACAATTTTATCTTTGGCAGTTTGGCCGCACTCATTTATTTTTTCGAAACAAGTTGCAGAGGTAGCAAATAATGCTACAGAGTGGGTAACGACACATCTCTACATTTTTACCGTTGGCTTTAAAGATTTTATTTCAAACTGGGTACTTAATCCATTAGAGACCCTACTTGCAAATTCACCGTGGTACCTTTCACTCGGTGCAATAGTTTTACTTGCTTTAGTAATAAGTGGATTTCGAATCGCACTTTTGTCTTTTTCACTCCTAATGCTCATTGTCATTTCAGGTTTATGGCACGAAGCCATGATTACTTTGACTCAAACAATTGTCGCAACATTATTGACTATGTTGGTCGGAATTCTGCTAGGAATTTGGGTAGGACGAAATACTAAAGTTGAGCGTTTTTTGCGCCCGTTTCTCGATGCCGGCCAAACGTTGCCGGCATTTGTATATTTAATTCCAATGTTGGGACTCTTTGGCCCTACACGCTTTACTGCCATTGCCACTGGAATTGTTTATGCAATTCCAGTCGTCGTAAAAATTGTTGGAGAGGGTATTCGCTCGGTTCCGGCATCGATGATCGAAGCGGCAACCGCTGCCGGTTCTACGGTGCGCCAAATTATTACCAAAGTTCAATTACCTGCGGCTAAAAAGTCGATTTTGTTAGCGGCCAATCAGGGGATGATATTTGTTTTAGCAGTCATAGTCATCGGAGGATTTGTGGGTTCTGGAGGTCTTGGATACTTAGTCATTCTAGGAGGCTCAAAACCTGAGCTTGAAGGAAAGGGATTTGTGGCTGGAGTCGTGATCTTGCTCTTGGGCGTAACAATCGACCGTATCGCTCAAGCCAGTGCTAGACGTGCCTAAAAGTTAAGTCAAGAGATCTCATCTAGTATCTACCGAAAACTCAGTAACTCTAATAGCATCGCCATAATCGATTGAGTATGTAGAAGGAGAGACATGAAATTTGATCTGAAACCGCGCTTAGCGACCGTAACGCTCATAGTTGCAGGGGCGTTGATTCTTGCCGGATGTAGTTCAAGCGTAAATAATGCAAGCTCTACGAAGGCCGATTGCGGTTCATGGGGCTTAGCAATGCATGCATGGAATGGTTACACCGCATCTGCACAAGTAGTCGCAGAAGTTGCTAAGGCAAATGGTTGCACAATTACGCAGACAACACTTACCGAAGGTAGCGTCACCTACGATGCCATGGAGGCCGGTACCGTCGATGTAATTATCGAAGATTGGGGCGGTGGTCGTTGGAAAAAGTGGGTTGATAGAGGCGCAATTTCCGAAGTCGGCCCTAACGGCAACATCGGTTTGATTGGTATGTATGTAGCACCTTGGATGGTCGCTAAATATCCAGATATTTTGGACTCTGCTAATTTGAACAAGTATGCAGATCTATTTAAGACTACGGACTCGGGCAACAAGGGTGCATGGTATGAAGGTCCGCCGGGATATACAACAATTGGCGAAAAGATGATTACGGCAAATAAGTTAAATTTCAAAGCAATTGCAACGGGCTCTGAAGCCGCACTTGTCGATGTCCTTACAAAAGCGCAAGCTAACAAAACTCCAGCCCTTGCATATTTCTATGAGCCACACACGCTCTTTGTTAAAATTGCAGGTTTAGACAAATCTCGAGTGAAGTTTCCTGCAAATGACTGGTCCGATGCTGCCAAGGCAAGCGGGCTTACTGATTATCCACAGACTGTCTTGGTTAAGTTAGCGACCAAGAAGCTCATGGATTCAAGTTCCGTCTTTGCAACTATCGTCAAAAACTTTAGTTGGACTAACGCCGATCAGAACTCCGTTGCTGCCGACATTGAAGGTGGTATGGAGCCAGCAGCAGCGGCCCAAAAGTGGATTGATGCTAATCCAGATAAGGTCAAAGCTTGGCTTGGTAAGTAATTCAAATTCGTTAGTCGCAACGTCCTTACTTAGTGAGAATTCATTAAGTAAGGACGTTGTTTTTTTAGTAGACTTAAACCTATGACGATTCAGTATGACTACATCATTGTCGGTGGTGGATCAGCTGGAAGTGCACTGGCGAATCGATTAAGTGAAGATCCAAAAAATAGCGTTTTAGTTCTAGAGGCTGGACGCCGCGACTACAAATGGGATGTCTTTATTCATATGCCGGCAGCCCTTGCTTTCCCCATCGGCAATAAGTTCTATGACTGGATGTATGAGTCACTACCCGAGCCATTTATGAATAATCGCAAGATCTACCACGCGCGTGGAAAAGTCTTAGGGGGATCTTCCTCAATTAATGGGCAGATTTGGCAACGGGGAAATCCATTGGATTACGAGCGATGGGCAGCTGATGCTGGGATGAGCAGTTGGGATTTCGCCCATTGTTTGCCGTACTTTAAAAAAATGGAAAACACTTTGGCCGATAAAGACAGTATTTTCCGTGGACATAGTGGTCCATTAAAGTTGGAACGAGGTCGCGTGAAAGGACCTTTGTTTGCCGCTTTCTTTAAAGCTACCGAGCAGGCCGGGTATGCGCGCACCGATGATGTCAACGGTTATCGCCAAGAGGGTTTTGCCGCTTTTGATCGAAATCTCTATCGTGGTCGGCGTTTGAGTGCGGCTCGCGCCTATATTTATCCGGCACTCAAGCGGGCAAACTTAACAGTAAAGACGCGAGCACATGTTACTAAAGTTTTATTTGAAGGCACAACGGCCATCGGTGTCGAAGTCATTATCAAAGGAAAGAAGCAGAGATTTTCGTCGAAGGAAGTTATTCTGTGTGGCGGCGCAATAAATACACCGCAAATTTTGCAGTTATCGGGAATTGGCAATGAAAAAGATTTAGTTCCACTGGGTATCACAATGGTTCACAATCTTCCCGGTGTTGGGGCTAACTTACAAGATCACCTTGAAGTCTACGTTCAATATAAATGTAAGTTACCTGTTACTCAACAACCTATTATGCAGTTCTGGCGAAGACCATTTATCGGCGCGGCTTGGTTATTTTTTCGTAAGGGACCAGGGGCAACTAATCAATTCGAAGCCGGCGGTTTCACTAGAAGTAACAACGAAGTTGCATATCCAAATTTAATGTTTCACTTTTTACCTCTGGCGGTTCGATATGACGGTACAGGGGATACTCGTGCACATGGTTATCAAGTTCACGTTGGCCCCATGTATTCCGATGCTCGAGGTTGGCTAAAAATAACGAGCTCTGACCCATTTAAAAAACCAGCCATGCAGTTTAATTACTTGTCTACCGATCAAGATCGTCGCGAGTGGGTTGAAGCGGTAAGAACGGCTCGAAATATATTGACCCAACCTGCAATGACTGATTTCAATGCTGGTGAAACTTCACCTGGTCCAAGTGTTTCCAGTGATGCAGAAATTCTAGAATGGGTACGAAGTGATGCAGAAACGGCCTTACATCCTTCGTGTACGGCCAAAATGGGCAGAGATGCGATGTCGGTTGTAGATCCACTAACGATGAGAGTGCACGGCGTTTCGGGACTTCGAGTCGTCGATGCCTCAGTTTTTCCATACGTTACAAATGGAAACATTTATGCGCCGGTTATGATGGTGGCTGAGAAAGCGGCAGATTTAATCTTAGGTAATACCCCTTTGCCCCCTCAATACACGCCGTTCTATCGCCATGCCACATGATGATCATGGAAAGTAACGAGTTAGCGCCGTCTTCTATTGCAAAGGTAAGAATTCAAAAAAGTGATTCATCCATGCCAACATCAGATTCAGTCGTCGTTGAAGAGCCACTAGAAATTCGGCTCAAACGCGGAGAACGAGAAGAGCAGCTCGGGATCACGATGCGAACGCCTGGTGCCGATCTTGAGCTAGCGGCCGGTTTTTTATGGGGAGAGGGTTTTTTAAAAACTCCCGACGAGTTAATAAGCGTAAGACTTTGCGCTGATAAGAGTCTTACTCTTCGCCAACGGGCAAACATTGTTATCGCCGAAGTTGCCGAAAACTCCCATGAATCAACGAGGATTTTAGAACGCCGTTTTACGATTACTTCTGCTTGTGGTGTCTGCGGATCAACAAACATTAGCGACTTACACAAACGTGGAGTGAAGAAAGTTTCACCCTCAACCCATAACCTTCAAGCACTTGCGAAGATGGCTACTTTACTTGAGGGTCGCCAACGGATCTTTGATAAAACCGGTGGGCTTCATGCCGCCTTACTCATTAATCCAATAGGTGAGCCAATGTGGATCCGAGAAGATGTTGGTCGACATAATGCCCTCGATAAAGTTATCGGCGCTGCGTTAATGGATGGGAAAATTCCACTTGCCAATTGGACTCTCGTTGTTTCTGGGCGCATTGGTTATGAGCTCGTTCAAAAATCAATTTGTGCCGGAATTTCAGCGATTGTCGGTGTGAGTGCACCCACTTCATTAGCAGTTGATTTAGCATTTGAGTTTGGTTTAACGCTGCTCGCCTTTGCCCGCAACGGCGTGGCCCAACAATACTTACCGAGCGAGCAATGAAGTTTCGAGCATATTTAAGGGCAGCACATTTTGGCCCAACAATGATTATCACCGTAATTTCTTTTGCCTTAGCAATAAAGCTGTGGTCGGTTGGTCCTGCACTTCTTATTTCTTTTACCGTTTTCTTAGGTCAACTAATTATTGGTTGGAGCAATGATGTTTTTGATTACGCGGATGATTTAAAACACAATCGAATCAATAAACCATTGGTTGCCGGCACACTATCCATGCACCAACTCCGAACGGCGACCTTCATTCTCTTGCCAGTTGCCCTCGTTGCAAATTTAATTGGTCCGTTGGGTAAGCGAGGTGGAGGTGTTTACCTTCTCGGTGTTGGTTGTGGAATCGCCTATAACTTTTACTTCAAATTCTCCATACTTTCGCCACTGCCATATGCCGTGGCTTGCGCGGCATTGCCGGCTAGCATTTTCTTAGCCACCAATCGCACGGCTCCGGTATGGGTCTTAGCCGTTGGATCAATGCTTGGGGTCGCCTTTCACTTTGCCAATGTACTTAAAGATTTAAGTCAGGATAGAGAGAGTTCTATTGGGGGCCTGCCACAGCGCCTTGGTAAGCATCCTTCAATTGCGATTATTTCCACTCTGCTAATTCTCACGACCGCAGTGTTAGTCAGCAGCCCAGTTGCTTACGATTTAAGTCCGCGCAATTCGAGATTCAACCGTTAATCCGTGTAGTTAATGATGGCAAGACACATTTCATCTCGGGAGCCTTCGCCCCAAACAACATAGTTTGGCGCAACATCTTTAAATTCCGGCAAGAGAGAACGAAGCCCTACATCAAAGCTGCACGTTACTTTCAGAAAATCTCCAGGTAGCGCACTAATGGGCTTAATCTGCCAATCAGTCGTTTGATTATCGAAGTCCCATTGAGGACGCCAAGAGAGAACGGTGATCTCCTGCGTTGCCGCACTTTGATAGGTGATTGTAATAGTTCTTCCTAGTTGATGCATATGACCTGTTGCACCATATATTTTCATTGGTGATCGCACGATATTTGTGCAATCTGATATTGAACTAGGGATGGGATTGAACGGATTTTTTCCGCAAATTAAAAGCAAACCGCTTGCTTGCAACGCAGCTTTATCTGATGTCCGATTAGCCAAGTCGATTAATGCCGCCGAGCGTGTGCATAGCGGACCCGATTCAGTGGGGCCGCACGCAATTTCAACGGGAGCGGGAATAAGGAGCGTCTTTAAATTAGCAACTGGTTCTTTTGCCAAACTAAGAATGACTTTTATGCTCGCCTTATTCTTATCTGCACTTGTTCCATTTTTTATGTGAAAGTGGGCCTGCATAATAAACTGATCTCCAGCCTCAACACGCATACCCGTTCCAGTGGGATAGCCTTTAAAGTTTGCACCTGGTGCCCAAAAAGATACCCAACTACTTGGCGCTGCCGGTGAAAAAGCAGTTGCCCCAGGGATTCCCGTGTCACCAAAACAAGGCCATCCTGCTTCTGGCGTTTGTGCATCGAGGGCCTGCGAAGCTCCAACTTTGACGGCATCTACTTTATAGAGAATTCCATGATGAGACACTAAAAGATTGTCGGGAACAATCGTCACCGATTGCAAATATGAATCGTTCTTAAACTTTGGATCAAGTAAAAAACATCGGTACTCATCGCTTCCGTTATTAGGGGCAACTGCGCTATACGGTGGTGTTGATATCTGCGCATCTTCAATGGGAGCAGTAACTACCCCTTTTGACCACACCAACCTTTTACCACTCTTGATGCAGAGATAGGTAAGTGACTGTGCGATTACCGTGGAGTTAATCGTTGAACATTTGCTCCCGCTCTTGATTACTGGTGTTGCAGCAAATGCATTTAATCCGATTAATGCCAGCAGGCTTGCAAGCGAGAGGGCTAGAAAATACCCGCTTCTTCTCATGTCGATAGTGTAAATGCTGGCGATTTAAACTGCGATGTGAAAACTAGTCAATAGTGGGCGTGGAAGGCCTACGCCTCTCTCACAGCCCAGATTGGATTTTAGTAGACTTAAAAACACTATGGCGGCGAAAATGGGAATCGTAAAGCGTGTTGTTACCCTCTTTACCCAGCGCCGAACATGGGTGCGACAAATTTCGATAGCAGGCTTAGCCGGTGCAATTGCTTGGCAACTTGGAGACGTACTCATCGTAAACGGCGGGCTCGTAGCGGCAATTGTATGTACCTTATCCATTCGAATTTCTCTACATAAATCGCTGCGTGAGAGTTTTGGCCAGATAATCGGAACAGCAATTGGAGCAAGCGTCGCCCTAACGGCCGTGACGCTCTTTGACTTTGGTTTTATCTCTGTGGGAATCACAATTATTATGTGCGCCGTCGTTGCCCGCGCCCTACATTTAGGTGAAGTTGCATCCATTAACGTTCCTGTGACGGCTCTGATTGTCATTGGACCAGGGTTATCAGAAAGTACCGCGCTTCACCGATTGGGCTCGACTTTATTGGGCGCCGGTATTGCAATTTTCTTTTCTTATTTCTCTCATCCAAAAACGCCAGTAGAGCGATCCATTGATCAGATTGCCTCCGTTAGTTTAAAAGCTGCCGCGTTGTTGGCTGCAATGTCAGAGGGTGTTGCATCTGGATACTCGCAAAAAAATGCAGGTAACTGGTTAGCTAAGGCTCGACTTTTAATCGAGGAAATCCCAGCGGTGCGGGCGCAATCAGTGGAGGCGCGCGGACATGCACGTTGGTTTCCAACAGCTAAAAAAGATGAGGCTGAAGATGTTTATATTCGAGGAATCGCCCTCGAACACACCGTCGTGCAGATTCGAACCATTGCGCGCACACTTTTTGATTCAGCGGTCAGTGGGGGAATTGCCGATTCGACGCAAAAGGCTATTGCCGTTGCGCTCTCGGCGGCAAGTTATGCGATTACGTCAAAGTTTGAAGTAGAAGATACTAGCGCTGCGGGTTCATTCCAAAGTGCAACGACCGATGCACGTGATGCGAGCTCGGCATTAGCCGAGTCACTCATTGGTGATGCCAAAGATGCCGACCAAGAGCAGATTGTTCGCGCTTTATCAATGGTTTCAAATATTGATCGCATTGCCGACTCGCTTGATTTAAAATCACCGGCACTTTTAGAGGTTGTTACACCCGATGAACCGGTAGAAGCCAAAGTTTTACGTATCTCGGCTCGTCGCCAAGTGGCACGATTAGCTAGCTCGATAACCAGGCGTATCCGAACTCTCTTTAGTTAATAGGCCCGTCACCAAGGGCTAACCCTCACGTCGTGGCAAACGTGACCCAGAAGATGCTTCAAATCTGATGCCATGAGCCAGTTGCAGTGGCAAGATATTGCTCATGAGCAAACCTACTATCGCCGTTAAATCCGTAATTATCAGATTTGCCGGAGATAGTGGAGATGGAATGCAGCTCACTGGAGATCGTTTCACCATGGATACTGCCAGTTTAGGAAATGATATTTCAACACTGCCAAATTTTCCGGCTGAAATCCGTGCGCCCCAAGGCACATTACCTGGAGTCTCTTCCTTTCAGCTTCACTTTGCCGATCATCAAGTTCGCACGGCAGGGGATGCACCAGATGTTTTGGTTGTGATGAACCCTGCGGCCTTAAAAGCAAATATTAAAGACATTCCGCGGGGTGCCACCATCATCGTTGATAAAGATGAGTTCACAACTCGCAATTTAACTAAAGTTGGCTATGCGAGTAATCCGCTTGAAGATGGATCTTTAAGTAGTTACAAAATACATGCCGTAGCACTTACCTCTATGACGGTATCTGCATTATCGGAGCTTGCCCTCTCGCGAAAGGATGCTGAGCGCGCTAAGAATATGTTCGCCCTCGGCCTTCTTTCATGGATGTATCACCGCCCGACGGATGCGACCGAAGCTTTCTTAAAGGCGAAGTTTTCCAAGATGCCAGAAATCTTGGAGGCGAATTTAGTTGCATATCGAACCGGTTGGAACTACGGCGAAACAAGTGAAGATTTTGCAATTTCATATGAAGTTGCACCCGCGCACATGTCACCTGGCAAATATAGAAATATAAGTGGAAACATTGCGCTGGCCTATGGGTTGATTGCCGCTGCACAGGCCACTGGATTAAAGTTATTCCTCGGTTCATATCCCATCACTCCGGCCTCGGATATTTTGCACGAACTTTCAAAGCATAAAAAATTCGGAGTGATTACTTTCCAAGCAGAAGATGAAATCGCAGCTGTTGGTTCAGCATTAGGTGCCTCATATGGTGGTGCACTCGGTGTTACAACGACTTCAGGCCCAGGAATTGCACTAAAGAGCGAGATGATTGGACTTGGTGTGATGTTGGAACTCCCACTCATTATTATCGATGTTCAACGTGGTGGCCCATCTACAGGGCTGCCGACAAAGACCGAGCAGGCCGATTTATTGCAGGTCATGTTTGGACGAAATGGTGAATCACCGGCCGCAGTTATCGCCGCATCCACACCAAGTGATTGCTTCACCATGGCCCTTGAAGCGGTGCGCATTGCAACCACATATCGGGTGCCCGTATTTTTATTATCGGATGGCTACATAGCTAATGGCTCGCAGCCGTGGAAGATTCCAGATGTTGGCACACTGCCTGATTTACACGTTAAATTTGCCCACACTCAAGAAGGTTTCTTGCCCTACCTTCGAGAGCCCGAAACCCTTGCACGGCCATGGGCAATTCCTGGCACTAAGGGAATTGAGCACCGAATTGGTGGAATTGAGAAGCAAGATAAGACGGGCGAAATCAATTACGAGCCAGCAAACCACGACTTTATGGTGCGTACCAGAGCGGCCAAGATTGCTGGCATTGAAGTTCCCAACCTTGAGGTCGATGATCTCTATGGGGATGCGAAAGTATTATTCCTTGGTTGGGGATCGACGTACGGTCCCATCGCTTCGGCCGTAGAGGAGCTCCGCAATAACGGTGAAAAGATTGCTCAAGCGCATTTGAAATACATCAATCCATTCCCTAAAAATCTTGGCGAAGTCCTAGAGAAATACGAAACCGTAATTACTCCTGAAATGAATTTAGGCCAACTTGCAATGCTGCTTCGGTCTAAGTATTTAAAGGACATCGTGAGTTATAACATGGTGCGCGGTTTACCATTTACTACGGCCGAACTAGTCGAAGCTGCTATGGGGGTACTTCACGATGACTGATGTAACTTTAACAAAGAAGGACTTTACTTCAGACCAAGAAGTTCGATGGTGTCCAGGGTGTGGCGACTATTCAGTTCTATCCACTATGCAGGCCTTTTTGCCCGAACTTGGAATCCCACGCGAAAACATCGTCTTTATTTCAGGCATTGGCTGTTCTTCGCGTTTTCCATACTACTTAAATACTTTTGGAATGCACTCCATTCATGGACGTGCACCGGCAATCGCATCAGGCCTTGCAATCACCCGCCCTGATTTAACGGTATTTGTCATCACTGGTGATGGCGATGCTCTTTCAATAGGAGGCAATCATTTAATTCATGCGTTGCGCCGTAACGTCGAGCTCAAGATTCTATTGTTTAATAATCGAATCTACGGTCTGACTAAAGGTCAGTACTCACCTGCAAGTGAGCAAGGTAAAATTACAAAGTCGACTCCATATGGCTCACTTGATACTCCATTTAATCCGATATCACTTGCAATCGGCGCCGAAGCAACTTTCGTTGCGCGCACCATAGATAGCGACCGTAAACATTTATCTGAAACTCTTCGCCAAGCCAGTGCTCACAAAGGTTCGGCATTCATTGAGATTTATCAAAACTGTCCCATTTTTAATGATGGTGCCTTTGATCAAGTTAAAGATAATGAAACTAAAGAGGGATCACTACTTCAGTTGATTCATGGTCAAGCAATAAAATCATCTACTTACGGGGTTGTTCGCGATGGTGCTCGCCTCAAGCTTGTTGAGCTAGCAAACGTTGATGAGTCTGAACTCGTCATCCATGACGCGAGCGACCCTGATCCTTCGTACGCCTTCGCACTTTCACGATTGTCGGGCTCTGCACTAGAGCACACACCCATCGGTATTTTTCGTAGCGTGGTGCGACCTGGATATTCGGCAATGGTCAATGATCAATTGAGCGAAATAATTGCTAGTCAGGGCGCTGGGGATCTGGAAAAACTCCTGAACTCCGGTGACACCTGGGTGGTTGACTAAAAACTTAGCTGAAAACATCTCGCTTCCTCACATTTCTGAGGTACATTTATCCTCTCATGAGTTCGTAATCTCACGAAAAGTGATGGTGGAGAGCCAGATGTGAAAAATGTAGTTTTGGTTATCGACAATGATTCTGCATGTCGAACAATGGTGCGCTACCACCTTGAGAACGAAGGAATCCGGACCATTGAAGCCCTCGATGGCATTAATGGTCTACAGAAATTTGAGGATCAGAGCCCTAACTTGGTCATATTAGACATAGCAATTGGGCAGCCAAATGGCTTTGAGGTCGCCCGACAAATTCGAAAAATATCAGAGGTGCCTATCATCTTTTTGACCGCCCGAGTTGATGAGATTGATGAGGCCATGGGTTTTTCCTCTGGTGCTAATGACTACATTAAAAAGCCCGTTTCAAAATCGATTTTGATTTTACGGATTTTAAATCAACTCGCACGTAAGAATCGAAGCGACTCGGCCGATCTTAATATTGTAAAAGTTGGGAATTTAACTTTAAATCTATTTAATAGAGAACTCAAAATTGACGACACAATAATTGAAATTACTCGTTCTGAATTTGAGTTCATTCATTTATTGATGGAAGATTCCAGTCGTGTCTATACTCGCGAACAAGTCAGTATTGCCTTAGGTACTGCCGATAAGTTCACAAGCGACCACTTATTAGATACGCATGCATCGCGCCTTCGACTAAAAATATTGGCTGCAGGTGGACCCCGAACAATTACGGCAGTTCGTGGCGTCGGCTACCGCTTTATTTAATGTTGGATTTTTTATAACATCTTTAACGTCTAAAAAGTAATCGCAGAACTATCAACGACCGATGCCTTGCGCCCAGGTAATGTGTAACCCAATAAATTATCGTTCTGCTCGTTAATTATATCGGCGGCAACAATCGTGTGACCCTTCCATTCATAACCACTCGTGGTGTGCCCGTCTCTAATGAGTGTGATGTCATAGCCACGCTCTAAAGCGGCATGATTGGTATGGCGTACGCAGTTATTTGTTTGGGCGCCACAAATATATAAATGATCAACTTCAAGGGATTCCAAGATGGCTTCCAAGTCGGTCTCTTCAAAAGAACTTCTAAAAAGCTTTCGAACTATGGGTTCGCTCGGCAATGGCGCTAATTCGGGGACAATGTGCCAACTGTTACTATCGATTTCAAGCTCTTCATCGGAGTGCTGAACCCAAATGACCGGAACGCCTTTTTCTCTCGCCTTTTGTATGACATCCTTGATATGTCCTACGACATCATTGCGCGAAAAAGCATCTTCAACAACGCCATTTTGAACGTCAATGACGAGTAGCGCACTACGTCCACGATCTTTAAAAGTACTCATGGAGATATCTTCTCGCTTAAAGGGCTCTTTTTACAAACGCATTTCCTCGTGTCAGACCATTTTCGGCAACGTCGATGCCTTACCCTGGATTGGCCACGATGAATGGACTGGTAAGTGCTTTGTTAACCTATAGTGTGGATGTGAGTATGCCCAAGGCGCATTGGCAAAAACCGCATTTAGGTGAGCATCGCTTCCCTGTTTCACTCGTAGTTTTAGTTGTGATTATTTTGCAGTTCGCTCTACCGGGCAAACTTTCATTGAGTTTTCAAAAGTGGATCTGCTTATTAGAGTTCGCTATTTTGCTCAGCCTCTATGCCTTGAGCCCAAGGCGACTAGAAAGGCATCACCTACCTACGCGCCGTATCGGCTTCATTCTTACTGGTGTCATGACAATTTCAAATACAGCTTCGGCCGTAAAATTGATCTCCGAGTTATTATCTGGCGGAATCGGATCCGCAAGTCAATTACTTGCCTCTGGGGGATCTATTTGGCTGACCAATGTTGTTATTTTCAGTCTCTGGTTTTGGGATTTAGATCGAGGCGGTCCAGGTTCTCGGGCAGAGGCAAAAATAGATTGGCCAGATTTTCTTTTCCCACAGATGACGGATCCGACATTTGCTCCAAGTGATTGGCACCCGAAGTTTTTCGATTACCTGTACATGTCATTTACGAATGCCAGTGCCTTTAGTCCGACCGATATCATGCCTCTTACGAAATGGGCAAAAATGTTGATGCTCTTGCAGTCAACAACCTCTTTAATTATCGTAGGTCTAGTTGTCGCTAGGGCAGTAAATATTTTGCAGTGACCCAATCGAGCTTTGCTGCCTAGATTGTCAGTCACGGAGAGTAATTTGATAGCCATGGTCGAGACACTCTTTTTTACCTTCCTCGTATTTCTACTCATAAGTCGCAAAAGGCGCGCCAAACGGCCAAGCAATGTCGATGCCGAACTCGGTGAAGCGGCCACGCCTGAAGATATTGTGCGAGTAGTTGTGCGCATATAGGCGGAATACTCGCATCGTTATTCCAAGTTAAGGGGGCAGGGCGGCATGGATAGAGAGTGGGTGGCTTGTACCTACACAATCCTTCCATGGCGTTAACAGATACGTGCAGGCTCTAAGGAAGACAGGATGGTTCGTTCCATACGAGCCTGCATTCCGCCGGAAATTGCCACTCGTACCTTCACATTGGGTTCGCAAATAGTCGCCAGATCTGAATCAGCAGTGAGAGCGATTTCCAATTTGGACAGTGTGCGTGGGGAGGTTTTAAAGTCACTTGACCGTCTCCTAATTCGCACCGAGTCAGTTGCTTCCTCCAGAATTGAAGGTTTAGCTGCAACGTCAGAAGAGTACGCACGGGCTCAAAATGGAAATAAGTCGAACGCATCTGCAGTTGCCATGGTGGCCGGTACCCATGCGTTGAGTGGGCTGATTGCTTGCGTTGGCATCACGGGAAAGATAACTGAGATGGCGATTAAAACCGCGCATCATACGTTAATGAAAGATCTACCTCGCGAACAAGAATCAGCGGGCCAATACCGTCGAGTTCAAAACTGGATTGGTGGAAGTAATCATTCACCCCTTGGCGCAATTTTTATCCCCCACCACCAGAAATTGTTAAGAAGCTGATGAAGGATCTCCTGGTATTTGCAAATCGCAACGACGTTCCAGTACTCGCACAAGTAGCGATAACTCATGCACAATTTGAAACGATTCACCCTTTTACTGATGGAAATGGTCGTATCGGACGGGCTTTGGTCCATGCAATTCTACGACGAAGAAAAATTACAACAAGAGTAGTTGTGCCAATTGCTTCCTATCTTGTCGCAAACAAAAAAGCATATTTTGATGATTTGAACGGGTATCGGGAAGGGCATAGCGAAGCTTTATTGGGGCGTTGTTGAACTCCTACAGGAGTTGGAGAATCTCGAGCAGCGGATTGCGATAAAAGGAAGCCTCCAGTTAGAGATTACAGGCTAACCTTCGCATATGGTTTTTGCCCGTTCGGCAGATGATTCAATTAATGATCTGCGCTCTGGAGCAACTACGCCGGCGACACTGGCTGCCCAAGCCTTGGCACGCATTCAAGAAACCGATACGACGGGATATGAACTGCATTCGGTTCTAGCTCTTGCGCCAGAGAACCATGCAGGCGGGTTTAATTCCGATTCACCTCTAGCCGGCCTACCCATAGTCATAAAAGATAATATAGAAGCAGTTGGACTACCCGCAAGCGCAGGTTCAAGGGCTCTGCTGGATTATCCAGTTATAAAAGATAGCGAGTTGACCAAGCGATTGCGTGAAGGTGGCGCCAATATTATCGCGGCAACAAATCTCTCTGAGTGGGCAAATATTCGATCAACATCTTCAACGAGCGGATGGTCGGCCGTCGGGGGACTAACTGCAAATCCATGGATACATACACACAGCGCCGGCGGTTCGTCCTCTGGCTCGGGCGCCGCGGTCGCTGCTGGGCTCGTTAGCTTAGCCGTTGGAACTGAAACCGATGGATCCATCATCTGTCCGGCATCCCTGAATGGATGCGTTGGAATTAAACCCACCGTTGGTCGAGTACCAAGACAGGCCATCGTGCCGGTGAGTGCAAGCCAAGATTCTCCGGGTGCTATGGCGCGTTCGGTGCAGGATGCAGCATTGTTATTGGAAGTTATGTGTGCCACCACTGGATTAGTTGCAGCAACTCAAGACCAACGCATGTTAAAAATTGGTGTGGTTACATCATGGCTCACGGGTCACAACGCAACCGATACGCTATTTAGTTCAGCGTTATCAAAGCTTTCAAAAGCTGGCTTTTCACTCGTTGACATTGATTTAGATCCACCGAGTGAAGAGGTTAGCAACAACGAATACGAAGTTTTATTGCACGAGCTATTCGATGATATGGGCGACTATTTAAATTTACGCACCGATTCAACGCTTACATCCTTAGCTGATCTCGTTGCATACAACATCGCGCACAGAGAGATGGAACTTAAATACTTTGGGCAAGAGTCATTTGAAAAAGCGTTGACTCTTGGTGGACGCAACAGCGCTTACCAGGCCAAGCGTGCGCGCAATGTATTGTGGGCGGAAAGAACACTCTCAAAGGGCTTCACCGAAGTAGATGTATTAATCGGCCCAACATATTCACCTGCTTGGGTGAGCACCCTTGATACGGGCGATGATCACGGTGAAAACAGTTGGATCACCATAGCGCCTGCAATAACTGGTACTCCAATTGGCACCGTGCCTATGGGAATCTGCGATGGCCTGCCAGTTGGGCTCGGCGTTGTTGCCAAAGCGATGGATGAGATTCGCCTAATTACTGCTCTAGCTCAGATTGAGAGCACTCTAGATATTGGTGTCTTAGTGCCAACCTTTAAAAAGTAATTCAGTGGACGGATCATAACGGTATGAATTTATTAGCCGCCTTGGACATTTACCAACTTCCACTTAAGCGCCCGTCTATGCATCCACTTTGGAACTCCACCACGATTAACCCATAGCAATAACATCGCTAGCCCAATCATCAAGCCAATTACACCGGCGCTGTCAATCTTTAGTCTCCTTAAAGGACCGACATGATCTGAATCATTTGTGAGGACAATAAACACATCCGCTCGCTTCTTCAGTACGTCAAAAACCAAATTAGTCGCTAGGTTTTACATCAGAACCTTTTTCTTGATGCACTGTTACTTTCGCCTGAAGCTCGAATCCTTCATCGCCACATTGCCAAGGTGACTTGGGTAAAGATTTTGTTTGGCAGCTAAATTTTCCGTATTCGATTTCGATTTTTGGATTTGTTTCAAGGGCGCGCAAGTAAACATTCTGTCGTATCTGTTGTGATTTTTCATATGGTTTCGGCTGGATTCGGGCCGTGAAGTATTTGATTTTTACTACGTCGAATTCTTGAAGTATATGCGAGAAGAGTGCCTCTAAATCAAGCCACTTTTAAGGTGTCCCGATAAGTGCTCGCCGATACACATTCGAATCCATCGACATAAACGAAGGCGGTTAGCTTGGGCATAGAGTTGAACCTATAGTGGCCTTAGCGTGAAAATTTGCTATCCACAGACCATCATTACTCATGAGTATGAAAAGGTAGTCGATATTCATTATAAATAACAGATTTTGCAAAGCCTGAATGCTACCTTTTCTGCATGAATCCAACTGTCAAACTTACGAGAGACCAACATATCTGGTCATATAAAGCCGATATGAAACCAGTGGTTTCAGTACAACCTGGCACCGTTATTGAGATTGAAACCTGGGATTGCTTCACCGGCCAAGTTCAAAAAGAGTCAGATACATTGCTCACCCTTGATATGACTCGCATCAACAGTGCAACGGGCCCGATAGAGGTAATCGGGGCCGAGCCTGGTGACTCACTTTCTGTAACCCTGATCGATATCAGACCCGGCCCACAAGGCGCGGCGATGGTCATCCCCGAGTGGGGTCAGTTAATCGAACACACTACCGCTCCACAGACTCGCATCTTTGCAGTTAAAGATGGCACCATCACCATGCAATCCAATGGCGTGGAATTTCCAACGCGTCCAATGTTTGGTGTCATTGGTGTTGCACCGGCAAGCGGTGAGATCGGAACTTTCTTTGCCGGTCGCCATGGTGGAAATATGGATGATCATCTCAATGGAATCGGTGCCACTGTTCACTTGCCGGTATTTCAACCTGGTGGGCAGTTGGCAATCGGAGATATGCATGCATCGATGGGTGATGGTGAAATTTCTGGTACCGGTGTAGAAATTGGCGGCACTGGAATTATCAAAGTCGATTTAATCAAAGGAAATGCTGCAGGTTGGCCGGTGACAGAGCTCAAAGATTCCTGGGTTACTCACGGCACGGCAGGCAATATTCAAGATGCACTCAAACATGCCTGCGAAGAGGCCGCGAAGTTATTAGTAGATCACTGGGGCTTTACGATGGAAGATGCATTTATCTTTCTCTCTGTTGCCTGTGATCTCGGAATCGCACAAAACATTCATCCTTTACCTGACGGCTTTGCCGTTGCCAAGATGCGAGTACCAAAGATTGCACGTGCACCAAAACCATTTAACATATAAAGCACCGCCCCATAACTTCACATGAAGTGATGGTTTTGTCGTTAAGAAACGGAGAAAATAAATGGCACAACTAGAAAAAAATGCCGTTGGTTTACGCGAAGTCGTGTTCCAATCAATCTGTTCGATGGCTCCCGGCGCAGCTATTGCCGCCTCAATACCATTTGGCTCACCTCTTGCCGGTGGAGCCCTGCCCCTTGCCGTGATCTTTGCCTTCATCGGCATCTTCTTTACCGCATCGAGCATCGGTCAACTTGCCGCACATATTCCATCGGCAGGCTCTGTTGCAACATATAGCGCCGTTGGACTTCGTCCGTGGGTTGGGTTCCTGGTTGGCTGGGCATATGCAGCCGTTGAAATTCTCATCGTGCCACTTGTTATGTTGCAACTTGGATTTACCGTTGCAGGAGAGTGGCATGCAGAACAACCTTCATTCTCAGCTGGAAACTGGTGGATTTTCACAGCGGCAGGCACTCTTCTTGTCGGCGCAATTGTTTACAAGGGCGTTCGTTCCTCTGCGCGTACTGGTGTAATCCTTGGCGCAATTGAAATCGGAGTTTTTCTTTTAGTTGGAATCATCCTTGTTATAAAAGCTGGCAGCAATAACGATCTTGCTGTCTTCTCACCACATTATGCAAATGCAACAGGTTTTCAAGGATGGTCTGGCGTTATCGCAGGATCAGTCTTTTGCCTGCTCGCATTCTCTGGCTTTGAAGCCGCGGCCCCACTTGCTGAAGAGACTGAAAACCCACGCAAGAACATTCCAAAAGCAGTTATGTATGCAACGCTTTCAATCGGCGCGTTGTATGTATTCACAACATATGCCGCAGTTGTTACATTCGGTCCAGAAAAGTTCAAGGACTTCGCCGCTTACAATAACGGTGCACCATGGGATGGCCTAGCAAGAGGCGTCGGAACAATTTTCTGGCTATTAGTTCTCTTTGCAATCATCAACTCAACAATCGCAAATGCAAACGCGGGTGCAAACGTCTTCACACGTACGGCATTTGCTTTCGGTCGCGCAGGAGTTTTCCCTAAAGCACTTGCTGCCATTGATCCAAAGCACAAGACTCCACGCAACGCCGTCATCGTGCAGCTCATCGTTGGATTAGTTCTAGCCCTTGGCCTTGGTGCTAAGTACACACCACAGACTGCCTTTGGAATCATCGCAACCGGACTGGTAGTTGCAGTTGTTCCTGTCTACATGATAGCAAACCTTGCCTGCATCGGTTACTTCACTAAGCACCGAAGAGAAGAGCGCCATCCTGTCATTCACATCATCGTGCCAATCATCGGCTTCATCTTCTTGGTCCCTGGCTTTTTCAATGCAGCAGGAATCACGGGAATGCCCGGATTGAGTTTCATCATCTCCCTTGCAGCACCCCTTACATATGGTGCTTATGCGATGGGTGCTTGGATGGTCGTGGGTCTATTTGCCCTCGGTTATCTTTCATCTAAGAAGCCCGAGGCGATTGCCGAGGTCGCAACAATTCACGGCTAAAGCGCAGTGGCCTCACGGTTAATCGCGTGAGGCCACTTCGCCACTTTCGCGAAGTTTTTGTACTGCACCAATACGATTAAGAAAATCATCTCTATCTTTATCAGTTAAAACCATTGTGGTACTCCCATCAATAATCAGGGATTTGTCTCTGGATCGAATCCGCATTCCATAAAGCCCCATGTATGAGCTATACAGCCTGTCATCCATCGGTTCTACCGGTGCGGTTGCCCGGTTGGCGTGGAGCAAGCCGAAGGGCTTAGCGCTCCAAAACCTTCTTCTGCGAGGCCTAAACCTCGGACAGTTTTCGTCGCACCTATTGTGCGACAGAAGAAAAGTTAACAGGTGCTACTGACAAAGTTGGCTGGTATCACTAGGCGATATACAACGGACGTTCTTGCAGCAACAAATCCATTAGCTCAACGTTGGCGTAACCCGGAGGATGTCATACGAGTAGTTGTGCCCCCATAGTGGAATAACCTCGATTATATTCTACATTGTTGCCTTTAATGTGGAATAACGATACGTTTATTCTACATTAAAGGAGGTGACATGGCCAAGATAGTTCAGGGATGGATTGCCTGCACTTATCAGGAGATTCCTTGGCAACAACAGGTGCGTGCTGGGACTCGGGAAGACCGGAAGGTTCGTTCCATCAAAGTTTGCATTCCGCCTGAAATTGCACATCGGACATTCACTCTTAGCTCCGATCTAATTGCAAAATCCGAGTCTGCGATAAAGGCGATCGCCAATCTAGATAATGCATATGGAGAGATATTAAAACCACTAGAGCATCTTCTGATTCGCACTGAATCGATTGCCTCTTCCAAAATTGAAAATCTATTCGCTACCTCTGAAGAGTACGCTCAAGCTCAACATGGGAATAAATCAAACTCATCAGCAATTGCGATGGTCGCTGGTACAGATGCATTAGCCACTTTGATTGCCTCTGTTGATTTAAACAAAACCATCTCTGATACGAGTATAAAATTGGCCCACCAGTTGCTCATGAAAGACGTTCCTCGCGAACAAGATAGTGCCGGCAAATATCGCCGAGTTCAAAACTGGATTGACGGCAGTAATCACTCGCCGCTCGGCGCAATCTTTGTTCCACCGCCACCAGAGATGGTTAAAAATCTGATGCACGATCTCTTGAAGTTTGCTAATCGCGATGATGTGCCAGCGCTAGCGCAGGCTGCGATAGCACACGCCCAATTTGAAACAATTCACCCATTCACCGATGGCAATGGTCGAATTGGCCGTGCCTTGGTAAATGCGATCTTAAGGCGAAGGATGGTAACTACGAGAGTAATCGTTCCGATTGCTTCATCTCTTGCAGCACACCGAACTGGTTATTTTGAAGATTTAAGTGGCTATCGAGTCGGCCACTTTGAGCACCTGCTTATTCGTTTCGCCGATGCATCAATTATTGCAGCAACAGAGGCGAGTACTACGGCAAAATACCTAGCTGAGCTGCCTGCCACATGGAAGACAAAACTGGGAATTGTTCGATCTGGTGGCTCAACCTCAAAATTATTAGAATTTTTGATTTCTAATCCAGTGTTTTCTGCTGAAGAGTTGATAGGAGTCATTGGGAAAAATCCTTCAGGTATCTATCGAACAATATCTAAGTTGCACAGTGTCGGAATCCTTGTTCCAGTTACGACTCGGAAGCGAAATCAAATTTGGGCCTCTTACGATGTCCTCCAGGAACTCGATGGCTTAGATCAACGAATTGCTCTCCGCCATTAATCAGGGATTCGATTCTGGTGCGAATCTGCATACAAAAGCCCCACAGAGATGAATCTGCGGGGCTTTCGTTCTGTAACTCTTGATTCACGAGGGCACAACGACGATGTTCTCAAAGACTAGCACCGATTTATTGTCCACAGTTAAGACATTCTCGTAGCTTGTTAAGAAATATTTCATTTAAATTCATCCCTGCGTGTCACTGTAGCTCAGAGGATAGAGCGGCACAACGACTATGTTGCAGGCCGCGAGTTCGAATCTCGCCAGTGACATGCACACTAAGTGGCCTTACGGTTAGTCGCGTGAGGCCACTTCGCTTTTCGCTCTCACCTCACTATCAATAAGTGCTAACCTTTATCTACACCGCTTGAGGTTTCGTCTTCAAGCTTAGGGCTCAACCGAAAGGTTGGGCCCTTTGTATTTATTCCTTTGGGCATACAAAAGCCCCACAGAGATGAATCTGCGTTCAAGTTGCTCGCCTTTCGCAGCTTTTCGCTGATGATTCTGCTTCAGTCGAAGCCGCAGTCCATGACCTCCGCCACGACGAACATATCGATGCGGCTATCCGGTGCGGCATCATAGACGTTGCCTTCATCCTCGCTCACTCTTCCGATGAGATGCTGCCGATTCAAGGCCATGCCCTTCCACTGGATCGGATAATCCTTCTTGGAGATGATACTCCGCGCGGGGATGCGTTCTGCTACCGCCGCTTTCGAGATCAAATCTTGGGCGCGGAGTTCCTGAGGTGTCGCCTTTCACGCGCCGCTGAAATATGTCGGTTAGCCGGGTTGGATGACCTGCTGGCGATGCCATTTATCCTCGACATTGACTTGGACAGCTTCAATACACGGCGGGCTATTTCTCCGCCTAATCCAAGCGTCTTTTATGATTTAATCCGCGCAGCCTACGCTATCACAATCGCGCTGGAGCCGGATTGCGTGAGCTCTTGCCAGCTGGAGGGCGAAGACATTTCGGCTTCTTGGTTGGAGCAGCAGCTTCTCGCCCATATCTATAAAGCGTTGTCGTGAATGGCTATTTCACATCTGTCGGTTGCTGTCGACCAGGGGCTCCCAAGGGGTTTTCAAGACGTCTGTAAGGGCTCAGGGGGCTTGGCCCGTCACGCGTAAGCGTG